>JAJZJN010000016.1 GCA_021851165.1 Actinomycetes bacterium
GAAGGTAATCTCCAAAGCCGAGAACAGGCTCGTGCATCTTGATCCGGGCGATCCCGAGGCCAAGGTGCGCTTGGTGGAAAGCGAGTCCGTAAGGATCCTGCGGCGCCGAGGAGAGCTCGTCATCAGCGAGACCAGACATGGTTTCATATGCGCGAACGCCGGTGTCGATCTGTCCAACATCGAGGAGGGCCAAGCTGCTCTGCTACCAGTCGATCCAGACCGATCGGCACGCCGCCTTCGCGACGGGTTGCGA
Source organism: Actinomycetes bacterium (assembly GCA_021851165.1). Taxonomy (GTDB): domain Bacteria; phylum Actinomycetota; class Acidimicrobiia; order Acidimicrobiales; family JAJZJN01; genus JAJZJN01. The sequence continues at coordinate 254 of JAJZJN010000016.1, forward strand.
GCACGAAGCGGGGTCAACGTAGCCGTCGTCATCTCCGACACCTTTGGGCGCACCTGGCGGAGAGGGCTCACAGACGTGGCGATAGGTTGTGCGGGGGTGGGGGCGATCCTCGACCTGCGCGGGACCACCGATTCCCTCGGCCGGCCGTTGGTGGCAACCGAGGTCTGCGTGGTCGACGAGATCGCAGGTGCGGCAGAGCTGGTCATGGGCAAGGCCATGGGGGTCCCTGCCGCCATAGTCCGCGGCGTCGACCGGACGTGGATGCGGCGATCATCGGTGAGCGATGAGATCGTGCGGCCTCCACCAGAGGATCTGTTCCGTTGACTAGCCGGTCGGTTCTGGGCACCGTGGACACGAGGGAGCTATCCGGCTAACCGAGGGTACGTGCTGCCACGAACTAGGCGATCGCGGATCCATGACAGGCAGCGACGAGCCCAGGCGGCTCTCGCAGGCGTAAGAATTGGGTCGTGGGCACCATGTTCGTGATTGCTCGGAACCCAGACCCGGAGTCGGCATTGCCATGGCTGGTCCGCGTGCCGCTTGTCAACGGTGACCTCCTGCTCAAGGCACGAGACCGTTGGCCACGGACATCACGGGTGTACTGCCACCCACTCGACGAATGGCCCGACGAGCCCGATGTGGTGGAAACCGTACCCGTCCGGTCCTGTGTAAGGCGAGGCATCGCCATCGACCTCGTGCTCGATCGCCCCCGCGAGAACCGATCGCAACTGATCTTCACCCGGCTCCGAAACGGGAGGGAGGCAATCTTCTGGCAGTCGCCACGTACGGCGCGTTCCTCGCGTCCCGCGGTCCGCGTGCCGAGCCGGAAAGCCTCCGGCCTGGAGAGCTTGACCATACTCGTCGACAGCCGTGAACGATACCCGTATCGCTTCGCCCGCCAGCGGGTCGTGACCAAACGGGAGACTCTCACCGCAGGCGACTACGCCGTGTACGGCGAGTCGGCGGGGCCACATCCCGGCTCCTGCAGGGCGCTCGTAGCCGCCGTGGAACGCAAGTCACTCGATGACCTCTCGAGCTGTCTGGTCGACGGCACTCTGTCATTCCAGCTGGCAGAGCTGGCTGGCATGGAAAGGTCGGCTGTGGTGGTGGAGGATCGCTACTCAAAGCTGCTATCCCACGCACACGTGGCACCGGGATTCCTGCTGGACCTGCTTGCAACGCTCCAGGTTCGATATCCATCGGTGCCGATAGTCTTCCTGGAGACGAGATCGCTAGCCGAGGAGTGGACATACCGGTTCCTCGCGGCGGCCCTGGCCAATTCCGATTCCATGATCGGTGACGTGCTGGCCCGTACAGGGGGTGGAGGTCATGACGATCCCGGAAGCACTGCCGGCGGCCGTGGCGGCTCCAAGGGCAATTCCCTCACTCTGCCCATGACAGGATCGAGCTCCGTCACAAGTACCACCTCGTCCAGATGAGCAGACCCGCTCAGCCTGCTCAGCCTCTAAGCTCTGTGAGAAGCAAGGGAGGCTATTGCGATGAGTAACGCAGGCACCGGTGGCACTAGCGCTCCTGGACAGCAGGTGCGGACAGCCGGACTCTCGCCAGAGCGCTACCACATACTGCGCGAGAAGGGGACCGAGCCTCCGTGGAGCGGAGAACTGCTCCACGTCTCCGGCGAAGGGCGTTTCCTTTGCGCTGGCTGCGGACAAGCGTTGTTCGACACTTCCGACAAGTTCGACTCCGGCTCTGGGTGGCCTAGTTTCACGAGACCGCTCGCTCCCAGCGCTGTCGCCGAGCAGGAAGATTCGATCCTCGGGATGGTAAGAACGGAGATTGTCTGTGCCAACTGTGGAGGGCACCTCGGTCATGTCTTCCACGACGGGCCCCTGCCCACGGGGCGCCGCTACTGCGTAAACTCCCTGTCGCTCGAGTTCGAGCCTCAGCATCCTGAGGCGGGCGATACCGTCCTCCCTCGATAGCGTGCCTGTAACTGGCTGATTCATGATGGCTCCGGTGCATGAGTGATCCACCGTCATTCGCGAAACTCTGACACTGTCTGCTTCAGTAGTCAGCAAGGCGACACTCCACCAGTTCGAATAGAGCCGCTAACCGTGCCGCCTCCACCACACAACGGCCGCGGAGTAATACTCGCTCGGCATCAGCCAATGTTGAGCATGCGTCAAATGCCTCGTTCTTCGTAAGAACAACCGCTCGGGCAAAACGGACCTGGGTACCGGTACCGACCTCTGGACCTTGCCAACCACTCATCATATTTTCTCTTTGATAGGATCGCATATCTGGGCCTTGTCCTCTGACTTGCACTCTCTATTCCTATGATCTATGGCACAGCGATGACTCTGTAGTATGCCGATACCGCTAAAACCCATCAGTGCAAATAGCATCCCAACCTGGCCAACACTGCTCAATGGCGATATCCATACAACACTGCGCACTCCCGCACGCTCAATAACATGCAATAGCTGACCGTATCTCTCGTAACAGCCAGACGGCCATGCCACAACCCACCATGGGACACCAGCACTGTTCATCAGTTTTTCCCTCCTGTTAAACGGACCGGAGATGCCGGCCGCGCCGCAAGCCCCCTCAAGCGCCTGACGACGCAGGCCGGTCCGGCTCCGCTCACGCCTCGACGGCGACCGCCTCAGTCCCAGCGGCGCAAGCCGCTTTGTCACTGTCCTCAGCAATGCCCGCTACGTCTCGCGACGCTTCCTCTCGGCGCTCGGCCCGGAGCACTTCTGCGGTTGCAAAACGCAACGACGGTCCTACATCATCAGCGACTATTTCCACCCTGCTACGCCGATCGCCCTCATCGGTCTCCCACGCGTGCTGCTCGAGCCGACCGCTCACCACGACCCGCATACCCTTAGCCAGGCTCAGAGCAACGTTCTCGGCCAGATCCCGCCAGCACACGACGTCGAAGAAGGACGTCGCCTCCTCCCATGTATCGCTTCCCCTGGGCTGCCAGCGCCGCGTAACGGCCAAGCCGAAGGTCGAACTCGCCTGACCCTCGCGCGTATAGCGGATCTCCGGATCACGCGTCAGGTTCCCTATAACAGTTGTAGCACTGCTCATGGTTTCAACTCCCTGTCACTCTGTCCGCCCGATTAGGCGGCACAAGCAGTATCGACAATTCGCTTTGCCAGGATCTTCGCCAGCGTCTTAACCACAACCTTGCCTGCTCATAATTGTTTAGTCCTGCCGGACCCAAGCAAGGCTCCGGTAAGGTACCGCCCCGGGATACACGCCATCGCATTACGACATCTAGCTACATCTGATGTAGTTCGCACCCCCCCCAGAATGTCAACCGCCGTCAGCTCGGTGCCGACTCCTTCAGTTGAGACAATTCAGATTCGAGCACGGCATGACCGTGGCAGCCTGGCTCTATTCATACCTACCCGTGTAGCCAAGCCGTCGAATACGGTGCTTCTTGTAAAGCCACTCGATCGGATGCCATGTAGCTGTCGATCTCGTCCCGACCACATCTCCCCACGCATAGAGCCACTCTCGCCCAGGTAGCCAGGCACGTCAGATTGTCGGAAGCGGTCGGGTGTCCACGCGCGCGCACCAAGGTGGGCTAGCCGACCTGGACTGGTGCTGTGCTCAGGGACACGCGGATCTCCCAAGAGTGCGCCACGACCATCCCCGATGACCCACCTTGCACCAGGGGCAAGTTTGTAGAGGAACCTTGCCAACGGAGGGCCCGCCGACTAACAGATTACCCTCGTCAACTGTCGGAGCCCAGTGAGCTGACCATGCCCTACGCAGACCTGATGGACCGAAACAGCTGAGACAGGCTCCCCCCAAGCAGAGGCCCGTTGCTTAGCGTGAGTAGATGGACCGCCTTGATAGGGACTTATAAAGGGACGCTGTCTCGGGATGTACTGCATCAAACGGCTCAACGTCGTCGGCAATAAGGTGCACCAGCTCAGCCATGACAGACTCCACACCAGCCGGATTACCAGCAAGGTCAGCGGCCCGAAGAAGCACCCGATATAGCCGCTCATCGTATGGGCATATACGCAAGCCTTGTCGCGCAGCCCACTGAGCCCTATCTGCATCACCAGCCGCTAAACAATGCCCTGATAGACGAGAGGCCAGGTCAACTACACCTGCCTCTATAGCAGCAGTTATACCTTCCATAATTGCCCAGTCATAAGAACGGAGTCCCTCGAAGGGCCTGCCTCGCACCAGTGCCAGTGCATCTTCCCAACAAGCGGGGTTGTTCTGCTGTGACAGAGCAACGAACTTGTCCCAATCTGTAGTGACTGTCGAGCTCAGCTGTAGACGGCCCCGCGAGCGCGGAAGATGGTCGACTCCAGTGCGAGATGTACCTAATGCCCGCCGTGCTGCCGATACAGTAGAGTGCTGGCTGGCAGTCGCCATCAAGCAATCTGGCCACAGTGCTGTAGACCACTGGTCATTGAGTGCCCCTGCTGGATGCATTGCTAGGAATGCAATCAGCTCAATGCTCCACGCTCTGCTAAACGGTCTTGCTGCACCTAGTACCTCTACAGGACCAAGAACACAGATTTCCACTTCGCTATCGACGGACTCACGATACTCTATTTGCATTTGTCCCGTAGCACACTGCCAGAGATTCTTATCAGCTACGTAACTGGATCCATGTGATAGAATATTTGATTTGGCTAAGGCACTGGAAGTAGCAACATTATCCTCCTGATCTATCTTGTCAGCCTTTATGAGTTCTGGAGAACTGTGCAATGAACGACTTATATCAGCATCCTTGACCTGGAGCTCCATAACTGGCTGGACTATCTGGATCTGGAGCTCATTATATGGTTGCGCCGTCGGCGCAACGTCCGTCAGATCTGAGGCCAGATGTAGCAATTCACCTAGTGCATCAGCTGTATCGGAATTGACCTCTGGAGGCCAGACTATACCTGTATCATCAAGGTCCGAGCTCATGTGTAGGTTCATTGGTCCCTCATCGACCTCAGCCTGCCACTTCGCCCCGCTGACAGCTCCAGCCACGACAGCTATGACTCCGTTCCCGCCATCACCGGCGATTTCTAATAGAGAATTTAGAGCGTCCAACTCTTCAGTCACGACATCATCCCCACAGATGACTACAGTTACATCCCACGCATCCCCGCCCTCCAGTCTGCGGGCCTCTGCTGCCGTGCTATAACCGGCTGACCTGAGCAACCGTTGCGATTCTTCAGCCCTGCGGCTAAGCGAATTGATCATTCCGCTCAACTCGGCAATATGGCGTACTCTGTCGATCGCACCTAGCCCGCCGAGCATTCCTAAACTGCCTATGACGAGGAGTTCTGCACGCTCGCTCCAGGGTGAGACAATTAGCTCCACGATGATGGCACGCAACATCGACTGAGCCTTGGATCCCGATATGCAAAGGGAACCGGCATGCTCGAGATCGACGAGCAACACCCCCTCATCGCTCTTGCCAATGGTCACCAAGCACGGTAGCGGAATATCCGTATCCTTCAGACAAGCATCGACACTCAGGTGCGCAAGTACGGATGCGTCGCGTGAAAGTATCCAAGCCGATCGGCGTCGGCTTTCCACAAACGGGGGCGTAAGTACGACGTCCACATCCAGAACCAATTCCACCTCGCGAGGCCGTAGCCAGACAGCGACGACGTTAGCTACCCGGCCGGGCACTCCGAGCCGAACCGCGTAAAAAGCGCGAAGAGCTAGATCAACCCAGTCGGCGCCGGGGGCATCTGAAACCAGGCGAAGTCGGCGCTCGGCCTCTGCCATACGATCCAGGGGAAGTCGGACCATTCTGCCCTCGCGTCGATGGCGAGACTGGGCGACTCGCATACGAGCCAGGAGAGCAAGCATCCCGGCGGCCAGGATCCCTTCGGAAATCTCGCCCGCAGGCCACCGGTCAGCTGGACGACCACCCGCACTTCCCCCTGGCGAGGTCGTGGAGCGCGTCGAGCCGTCGAGGCTGGGCGTCGGGGAGGGCGTGGTGGAGGGCGTCGGGGAGGGCGTGGTGGAGGGCGTCGAGCCGTCGAGGCCGGGTGTCGCGCCGGCATTCCCTGGCGTAACCTGATCAGCGGCCGTTGTCACTGCGATCCCCACCCTTGCCGATCCATCCTGGAGACCTGGCATCACAGTGTTAGCCACCGGCACCGCAAGGTGTGCTGCGGGAGTTTCTAGACCAGGCGGTACGTGTACCGCCGGCGGCAGCTGCAAAACCCAGCCAGGCTGCAACCAGTTGGCATTGTCCAGGCGCTGCCCGTCCGCCTGAAGCATGCCAAGATTCATCTTGGCAAGGTCCTGCCACCGCAGCGGTGAACCGAGTTGGCTGGCAGCTATAGACCACAGCGTGTCGCCGGGCTTCACTACGTAAGAACGTGGGAAGCTTGGGGGGTCAGGTGTGCTTCGACCCGGTGGTGCCAATGAAGAGCTGATCTGCCTAGCCTCAGGCTTACCAGGGGCGGTTTCATCGGGCCAAGAACCCTGAGACATACCTCCCGTATCTCGTGGTATCACCACGAGGGCAGCGCTGTCTGGGTCAACGAGCACAGCGGCCACCGGTCTCACCTGCAAGCGGAGGGCCCCGGTGCTGAGCACAAGCCCGCCACCGGGTGCGGACTGCAACGCCAATGCCGCCAGACATGATCCGACCATGCTGCCCACTACAGCCTGAAGACGACGACTGCCGGGCAACTGCGCTACAGGTCTGCCACGCATGCGGGCAAGCACGTCTGCCACCACGGCCACCAGAAGCCAGCTCCAGGCCAGCCAAGCCGTCATGATCGCGGCGTGCTCGAACAATCCTCTGGTCAGGGGATCGCTCGCCAGCCGGGGGATCAGAGCCGGACGGACCATGACATGAGCAGCACTCAGAACCAGCCCGACAACTGGCGGTACTGCGCCTACCGACAACATCATCGCGGGAATACCGAGCACAAGCCCCGCGAGTCCTACGAGCGCGCCCCATCCAGCCAACCTGCCCGGGGCGTCAAGCGGACTCCTAGCACCGTGTCGTGAAACCGGACGGCCTTCGCCATGCGCATTAGCGCCGCTCGCCAAGCTGGAGGAACCAGAGCAAGCCCCCCATCCCGAATCCCCTAGCTCTGCTCCGGGAGCCATCACTCAATCCCCCCTCGTGACTCCATGCACGTCCGTGGCGCTGGCGATTGCAGACACGGTGATCCACCTGATGCCAACCATGGACAAGATCACCGTCGGCTGGTGGACTGTAGTGCGGACCGTGACCGTCGGGCCCGCTACCGTGACGGTTGCGATATAACCTGCACGCGCCGCGTAAGCCTCAGCTGCAGCCACTGCTCCCTGGGGGCTCACGATGACAGAGCCATTCCGCAATTCTGACGCGGCAAGCTGTCCAGCGCCCGCACGCGCAGCTTGCTCCACTTCGGCAGTGGCAGCCCGCTGAGCCGCGACTGCCGCTCCGCCGTCTATCACCAGACCCACGAGGACGAACAGTGCGGGAAATATGACGACAACGAAAGCGCTCAGGGAACCTGACTCGCCCTCACAACGAGCCCCTGCACACATGCAGGCACAGTGCTGCCAGGGCAATCGCCGGGTACGAGGACTCATCCCACTACCCGATACGGGTCGATAGGGGCATCCTCGGTGGCCTCCACCCGCACCACCCCTGGCACACCAGGCACAAACAGGTCGGACAACGACACCTGGCAGGCGACCGTCACGGCAACGCTCCCGCCTGGCTCGTACCGGCTCACATTGGTGCGCACCCCAAGGTGTGAGCAGGCGCGCGCCTGGCCGAAGACAGATGGAACAGCGGCTGCCGACGCGGCAGCCTCAGCCTGTGAGGCCGTTGCCATTACCGAAGCCGCTTCTGCCCCAGAGCGAGCAGCACCGATAACCTGCTCGCGCGCCATCTCGAACCTCCCAAGAGCCACGCACAGCAGTGCCACTAGCACGAGGAGGGGAACGAGCACGACGAGCTCTACGACCATGCTCCCCGATTCGTACTGGCAGGCATCCCAGCGTGTCATCCTGAGACCCTGAACTCTTGCTCGGGCCCTATGCGCGTAGCCGCCACCGGTAGACGCACCCACGGCAGCACCGCCTCGGCCGTCCCCGACACGCGCACCTCGACCATGCCACCGGAAATGGCCCGGACCGTGACCGATGGGTCCATGACCACCTGCGCACCCAGCGTAGACAGGACGGAGTCAGCCTGATGCTCGCCTGCCGGTAGCGAGCCTCCTGCCGCTCGAGCTATCTGGTCCCCTTCCCCGGCAGCGGCTTGGACCAAGGACGCAGCGTGAGCCCAGAGAGTCATCTGGACTGCAAAGAGCAGCACCACCATGAACACCGGGAAGGCGATCACAGCCTCAGCTGCAGACGACCCGCCCTCTCGCTTCATTATAGTGGAATTGGATCTGCAATGAGGAATGCTTAGTTTAGATTTATAGAGTTGGCTTTTGCTGTTACCTTGGCGACAATAATGGCACCTACCGCAATCGCAAGAGCAGCAAAGATAGCTGTCAGGATCACCTTCTCTACTACGCTTCCTTCTTCGTCCCGCGATACTAGTGAGTTGAGATGACTCCTTATATATACTGCAATAATGGTCACTTGCCAATACATATGTTCTTCTCCTTTGCTCGATACATCTTTGACAAGATGTCTGATAATCATCCACTTCAGAAACCCCCAAGGATCCTTGCCACCGCCGGATAGCCGATGAATAGTATGAACCCAGTAAGAAGGAGAACACCTGGAAGGAACAGGCGTTCAGTCACGGTGTTCGCCTCGCTCTCTGCCTCGGCAAGCTCGTGGCGTCGTGCCGTCGATGCCTTGGCAGCCAGCGACGACCTGATCCGCGCCCCCTCTTGACCCGCAAGCCCGACTGCAGCCGCTAGTTCCTCCAACTCGCTCACCCCGAGATCTACACCCAGCAAGCTCAACGCCTCCCAGGGAGTCCGACCTGCATCACGCGCTCGGGACAAAGCGCCAGCGACCCGCTTCGAAGCCCAGTCGTTACCCACGCCGGCGGCAGCATGCAATGCGCCTTCAACGCCCATTCCGCCTGCCAGGGCCAGAACGACGAGATCTAGATACGATCCGACAACTCTCCGTGCATGCCTGCGGCGCGCCTTGGCGTCTGCCTGGAGCTGTGAGAACGGAATGGCCCCTCCAACCAAGGCACCGAGCAGGCTTGTCCAGACTGGCAGTGCAAAGGGCAGGTGAACGCCAGCTGACAGGAGCGCTGCCCAGACGACCAGGGGCGACAGCGCCCCAGCCCCGGCAGCCATCACGACCTTGACAACTAGCTCGTCCATAGAGCGGTCGGTGATAGAAAGCATCGGAGATATGCGCCCGCGTATGGCCTCGACCGATGCCACCCTCTCGGCCAACCTCCTGGTTACGTGTGGGGATAATTGCCCAGGCCGGTCCAACCCCCCCGAGCTCGCATAATCCACTAGGCGATCGCCTTGCAAGTCCAACGCTGCGAGACGACCGGCAGGCCTTAGCGTTGGCTGGCGCAGCGCGTATACGAGCAATACCAAACCTATCCCGACTCCTAATGCCGAAAGCACAACTACTAGCATCTGACCAACTCTCCGGTGTGGGCACCGAGGATCCTCACTGGGACCGGCGGTCTGGCTATGAGGACCATAAGCCACAGGCCCCCTGCGTAGCACAACCCCACACCAGCCAATACGACTTGGCCCGTAACACTGCCGAATGGCAAAAGATAAGAGTGTGCCAGCACTGCAAGAGCACCGGCAAAGGCAACCGAGAATATGACTACAGTACGTACCCCACTTCGCGCGGAAGCGCGGCTTGCCTCTACCCTAAGTCGCATTGCTACCTCTTCACGCGCCGCATCCGCCAGGGCACCAAGTAGATCGCCGAGACGTTGTGCACGACATTCCGCGGCTAACAGGAGTGCGCATACCACGATGTCGACACTCGGATCACCCATCTCGTCAGCAAGGATGCCGAGTGCATGAGGAAGGGGCATGCCACTCTGCAGGCGTGTGGCCAAAGCGGCCACCTCACTGCGCAGTCCTGCTGGCGCAAGAGACGACGTGGATATGATCGCCTGCGTCAAGCCAGCCGACGCTGCAAGTGTGTCACGTAGCTGCTCAGTCCATGTCGCTATCGCCTCGACACGATCAGCTCCCCCTCGCGCACCTGCCTGTCGTAGCAGCACCGGTATCCCAGCAGCAGCAGCGAACGCGAGCAGCGCACCCACCGGCCACCTCGTGATCGCTCCAATCGCCGCTCCAGCGAGGCCAGGAAGCAAAATCATGGCCACCCACCATGACGTCGGCTTTGATCTCCACCTAGTAGGTAGCCCTACGCGATGAGCTCCTGCGGGCCCATCGTCCGGCGATGATCTATTACCGCTAGTCGCTCCTGCCAGCCCTGCCAGGCCAGCGCCCGTACCCACAGCACACGCGATGACCAATGCAAAGGTCACCATGGCCCCTCCCAGCTGAGAAGGGAAGGATCGAAGCCATTGGCAACGAGCTCATCTAGGGTCGATGTCCTCAATGGCGCTCCGGGAACCGCTCTACGGGCCGGGCCGGGCCGGAACACCTCGTTTGAGATGACCTGCATCCCATCGGCGTCCACCACTTCACGTACAGAGGAGACCACCCGCCTTCGCTTGAGCGCATCGAACCTGAGTGCTCCGTCTTGATCGACCCATCGGCCTGCAACAGCTCTTCCTGCGGGGTTAGCTGTATTGGCAAGTCCGGCTTGCCCTCGCCCTCCCTCCGTCGTCACGTCTATGAACACGACGAAGTGAACGGAACCTGCAATGAGCAGATTGGTGGCCTCCACCGGGAGGCGCTCGGGTGCCTGAAGTGCGTACGATGCGATCCTGCGAAAGACCCCGGCAGAGGAATCCGCATGTATCGTGCACATGGATCCAGACCGTCCCTGGCTCATGGCATTGAGGAATGCTAGGACCTCCCCCCCGAGAACTTCGCCAACAATCACCCGATCGGCGTTCATCCGTAAGGCTCTTCGGACAAGGCGTGCCATGGACAGCTCGCCTTGGCCTTCCGAGTTCGCCTCGCGCGCCTCAAGGGCCACCAGATCAGGATGCCGGTCCGGCATGGCATCCAATGCCAGCTCGAAGGCCTGTTCAATCGTTACCACGCGTTCCCTGGGTGGAATGGCGGATGCCAAGGCCCGAACCAAGGTCGTCTTACCGGAATTCATGGCACCGGCGACAACGATGTTCTTGCGCGCACGAACGGCAGCTGCCAGTAGGGACGCAATCCCCTCGTCAAGGGTTCCCACACTCACCAAATCGGACAACCCAAGATCCCGCAGTCGGTGGCGCCGGATCGACACTGCCGGGTGCCGCGTGACCGCCATCAGCGCCGATAGGCGACTACCATCGGGGAGGCGCAGATCGAGTTCGGGCTGAGCGGTGTCGAAACGACGTTCCGACAAGCCGAATCGGGCTGCTGCCGACCGCAGGATCTCAACTAGTTCCGCGTCGGAACCTGCGACCGGCGGGCAGCGCTCCTTTACCCCGTCGAAATAGGTAACCCATACCTCGTCAGGACCATTGACATCGATGTTCTCGACGCGTTCGTCGTCGATGAGCGGTTGCAACCCTCCCAGGCCGAACAGTGCGTCGAGAACCGCCTGGGCAGCTCTCTGCTCGTCATTTGGATCGAGGGGTTCCAACCCGGCAGTAGCTCGCTCGGCCGCGTGGTGCTGAAGCCGGGTGAGCGCCAACGAACGTGCGAGCTCTCGCCGGTCGACCTCAGCCAGGCGATGCGACTCCGAGGCAGCAAGGTCATCCGCCACCTCAGATCGCAGCCGTGCCACGAAAGTAGTGCTTCCTGCGTTCACCATGCTGCCACCCGTCTCGACGAACCCACGCGCTGGAGAACGCCGTCAGCCGCCCGCCGCAGTAATCGAGCCGCCAGAGCGTATTCATCTCGGCGCCCGGAAAGGGCTCCTCCCCCGCCCGTCTCGATGGGACCGCCTCCGGTGCTCGCTGTATCGCTCCGAGGGAACTCCATGATCGTCGCAGCGAGCTGCCGGGCAGCCGCTATGAGAGGTGATCGTTCCAGGTCGCGAGTACGCCCGGGGTGCCCTCCAAGAGAGGCGGCAGCCGCCCCGTCTGTTGGCATAAGCATTACTTCGTCAAGGCCGGTTTCGGATGCCACATCACGAGGCTCTACATCCCCGTTGCCGACAAGCACCACCACCGTCCGGTGACATCGTTCAGTTTCACTGCCCCTGCAAGAGTTTCCAATCCCCAAGCTCGACGCAGCCGCACGTAGATGGCTCAGGTCGGCCACACCGGATCTGGCAACCAGCACAAGGCAAGCTGCGTGTCGAAGCATGGCGAGCTGGCCGGGCGACGTGACAGCAAGCCTCCCGCAGTCTGCGATGACATCAGCCCCCGACGAGGCGAGCGACGGCACCACATTCGCAAGCTGGGCGTCGAGTACCATTGCCGCCTCGGCACCAGCTGGAGCAACCAGCACCTCCAGACCACCCGGTAGTGACTGAAGATGGTCATCCAACACGCTACGAGCTGTCGAGCTGTCTTCGGTGTCCATGCCCGCAAGCTGAGCAATGCGACTGCTGCCGGAAGTGGTGCCACCAGTGCCACATGCCATCGTCGATCCTGCGTCGTCGCTGACTCGGGCCCCTTCAACACCCCGGGCTGCTCCGGTACCTCGGGCGGCAAACACGAAGCCAGTCATTCCAGGCCTGGCAGGAAGGCCGAAGCGCACGGCGATATCCCCTCCCGCAGGGTCGCACTCCGCAACGAGAACCCGCCTCTGCACAGGCCACACTGCCCCCAAGGCGCATGCGAGAGTCGTTACACCAGGTGATCCCTTGGCGGAACCGACCACGACCATGCTCATGAGCTCGAGCCGATCTCGACTAGTGCAACCTGTCCTGCTGCCGATGCGGTCGCTACTGCCGGAGCGAAGGTCGCCGGAACTCGAAGCGACACCAGCAGGGCATCGCTGCCCGACGACGTAGGCGGCAAAGACACCGCTGCAACCTGCGCATCAGGAACGAGGATGCTGCCCACCTGACTGGCAGTCGGCACTGCCGCAGCCACGGCCGCGCTCGGGCTGACCTCCGGGGAACCACCCGAAGTAGCCGAGCTTGCTACATCGGGTGTGCCGGGTGGTCCGGTGAGTACGACTGCCACTCTCGCTCCCGGGGTGATACCGGTGTCCGGTAGAAGGCCCGGCTTCAAAGCGACACCAACTATGGCGTCACCAGCAGGCAGTGACTTGCCAGGGCCGATTTCGCTGGAGACGAGAACGGATCCGGCCACCAACGGGACAGCTGCTCGCTTGCCAAGCACCCTGGATACCTCGGTAGCCGGAACCAGTGCAACACCCCTGCCAGCCGAAATACTGGCTGTCTCGAGGTCTGGTGCCTCGATACGCTGGCCCTGGGCTACGGCGAGTCTCACAGTAAGTACGCTCTGCCGGCTGCCGGCTGCCGCATACACAGTGGTGAAGACCGCTACACACATGGCGACCAGAGCTACCGATCCTATGGCCATTACCGGACGGCGCCTACTGGAACTGGGCAGAACCCTAAGTGGGCTCTGCTGCACTGTTTGGCCAGCCTGGGAACGAGCGGGGGCAGACGTCATGACGCCACGCTCTCCACAGCGTCGACTTCCTCCACCCGTACTGGCACTGAAGAGCTCGTGGTCAACGACGGCAACGCCCCCCCACCCGGCCCACCCGACACGCTCCACGCCACGCGCCACGTCACCGCTGCGGCTACATCGAAAGCTGCATGATTCGGATTGCCGTCTGGAGCGGGTTGGCCAACCGAGGAGCGCCGGTAGACATAGGAGCATGACGTCTGCTGCTCGGAGCTCGGCAAGGAAGTGTTGTACGGCGTCCCAGGACCATCACAGCTGAGCGCGCCTCCATCACCCATCTGCCATTGGACTGACACCGGCAGGGCAGTTGCCGTAACCGAGACCCCGCCTGCTGACGCGCTGGCGCTGAACGGATGCCACATGGATGGATCCACCCATAACCACGTTGGGAGGTTCACCACACTGAACGCAGCCGGGCTCGTCTCGATGGCCGGTGCCGGGAGGGTGATGGATTGCTCTGCCTGCCTGGCAAGCACCTCAGGATCGACAGCAGGAACGCCATCTTGGGTGGGCTGGGAGTCTGCTATCCAGACGAAGCCACAGCTGCACGCGCCGAATTGCTGCCCTGGGCACGTCTCGGCGTACCACTCGCCTGGTGTAGGTCCACCGGGGGCCATGCCGGCCTGCTCATAGGCCGGCAGCACCTGATAAGCACACGCCTGGCCTGAGCCACCGCTCACGCCCGGAGCGGACGACGAACCTGGCATCCCCGGAGCCGAGGTGGATGTCGCGACACCGACGCTAACTGTGCTACCGCCATCGGTACCGATCGTTATTACCGCCCCGGCTGGACGGATAAGAGGCGGCATCATCACCGCCACACTCGTGGCGAGCACAGTCACGCCCAGCATCCTCAGGAAGGCCTGCACGTTCCCTCCGTTCCACTCTGGTGCTCGAGCTTCCAGCCCGAGGAGGTGAGGAGCATCGTCGAGGTGATCCCCGCCTTGCCGGCCTCCCCTGCGATACCAGGAACAGGACGGCCGGTAGCTGCGAACACCCCTATCTCATCGCCCGAGACGCATCCGACCACCTCGGCGGTGCTGCCATCGATCGAGACGACCCTTGCCCACAGCAGCCTGTCGTGGCCAGTCGCAACCTCGCCATCGAGGTGCATCGCCAGCAGATTGTGCTCGACGATGCCCAGCTGTGGCATCACATGGGTGGCCCTGATGGCTGCACTGCGCCAGTCAGCCGTGCGGGCGGCCGTGTCGATCGCGCTCAGTGCCGCGCGCCAGGCCGACAAGATAGCCACCTGCTCGGAGGATCTCCCAGGATCCCCTGCTCTGATGGCAGCCCTGGCGCTGGCGGATGCCGGAGCTGCCGCCGCACCAGCCCTCGCACCTCCTGCACCGCACCCCGCCATAACGGCGCCGGCAGCGCAAAGGAGCAATCCGTGCAATACCTTCCTCATCGCCTTCCCCGCATATCCTCACCATAGTTACTGCCCGGTAACATCATTACTGTAGGCTGGTTGTCGTTGCCATGCAATTCGGCGTAGCGCATCGACAGCCGTAGTCGTCGACCAGCAACCCCCACGTCACGGATTGCGCTGTCGCGCGCTGTTTCCGTGGTCTGAACACTTTGAACAGGCGCACCTGGACTGGTCATGGCCGTATCATGCGCCCTGCACCTTGCCAGGAACCTTGCTGAGAACCTTGCTGCGAACCTTGCTGCGCCAAAAATTTTCAGCAATTCACGTCGGGACCTGAGGCCATCTCATGGCACTGCCAGTACGGCTATTCCACCAGGGACCTGCTGATAGCGTGACGCCTACGCGACACCACAAGCTCGGATCCCATAGGCACGCGACGCACCACGGGTCGCCTCGACGCAACAAGCTCCGATGTGCGGTCGCATAGATCTCCATACGACGCCGCTCCGTCTCGCTGCGATCTTCCGAGCCCGGCTAGGCGCGAGCATCGCCGACACGTGGCAACCGAGCTGGAATGTGGCACCGTCACGGGAGGTGATCGCGATCACGGATCTGTCATCAGAGGCCGCGAAGAGCCCAGCTACCGCCCGGAGCCCGACATCCACCTGTCCCACTACTACGCACGCGACAACTGAAGCCTTCGCCCTGGGTCACAGCCAGCCGGGACAACACGAGCCCGGACGCATCCTCGTCACTTTCAGGTGGGGCCTCGTTCCACCCTGGGCTGCAGATCCAGCTATCGGCTCGCGCATGATCAACGCGCGCGCTGAGACGGTAGCCACCAAGGCGTCCTTCCGATCCGCCTTTTCTACGCGCAGATGCCTCATTCTCGCCGACGGCTTCTACGAATGGAGCTCCCCAAGCCATGCAGGCGCCCGCGTTGCCAAGACACCGTTCTACTTCCGCCGCACGGACGGGTCACCGCTCGCCCTCGCCGGCTTATGGGAGAGCTGGGTAGGTTCGCCTCGCGAACGCGCCAAAGGCGGGCGCTCCGACTCACGACATCCAGATGGTCGACCTGATTCGCCCGTTCCACACGCTGCCTTGCGGACATGCACGATCATCACGACATGCGCCAACCCCGACGTGGCACCAGTGCACCACCGAATGCCAGTCCTCATCGAGCAATCCGATATAGATCGGTGGCTATTGCCAAGCCCGCTGTCCAGAGATACCGCCGAATCCCTTCTCGAACCCACCGCGCGGGGTGTGTTGACAGGATACGAAGTTGATCCCGCGGTCAACGATCCAGCGCACGACGATGAGTCCGTTGTCCGACCGTTCCTAAACACTGACCACGAGTGAGTCTCGACCAGGCGGTGACTGCGAATGGTCTTCGGTCACCCGGTTTCCTTCGCTTCCGGTAGGCATTGTGGTCTCACTGCCAGCGGTCAAGGCCCGCCAAGCGCGGACCTCCGATGTGAAGCACCCTGGATTCCTCGGAGGCTCCCCACCTTGGAAAGGATGATGGAGCCATGCCACACGAAAGGATCCCCGGGAAGGCCTCGACGAGGCGGTACACCCCACCAGAGAAGCAGCAGGCTGTCAGGCTCGTCCGGAAGTTGCGTGACGAGCTCGGGGTCGAGCCCATCTGCGCGGCGCTGCAGGTGGCTCCGAGCACCTGCTGCGCCGCCAAGCGACGCGAGGCCGAGCCGTCGAAGGCGGGCCCGCCGTGATGCCGTCCTCATCCTCATCCCCGTCCTCGTGACCCTCTGGGTTGCCAACCACAAGGTCTACGGCGCCGACAAGCCGTGGAAGGCGGCACGGCGTGCCGGACATGACCTGCGTCTCGACCCGCTCGGGGATGGCCTACGTATGCTTCATCTCCGACGTCGGCAGCCAGACCTGACTCAATCGATCGGAGCAACTGGTTGGAATCCCGTAGCTACGGCCTCCATTGAACTCAACGCGGTTCAGCTGTGACCCGCGGGATGCGACCTGAGCTGGTATAAGTGTGGACCCGCCATCAGGAAGGAACGGCCCTTGATATGCCAGAGGACTTGATCGACGTCGTAGTCGAGATACCAGCGGGAAGCCGCAACAAGTACGAGTATGACCACGAGCAGCACCTGATCCGCTTGGACAGGCGTCTCTTCTCTGCAACTGTTTACCCTGCCGATTACGGCTTCATACCAGACACTCTTGCCGAGGATGGTGACCCGCTCGACGCGCTCGTTCTATTGGAGGACCCGGCGTTCCCCGGTTGCGTGGTCAGGGCTCGCTATCTTGGGGTGTTCTGGATGGAGGATGAGAACGGGCCCGACGCGAAGATCATCTCAGTGCTGCATCGCGACCCCAAATGGGATCAGGCCACGGGCCTCGATGACATCCCACGTCCGCTGCTTAACGAGATCGAGCATTTCTTCGCCATCTACAAAGATCTCGAGCCCGGCAAGATGACGAGAACTGAAGGCTTCGGCGACCTCGCCGAGGCCCGTGAGGAAATACGGGCTTCTCGTGAACGCTACGCTGCGGCCAATCATCGGTGAACCCCAGCCCCAGCTACCCCCGCCCCGGTTGTTCCAGCCCCAGCCCCAGCTACCTCAGCCGCCGCCGCAGGGTCCTGGTCGCAGAGCCGCTACGGGCCAGGTACCATCCGGTCCACCACCATCAGTAGCTCGCGAATGTCGATCGGCTTGGTGAGGCACGCGCTGGCTCCCTGCGCCTTCAGGCTCCGGGACTGATAACTCGTGGCATCAGCGCTCATCACAACTACGGGAATCTCCGCCGTCGCAGGGTCGGCCTTCAGCCGACGCAGGACCTCGGTCCCCTCGATGTCGGGAAGGTGCAGGTCCAGCAGCACCAGCTGAGGACGGTGCTCACGTACCAAGTCGAGGCCGCGACCCCCGTGGGCGGCCGCCATCACCTCCACATTGCCGCGCCTGGCGAGAACGCTTTCAACGAGAGCCTGGTTGGCGAGATTGTCCTCCATGCACAAGACCCGCATCCGATTGGTCGCCGGATCGCGATAGGGCGATCCTGACACCGCGTCGGGGACAGGGGGCCTTGGCGCCACGACAGTTGCGCGTAGCTCTATCCAGAAGGTGCTGCCCACCCCGGGCACGGAGTCCAACCCCATGGCGCCGCCCATCTGCTCCATCAACTGCCGCGTAAGCGCCAGACCCACTCCTGTTCCCTCTACCCCTGCCCTCTCGGCACCCAGGCGATCGAACGGCTCGAACACGCGGGCATGAGCACTCGGCTCGATCCCCGGCCCTGTATCAGTTACCGACAATCGCACCCGATCCCCCCTGGAACCTGTCTGGCCCCAGCGGATGTGGACGCTGCCGCCCGCGACGTTGTACTTGACCGCGTTCGAGAGGAGGTTGAGCAAGACCTGCAGCACCCTTTGCCGGTCTGCCATGACCCACGTTGGTGATGGCCAGGACGATGGAAATCCCAACACCTGCTGCGACACCACGTCTACTCCCGCCCTCTGGGCCAGAGGCCGCGTAAGGCCAGTGGCATCGGCAACTACCTCAGCCAAGTCGATCGGCTCGATCGAGAGGTCGAAATGCCCCGCCTCGATCCGGGCGATATCGAGAACCTCGTCGATCAGATCGAGAAGGTGTCGCCCGGCTCGCAGGATGTGATCCACAGCATCTACCTGAGCAGGTGCCAGCTCGTCCATCTGCAGGAGCTGGGCAAATCCCAGGACCGAATTGAGCGGTGTACGTAGCTCGTGACTCATTCGAGACAGGAACTCGCTCTTTGCACGCGATGCCTTTTCAGCCGAGTCCACAGCCTCACGGAGTTGCCGCTGGATGTCTATCTCTCTACTCACGTCGCGCGAGACGGTGACTGCTCCAGCCAGCCTGCCGTTCACATCGACAAGGGCCTGTCCCCGGGTGTCGAACGTGATCCAGCGGCCATCTCGGTGCCTGGCTCTGTAACGTAGGTCCACCTCAGAGCATCCACCTGTAAGTAGATCGGCAAAAGCCCGGTAAACGTCCGGCAAGTCGGCAGGATGAACCAGCGAGCTGTCTGCGGCAGATGACGGGATAGCCAGGTTCCTCCCCAGCAGGACCTTCGATGCTTCGCTCACCTCTACGGTCTGCCCATCTGTGCCGATGAAGGCAATGATGTCGGGCGATGTCCTCAGGATCGTCTCAAGCAGACGTTCGCGCTCTGCCAAAGCCCTCTCGGCCTGTTTGCGCTCGGTAATGTCTGCTGCGATCACGCACACGGCATTCGGCGATCCAGCAGCATCCTTGACCAGGAACCGCAGCACCATAAGATCGCGGGTCTGGCCCTCTACGGTGAACTCTTCGTCTATTGTCGAAGGTCTACCGGTTTCGATAACCGCTTTCTCGGCTACCGCCCCCGGTGCGTCATCGAAGCGACCCCACACCTCGAGCGCCGTCTTCCCTATCACATCCTTGGCTCCATACCAGCCAAGCAATCGCGCCGCCATCTCGTTCACATACTGGTAACGGCCTTCCAGATCCTTGACCAGCACCCCCACGAACGCGTGGTCGAGGATCGCGTGGAGACGAGCTTCGCTGTCGGCGAGCGCCCGCTCTGCGACAACCCTCGCCGTTACGTCTCGTCCTGCCACATAGACCAGACCGCTCCTTGGCGCCGCTCGGGCCGTCCACTCGAACCAGCACCATGTCGCATCCCGGCGTCTGTACCGGTTCCTGAAGCACGCAGTCTCCCCTCCTGCCCTGAGCAGGTCCGCTTCCCTGGCCGTGGCAGTTACGTCATCGGGGTGCAAGTAGTCCAGGACGCTGGCCTCGGCCAGTTCGTCGGCACCATAGCCCAGGGTCCGCTCGAGGGCCTGGTTCCACCAGACAAGCTTTCCGGTGAATGTCACAGCGCACAGGACCTCGCTCGTGATCTGGAGGAAGTCAGCCAGCTCGGGCAGCGATCGTGGAACGGAACCGCAGGCTAGGGACTCTCGCAGGAGACGGCCGGCATCCACATCACTGGCAGGAAGGGATGACGGATCGGGAAATTCCATCTCGGACACCGAGGATACTCCCGTGAGAACGCCGCGAGGAGACTCCTGGCTCCAGCCATCAGGGAAATCATGGTTCGAGGCGTTGCCCTCAGTGTGCGGGCTCAGGACATTGGTCGGGATTCCCCGGGTTCACTCTCATCTGAGGCCTTCGAAGAACCGCTGCTCCTGGTGAGACCGATGCGGTCGGCCTCGGCAGCAACGTCTGCCATCGAAGTGGCAGAAGCGTGCTCTGCAGTCATCGCGAGAAAACGTTCAGGTACGACCTCGATGAACACTCCCTCGGCCTCCGCCGTAAGGACATCCCCATGGTAGATACCACCCCAGGAATGTATCTTCCGCCCGTCCTTGCGCACGAAGCGCGCTGCCAGCCTCAGCTTCGTTAGCAAAGGCGTCGGTCGCCGGTAGCGGATCTTCAGAGTCCCAGTCATGCCAGCATGACCAGAGGCTATGTTCGCTGCACCGAGCAACTCGTCGAACACGAGGGCCAGGACACCACCGTGGACACACGTAGGGGGGCCCTCGTAGGGATACCCGAACTCTGCGGTTCCGATGACCTCACCGCCCGTGAGCGTGATATGAACAGGCGGCGAGATCGGGTTGGCCAGCCCGATCACTGGACTTGTCGGGAAGAAGTCCTGCGGGTCCCCCCGCGGATCCGGTTCAGGCCGCGCACGCCGGCCAGGAAAGGCATGACTCTCCAGGGACGTAGCCACCTGTTCGATCACCTCGGCCGCAGAGGAGATCTCGTCGTCGTCCACTTGAGCAGCAACGGTGGAGGCGATCACCCTCCGCACCACAGCAGCAAGCCGGGTCCTCGGATCTGCCGTGGTAGGAATGTGGTGCTCGGTGCGCGCTGCAGGAGATCCTGCAGATATGCCGAAGTCGGACACGCTGGGGTCAAGGTGCTCGGTGTTGCTCATCTGACCTTCCTACCATGTGGGTTTGGTGATCGCCTCTTCAGCACCGGTATGGTTCGGTGACTTGGACCGAGCAGGACGGTAGGGCTATGGGAGTACCGGATCGTCGATCCCGCGTGTTACTGGTCGACGACGACCCGAGCGTGCGGCGTGCTCTGGAGCGGGCCCTGGTGCTCCACGGTCTGGACATCACGACGGCCGAGGACGGCACCGGGGCTCTCCGTCTTCTCGCTGCAGAGGCTCCCGATGCAATCGTGCTGGACGTTTCGATGTCCGGGATCGACGGCCTCGAGGTCTGCAGGAGGCTACGGGCTGCCGGAGATCCGACGCCAGTGTTGATGCTTACCGTGAGGGATACCATCGGCGATCGGGTTGCGGGTCTAGACGCAGGGGCAGACGACTACCTGGCGAAGCCCTTTGCACTCGAAGAGCTCATGGCCAGGCTGCGTGCCTTGCTGCGGAGAGCCGGGCCGTCGGACGCTAACATCCTTCTGCGCTACGAGGATCTTTCACTCGAGACCGGCACCAGACGCGTCATGCGCGGCGCGCGGACCATAGAGCTCACCCGCACCGAGTTCCTCCTGCTGGAGCTCCTCCTGCGCCATCCCGGCCAGGTGATGACACGCGAGGTCATATCGGCGAACGTCTGGGACTATGACTTCGGCCCCACGTCCAATTCCCTCGACGTCTACATCGGATACCTCCGTCGCAAGACCGAGGCCGAGGGCGAAGCACGCCTGATCCAGACCGTTCGCGGCGTCGGGTACGTCCTGCGCAGCAAATGAGCCGGGGCACCTCCTGATGCGCCACGCTCGAAGAACCCGATTCGGGTTCCGTTCCCGTGTTGCCCTGGTGGCAGTGATAGCAGTTGCAGGATCGGTGGTGCTCTCCTCTGCAGTCATCTTCGTGGCGGTCAAGCACGATCTGGTCGGGGGTGTCGACGGCTCGCTGCAACACCGCGCCACCCTACTGGCAAAGCGGAGGAGCAGGCTCGGGCTCGTCGGTGCCGTCGAGCCAGCCCATAGGCACTCCTCCCAGCTCGGGGCTCCACCGGTCCTCGCTCAGGTGGTGAGCTCCAGCGGAGCCGTCATAGCCCGCGAGCAGGCAGGCCTGCGCCTACCCATTCCCCCCGGAGCCCGTGCCGTCGCAGCGGGACGTACGAACGCGTTCTTCACGGACACCTCTGTAGCCGGCACCCCTGTGCGTATGCTGGTGACAAGTTTCGGACCAGGCCTTGCTTTGCAAGTCGTTCGTCCCGTATCCGATCTCGAATCCGAGATCGAACGTCTAGGGATCGTGCTGGTGGCCATGAGCTTGGGTGGAGTGCTACTGGCGCTACTGCTCGGTGCCGCAGTCGCTGGAGTCGCCTTGCGCCCGGTCCGCCGCCTGACCGAAGCCGCCGAGCGGGTGGCGTCCACACGCGACCTGGCACAGGAGATCCCGATCGAAGGCCACGACGAGCTGGCTCGTCTAGCCGCCAGCATCAATACGATGCTTGATGCGCTGGAGCTTTCTCAGCGGGCTCAACGCCAGCTGGTCGCGGATGCATCGCACGAGCTGGGCACTCCGCTCACTGCGCTACGCACGAACGTGGAGGTCCTCGCGGACTCCAGCGATCTGGACCCCTGTGCGCGGGAGCAGCTAATAGCAGACCTGATAGCGCAGTTCGACGGCATGAGCGCACTCGTCGGCGATCTGGTGGAACTAGCGCGCGAGGAGACGCCCGAGCCCGACAACCAGACAGACATCGTTCCCCTCCATGACGTCGTCTCGGCCGCTTTGCAACGAGCGGAACGGAGCTATCCCGCGCTTCATTTTGCCGCAAGAGTGCAGCCGGCTTTCGTAGAGGGCGTCGGCCGCGGGCTGGACAGGATGGTGACGAACCTGCTCGACAACGCCGCCAAGTGGAGTCCAGAGGGTGGATCAATCGAGGTTTCCCTGGCTGTCGCAAGCCTCATCCCTGTCGCAGATCCCGCTCACCTGGCAGATCCCGCTCACCTCGCAGATCCTGGTGCTGGCACCGCCGTTGCCACAGAGGTGGTTCTGAGCGTGCGCGATCACGGCCCGGGCATCGCCCCGGAGGACCTGCCTCACATATTCGACCGCTTCTACCGCGGACGTGGCGCCCGTACGCTGCCCGGCTCAGGTCTCGGGCTCGCCATAGTCAAGCGCGTGGCCGAGGCCCACGATGCAACGGTGCTAGCCGAGGTCGCACCAGGAGGGGGTACCTTGATTACGGTTCGTCTTCCGGTCCTTCCGTAACCCCAGTCCGAATCCGCTCCGGGATGACCCGGGGTCATCCGGACGTCCGACCTCCCTTGGTGGGGATGATGGTGACCGCCGTCGCATCGACCGACCCACTCGACGGGCTCGTCCCGGTGACCCGGACGTGCTCGCCTACCCGTAAGGATGAGACGCTTGCGGGCTGCTTGCCGGAACGGTAGACGGTCGACGGCGAGATGACGACGCTGTAGCTGGTCCCGCTCTTGGCGGAGAGCGTGAACCCCGTGGTGCTAAGTGTCGCGATGCTCCCGCTCACCGAAGGCGGCAGTATGAGAATCCTGGCAGCAGTGGGTGTGCTCGAGCTCTTGACCAGCCCTACCCGGACATGCTCGCCACGCGAGAGAGCGGATTCACTCACCGAGCGGCCCGCCTCTCGGTACTTGGTCGCAGAGGTGAGGACAACGCTCAGGCTCGATCCCTTGGTATGGATCGTCATCTCAGCCGAACCGAGAGAGCTGACCACGCCTGCGACCCCGTGCGCGTGGCCCGCATGCGAGTGTGACTTGGCTGGCGCCGCCGGCGCGGTCGTAACAGCTGTGGAGCTCCCCGACGAGCACGCAGCCGCGACCAGCACGACCCCGGCAAGTGCCCCCATGCGCAGCAGCGCACCCGGAAGCGCTCCGGTGATCACCCGGGTCGAGCAATGATGGCAGCCGGCCGAGCTGGCTGGCTCCGATGTCGTGTTGTCTATGTTCATTGAACTGCTCCTATCGCTTGGTGGTCATGGTGGAAAAGGTGACGGAGCCAACCGGACCCGTCGTCGATCAGGCTGTATAGAACCGGCACGACCAGCAGGGTGAGCACGGTCGAGGAAGTAAGCCCGCCTATCAGCACAGTGCCTATGGGCATACGCTCGGATGCGCCAGAGCCCGTACCGAGAGCCAGAGGCAGCATCGCCCCCACCATCGTCGCTGTGGTCATCAGGATCGGCCGTATCCGAGTGGCACCCGATTCGACGATCGCCTGGTTCCTTGGCATGCCCCGCTTCCGCAGAGTTTTCGCATAGTCAATCAGCAGGATGGAGTTCTTCGACACGATGCCCACCAGCATGATCATCGCGAGCAGCGCGAAGATCGATATCGGGAGGTGTGCCGCCCAGAGCGCACCAAGTGCGCCTACGGTTGCAAGCGGAACGGCGAGCATCACCGAGAGAGGATCGAGCAGGGACTCGTACAGTGCCGCTAGCAGCATGTAGATAAGCAGGATCGACAGCGCCAAGGCCTGTAGCAACGGGCCGAAGGCGCGCTGCTGCTGTAGAGCCTGACCCGCTACTTGAACCGAATACCCGGTGGGAACGCCGACCTGCTTGGCAGTTTCAAGCAGTGCCGCCGTGGCCGGACCGGAGTTGCCCGTGGGGCTGGACGCAGACACGGAGACCGCATACTCCCGATTTACCTGCGTGATCTTCGCCGGGCCTGGAGACTCGCTCAAGGTAGCCACGGTCGACAGCGGAACGGTGCCATGGGCTGTTGGCACCGGGATCGAATCGAGTTCTGACGGGCTCAGCTTGACGCCCCCGTTGAGTGCCAGCTGGATCGGCTCGACCGGGGCTGTAGGCGAGACCACCAACGGTGGGACACTCACACCACCAAGGGTTGCCGCAACCGCCGCTCCGATCTCCGAGGTGCTTACTCCCAGGTATGCGGCCTCGGGATGGTTCACATCGATCGACAGCTCTGGAGTAGGGGCTGGCACGGAGGTCGACACCTGAGAAACCGCAGGGTTGTGCTGGAGACGAGCCTGGATGTCGGTGGCGATCTGCTCGAGGCGGGTCAGATCGGGGCCCAGCACATCAATACTTGCAGCGCGTGCACCGCTTGCAATGAACGGGTTCTGCACATGGGCATGGGCAGTGAGACCGGGATAGCGCCGTTCGAGGCGATCCACCTTCTTCCTGTAAGCAGATATAGGCGGGCGCGACCCCCGTGGGCCCAGGTCAAGCGTGATCTGTCCAAGGTTGAACGCCGCTCCCGTCCCCCCGCTGTAGCCGGCCGAGACGAACACGTCGCGCACACCTGGAAGATGTCTTAGCCTGTTGGCAAAGCTGGCCAGCGTCGCTTGATCGGTCGACAGTGGGGTACCGGGCGGGAGCGTTCCGTTGACGGTGAGCACCCCGTTGTCCTCGGGCGGCACGAAGGTCGTCGGAAGCACACCGGAACGGACTATTCCGAGGCTGGCAAGAGCCGCCGCCACAGCTACCCCTGTCACTGCCACGCGGTGGCAAAGCGCCCATGCCACCAGGCACCGGTAGCGTGCACGAAGCCGGTCGAAGGCTGCGTCGAAACGTGTCCCGAACCACCGTCCGAAACGCGCAAACGGCCCGGTGGTGCACACCGCACCGGCCTGTGAGCTCGCTGTGCCGGCTGCCCGTCTCCCGGCCCAGCGAGCCGCGAGCATAGGGGTGAGGGTGTAGGACACGAAGAGCGAGAACAGCGTCGCAGCCACGATCGTCAGACCGAACTCCCTGAAAAGCTGGCCCACGTTGCCCGACACGAAAGCCACCGGCAGGTACACCACCACGTCGGTCAGGGTTATCGCTACAGCGGCCGCGCCTATCTCCATGCGGCCGTCGACGGCGGCCGTAGCTGGATCCTTGCCCATTGCGCGATGGCGATGAATGTTCTCGAGCACGACGATGGAATCGTCCACCAGGATGCCGATCAGTAGCGACAACGCCATGAGCGATATGAGGTCGAGGCTGAAGTGCATGAAGTACATGGCGCCGAAGGTCGCAATGAGCGACACGGGAATGGCGAGCACGACGATCAGCGTGTTCGCCAGGCGATGCAGGAAGAGGGCGAGTATCAGCGCAGCGATGAAGATCCCCAGGAACAAGTCGAGCTCGACATTGTGCAGCGCTCCGCGCACGTAGTTGGTGACGTCGCCGGTGATCGTCGTCGCCACGCCGGTTGGAAGTTGTGGGGCAAGGCGGGCGAGCGCCGAGCGGATGGAGCTGTCAACCTGAAGGGAGTTCGCAGTCGACGAGGCGCTGATCACCATGCCTACCGCGGGGGCTCCGTTCAAGGAGGCCGCCGACTGTGCCTTGGCAAGACCCTGGCTGATCGACGCAACGTCGCCGAGCAGCACGTCCCCGCCCGGACGAGCGGCAACGGGCAGGCTGGCAAGCTGGGCCACCGAGGTATAGCCGCCATGGACACGCGCCAGGAGCTCGTGCTCGCCGACCACGGTCACGCCCCCGGTCACGGCGGTGTTCTGTGCCTTGAGAGCACCGGCGACCTCTGTCATGGAGACCCCGTATGCCTGCAAAGCCGAGGAGGCCAGGTTGACAGTCACCACCGCAGCTCGCCCGCCGACAACAGTGACCTGGGCAACGCCTGGGATCTCCTGAAGGGTAGGTGCCACGAGATTGGTCGCCAGGTCGTAGAGCTGCGACGCAGCCAGGTGACCCGACAGGGCGACATCCATCATGGGCAGGGCGTTCGGATTCGCCTTCAGGATTGCCGGCGGGCTCGCAGTGGGGGGCAGTGAACGAGCAAGCTTCTGCAAGGCAAGCGACACGCTGGCGGCCTTCTGGTCGACGTTGGTCCCTCCCGCGAACTGCAGCGCGACGGTCGACCGGCCCGCGGAGGACGTCCCGAGCATGGTGACCACCCCTGACTCAGCCCCCAGTGCCTTCTCAACCGGCGTGGTGATCGTCTGCGCGACCGTCGCGGCATTGGTCCCAGGATCGGAGATCGAGATCCGCACGTAGGGGAAGTTGACATTGGGCAGGCGCCTGACAGGTAGCTTCGTGAAGGCCACGACGCCGAGCACTAGGAACAGCCCGATGACCATCAGGATGGTTACCGGCCGGCGTACGGACAGAGCTGTCAGATTGAGCCGCGAACGACCCAGGTGCTCTACGCCACCTCCGTTGCTTGGGAGTTCAGCAGCGTCCACAATCGCATCTCGTTGCTCGCGAGCTGGCTGGGCTCAACCCTTCTTCCCGCTTCCCATGAAGCCGCCGGAACCGCCGCCGCCGGCTCCCACGAGCCCGCTGCTCCCGCCTGTCTTCTTCCCGCTTCCCGCGGCTGTCGAAGGAGCCACCAGTGTCGCGTTGGCAAGACCGGCCACGGCCGTGCCGCTCACCGTGGATGGCACCGGAACCGTGCCGGTGCTCCTCACCCGTGCCCCGCTTGCCAGATAGGTCTGACCGACCGCGACAACCTTTGCTCCTGCAGGCACACCACTCACCATGGTGGCCGTGCCATCGGTCACCCCGGGCTTCACATTCACGAGCTTGACCGTATGGTTCGCTGCTATCTCGAATACCTGGGGAGCACCACTGAGTGACACGATCGACTCGGCCGGCACGATCACGGCCGGTGAGAACGTCTGGGTGGTTATCTCGAGTGCCGCAGACTCCCCGGCCAGCAGCCACGACGGCTCGCTCGAAGGAGTCACCGTCACCGTGAAGCTGAGGGAGCTTGGATTGCCCGCAACCGAGACGCCGGCAACAGTACCCGAGAGAGCCGACGGTGCACCAGGTATGGTCATCGTAGCGGGTTGATCCGAGTGAACCAGGGCGATGTCCTGCTCGGCCAGGGGAGCCTGGACCGTAAGCTGGCTGGCTTCCAAAACGGCAAGAGTGGTGCCCGCACCTACGTTCTGCCCAACCACCACTGGTACGGCGGTGACCGTGCCGGCAAACGGTGCGGCTATCGTCCCCTCCCCGGCAGTTGCCTTGACGATGCCGGCCTGGGCTTCCGCCTGAGCGACCGAGTCGGCAAGTGGCACGGCCGCCGAGGGGTTCGCAGGCGCCTCGCTCGCTGCGGCCTGGGCCTGGGCGAGAGTGAGCCCGGCCTGAGCCTCGCCAACGGCTGCACCCGCCTGGTTTACCGCACTGGTTATTGGCGACTCGGCTTGGCTGAGAGCGAGATTTGCCTGTTGGACGCCAAGCTGCGCCTGGCTCACGGCGGCCTGGGCCTGGGCGAGAGCCGCGGAGGGAGGTGGCGACTGCGCCTGGGAAAGGGCCAGCTGTGCCTGGGTAACGCCCAGCTGGTCTTCGCTCACGGTGTCAGTTGCTTGAGTGACAGCGGCCTGGGCCTGGGCGAGAGCCGCGGAGGGAGGTGGCGACTGCGCCTGGGAAAGGGCCAGTTGTGCCTGGGACACTCCAGCATTGGCAGCATTCAGGTTGGCTTCGGCTACGCTCAGGGCCCCTTCGGCAGCACTTAGCGCGCTGGCATCGGCCGTGTTCGAGTCGCCGTCGCTGTCGCTGCTGTCGGCCTGGTCCGCTGTCACTGCGGCCTGAGCTGAGGCTACCCCGGCCTGTGCCTGAGTGGCGGCCGCCTCGGCCTTGGCCAAGTTCACCTGAGCGGAGGCAATAGCTGCCTGCTGGTCGGGTGCCGCTTGGGCCTCGGCGTCCTGGTAAACCGTCGATGCGGTCTGCTCGGCGGTCTGCGCCGCGGACAGCGCGTCCTCGGCCTTGGTGAGATTCGCCTGGGCATTCTGAACTGCCGACTGCTGGTCAGCCTGGGCTGTAGCCTGGGCATCCTGGTAGGCGGTCTGCGCCGCGGACAGGCTCGCTTCGGCCTTGGTCTGGTTCAATCGCGCGTCGGCCACTGCCGACTGCTGGTCAGCCTGGGCTGTGGCCTGGGCGTCCTGGTAGGCGGTCTGCGCCGCGGACAGGCTCGCTTCGGCCTTTGCCAAACCTGCCTTGGCGACCGCGATCTGCGTTGGACTGGCACCCGCCAGGGCTGCCTGGAGCTTCCCCTCGGCAGTTCTCACCGCAGCATCGGCTGCTGCCACCTGCGCCGTCGACAGTGGGTTCGTCACCGTGGCCACGACCTGGCCGGCGCTGACGCTCTGGCCGGGCGTCACATCGACAGCCACCACCCGGCCTGCGCTTACCGACGAGAGATCGAGCGTCGATCGAGGCACGATGGTCCCCGAGAGGGAGAGCTGCGACACGGCACGTCCCGATCGGGCGGTTGCAACCTCTACGGTGGTGACTCCGCTCGACCTGTGATGGCCATGCCCCGCCGCATGGCCCCCATGGCCCCCGTGGCCCCCGTGGCCCCCGTGGCCGCCGGCGGCAAAGGCCTGAGCGCCGCCCATGCCCAGCAGCGCGACTACCACCGTCACCATCACGCCCACCTTGATCCGGCGGGCAGCCGTCCAGGTCGCTCGCTTCATGCCGCAGCCTCCTCTCTGGTGCGTCACGGTCCATGCAAGCTTCGAAGAATGAGATTTTGGTGAAAAGTCGCCAACAATTACCGAAGAATCGCCTTGGCACCGATACGCATCGCTGTGAGGCTGGCCGGCGTACTGGCACCGCCGGCGTACTGGCACCGCCGGCGTACTGGCACCGCCGGCGTACTGGCACCGCCGGCGTACTGGCACCGCCGGCGTACTGGCACCGCCGGCGTACTGGCACCGC
>JAJZJN010000150.1 GCA_021851165.1 Actinomycetes bacterium
CGCGAGAGAGAACCCGAGAGCCACGAACGCCCGCGCTGCTTCGCCACCACCGTGCTTGTCGCGATCCGCCAACGACATGAGCACGGTCCCCTCGCTTGGAAGACGGTTGCCAGCCGCCAGCTGGCTCTTTGCAAATGCCAGGCCAAATGTAGCGCCGGTACCCATGACCTCGCCCGTCGAGCGCATCTCTGGACCCAGGATCGTGTCGACCCCGGGAAAGCGACTGAAGGGCAGCACTGCCTCCTTCACGCTCACATGGCCTCCGGTCTTTGCCTGGTACAAGAGCCCCTCGGCACGTAGCTCGTCGAGAGTCGCACCCACCATCACCCGTGCTGCCACCATCGCGACGGGCACACCGGTCGCCTTCGCGACAAACGGCACAGTTCGGCTAGCCCTCGGATTGGCTTCGATCACGTATGCTCGGCCGTCCTTCACGGCGTACTGGACGTTGATCAGACCTACCACATCGAGCGCGTCGGCTATCGCACGCGTGTACGACTCGATCTCTGCCACCGTCGCTACCCCGAGCGTCGGCGGCGGAAGGGCGCATGCCGAGTCCCCCGAGTGCACCCCGGCCTCCTCCACGTGCTCCATGACACCCGCAACGACGAACCCACCGGTGCTATCCCGAACAGCGTCCACATCAACCTCGATCGCGTCCTCGAGGAAGCGGTCCACGAGCACCGGACGCTCGGCCGACACCCCTCCTTCGCGCGCGAGCGCACGATCCAGCGCTGTCACCACCTCGACGAGCTGCCGGTCGTCGTAGACGATCTCCATCGCACGACCGCCCAGGACATAGCTAGGCCGTACGAGCACCGGATATCCCACTGACGCCGCCACCTCCAATGCCTCCTCAGGCGTGGTGGCGGTACCCCCATCAGGCTGGGGGATGCCGAGCTTCCCGCAGACCGCGTTCCACCTACGCCGGTCCTCGGCAAGATCGATGGAGGCCGGGGACGTCCCGAGCACCAAGCCCGGGTCGAGCGATCCGGCAAGCTTCAGTGGAGTCTGCCCGCCCAGGCTGACGATGACCCCCACGACACATCCCTCACCACGGCTGGCCGCACGCTCAGCGTCGAGCACATTGGCCACATCCTCGGATGTGAGGGGCTCGAAGTAGAGCCTGTCGGAGGTGTCATAGTCGGTGGACACCGTCTCGGGATTGCAGTTAACCATCACAGTCTCGTACCCGGCCGCCTGGAGGGCCAGGCTCGCATGGACGCAGCAGTAGTCGAACTCGATGCCCTGACCGATACGGTTGGGACCCGAGCCGAGGATCACGACCCGCGGCCTGGTGGACGGCAAGACCTCGTCTTCGTCTTCGTACGCCGCGTAGTGGTAAGGAGTGTTCGCCTCGAACTCCGCGCCGCAGGTGTCCACGGTCTTGAACGTCGGTCTCACACCGGCCTCCAGACGTGCCGCGCGCGCATCTGACTCGGATCCACCCAGGGCATAGGCCACTTGTCCATCGGAAAATCCGAGCCGCTTCAGCTCGCGCCACTGGCCACGGTCGAGCCCGCCGGGCAGGCAGCCACCTTCTCGCAATGCCCCGAGGCGGTCGCGCGCCTCGCTGATGCGTGCGATCTCCGCCAGGAACCATGGGTCGACTCCGGTGGCAATGTTGAGCGCCTCGATGCCGACGCCACGCCGTAGAGCGGCTTCGAGGTGGAACACCCTCTCCGGGGTGGGCTCTGCAGCACGGGCCACGATCTCATCGTCGTCGAGACTGTCCAGGGGAGTCTCTTGGGGGTCGCAGTTGAGCCCGAGCCTTCCCTGCTCGAGGGAGCGGACCGCCTTCTGAAGAGACTCGGGAAAGGTCCTCCCTATGGCCATCACCTCCCCTACGGACTGCATCCGGGTACCGAGACGCTCGGGTGTGCCGGGGAGCTTCTCGAATGCCCACCGCGGTATCTTCGTGACCACGTAGTCAATGGTCGGCTCGAAGCTGGCTGGGGTCGCACCGGTGATGTCATTGGTAATCTCGTCGAGCCTGTACCCGACCGCCAGGCGCGCTGCGATCTTCGCTATCGGGAAGCCGGTGGCCTTGGAAGCCAGAGCCGAGGAACGCGACACCCTGGGATTCATCTCGATCACGAGCCTGTCGCCGTTCGTCGGATCCACCGCGAACTGGATGTTCGACCCCCCAGTCTCCACCCCTACCCTGCGTATGCATGCAAACGCGTCGTCGCGCATGGCCTGGTACTCGACGTCGGAAAGCGTCTGAGCTGGCGCAACGGTTATCGAGTCGCCCGTGTGGACTCCCATGGGGTCGAGATTCTCGATCGAGCAGACGACCACGCAGTTGTCCGCGCAGTCCCGCATCACCTCCAGCTCGAACTCCTTCCAGCCAACCACGGAACGCTCTATGAGCACCTGATGGACAGGGCTTGCTGCAAGCCCTTCGGCAGCAGCCCTGGCCAGGGAATTGCGATCCGATGCGGTGCCGGTTCCGGCACCACCCAGGATGAAGCTCGGACGGACCATGAGAGGAAAGCCAATCGACTCGCCGAGTGCCATGGCCTCGTCAAGCGAGCTGGCCATGCCTGCCTCTGGGACAACGAGCCCGATCTCGCCCATCGCGGTCTTGAAGCGGTCACGATCCTCCGCCGTGAGGATGGCCTGTGCATCGGCCCCGATGAGCTTCACACCGTAAGCATCCAGCACTCCCCTGGTGGAAAGCTCCATTGCAAGGTTCAGAGCGGTCTGGCCACCAAGGGTTGCCAGAAGGGCGTCTGGATGCTCCCTCTCGATTATCGCCTCGAGCACGTCGGGGTCGAGCGGTTCCACATACGTGCGATCGGCGAGTCCTGGGTCTGTCATGATCGTGGCAGGGTTCGAGTTCGCTAGCACTACCCGGTACCCCTCGCTCCCGAGCACACGGCACGCTTGGGTACCTGAGTAGTCGAACTCGCAGGCCTGACCTATGACAATCGGGCCCGAGCCGATCACGAGTATCGACTCGACGTCATCACGCCTCGGCATCAGGAAGCACCCCCCTGCATCGATCGGAAGCGCTCCATCAGATCGCGGAACTCCTCGAAGAGATACCGCGCGTCATGGGGCCCGGGTCCCGCCTCGGGATGGTACTGGACACCGAATGCCATGGCTCTCGGAGCACGTATCCCCTCAACTACCTGGTCGTTCAAGTTGACGTGAGTTACCTCGACGCCCCCGAGAGTTGCCGGATCCACCGCGTAGTTGTGATTCTGGCTCGTGATCTCCACCACCCCGGTCGACACCCGGCAGACAGGATGGTTGGCTCCATGATGGCCGAAAGGTAGCTTGTAGGTCTCGGCGCCGAGTGCTCTCGCGAGCAACTGGTGCCCCAGGCAGATGCCGAACACGGGCACCTCGCCCAGGAGACCCTCCACTATCGCCGCCTGGGTGTCCAGGGCTGCAGGATCTCCCGGTCCGTTCGAAAGCAGTACTCCATCGGGCTCCATGGCCAACACCTCCCCGGCTGGGAACCCGGCAGGTACCACGGTCACCGTCGCCATATCCCCGAGGAGCCGTAGCATGGTCTCCTTCACGCCGAAGTCGTAGGCAACCACACGGTAAGGCCCGGTGCCACGCTGATAGGGCACACGTGTCGTCACACCAGTTACCAGGTCCATCCCGGTTGTCCCGGGTTCTGCCCTGGCAGCTGCCAGAAGCAGGTTCTCAGAGGCGGTCCCGAGAGCGCACCCGATAGCGCCCGCCTCGCGAACATGGCGGGTGAGCCTCCTCGTGTCCACTCCGGATATGCCAGGGATACCACTGAGCACCAGGAACTCCTCCATGGAACCCGAAGCCCTCCAATTCGACGGCCGGTACGCGAGGTCACGAACTACTATGCCCCTGCACCTGGAGCGGGGTGCCTCGTCGTCTGATCCACAGGTCCCGTAGTTGCCTATGTGTGGGTAGGTGAATGCCACGACCTGGCCCGCGTAGCTGGGATCTGTGATCACCTCCTGGTAGCCGGACATCGCCGTGTTGAACACCAGCTCGCCTGTGACAAGGCCACCGGGAGGCTCCGCACCAACTGCCTCACCCTCGAACACCTCACCATCCGCCAGGACAAGCAAGGCCGGTAAGCGAGCGGCGCGGTCCACTCCACATGGTTGGCGGCCTGGCCCTGGCTGGCGCTGGCCTGGCCCTGGCTGGCGCTGGCCTGGCCCTGGCTGGCGCTGGCCTGGCCCTGGCTGGCCTCGCTCGGCTGCCATCGCGTTGTCTAACACTGGGCCTCCCCATCTATGACTACAGCCCTACCCGCGCTCACGGTATGGCGCGCGCGGCCGACAAACCGCCACCGCGCGTACGGGGTATTGCGGCTTAGACTGGCCAGGCGCGACGGATCCACCTCCCAGGCAATGGATGGGTCGATCACGCACAGGTTGCCAGGCATTCCCGCTGCCACCGGGCCTCCCTGGTCGCCTCCCTGGTCCGTGGCAAGCCCCGCTATGCGTGCCGGCCGCCAGGACATGAGTCCGAGCACGTCGGCAATGCCGAGACTGGGCGCCGAGGCGCCCACTAGAGCACCGGCCGTGGAGCTCCTCGATCGCCTCGATCGCCTCGATCGCCTGGCAGCAACCGGTACTTCCCCTGGGCTGTCACCATCAGCACCCCCGTAACCGTCCCATAGCACCCGGAGGACGATGCCGAGAGCCGTCTCGAGACCGAGCATGCCCGCGGCCGCCTGGTCCAGTGGCACATCCTTGGCCTGAGGGGGGTGAGGTGCGTGGTCGGTCGCTACGGCATCGACACTTCCCCGTGCGCACGCCGCCCGGAGCGCCTCTACATCGCTCGCGCTGCGCAGCGGAGGGTTGACCTTGAACACCGTGTCGTACCCACCCAGAGCTGCATCGCACAGCACCAAGTGATGAGGTGCCACCTCGGCTGTGACGGGAAGCCCCTCGGCCTTAGCCTGCTCGACCAGAGCAACCGAACCAGCGGTGGAGAG
This sequence comes from Actinomycetes bacterium, assembly GCA_021851165.1. Classification (GTDB taxonomy): domain Bacteria; phylum Actinomycetota; class Acidimicrobiia; order Acidimicrobiales; family JAJZJN01; genus JAJZJN01. The sequence continues at coordinate 4,943 of JAJZJN010000150.1, forward strand.
ATGTAGGAAGTGGATACGCGCTCCTGTCAGGCGAGCAAGGGCGATGTCCCGTGCAACCATCACCTCCTCGGCTGCCGCAGGGATCCCTCCCACACCGAGGCGGCCCGACCAGGAGCCTTCGTGCATATGACCCCCCGCATGGAGCGACGCTTCCTCGCAATGCTCGGCCAGCAGCAGCCCTAGACCTCGGCTGTACTCCATGGCACGGCGCATCAAGCCTGCATCCTGGACACCTGCTCCGTCGTCTGTGAAGAAACGTGCTCCTGCCGCTGCCATCTCTGCGAGCGGAGCAAGCCGCTCCCCGCTACGCCCGACCGTGATCGCTCCAGCCACAGCAACCCTGCACGGTGCATTCCTGCCCAATGCCAGCACATGACCTACAAGCGGGGCCGAGTCGATCGGAGGGTCCGTGTTCGGCATGGCTACCACTGCGGTGTAGCCCCCGAGCGCGGCCGCCCGAGCCCCGGTCATGACAGTCTCTGCATCCTCGTTCCCCGGCTCGCGTAGATGCGTGTGGATGTCGACTAGACCTGGGGCAACGTAGCACCCCGACGCGTCGAGCACCGTGTCGCCTGCTCGTGGCTCGATCCGCTCTTCGACGGCGGCTATGAGGCCACCCGACAGGGCGACGTCCGCCCGGCGCGATCCTGTGGCATCGACAACGGTGCCCCCTGCGATGAGCAGATCAGCCATCCATCCGCCTCCCCCGGCCGGGGCCATCGGGTGTGTCGGGGCCATCGGGTGTGTCGGGGCCATCGGGTGTGTCGGGGCCATCGGGTGTGTCGGGGCCATCGGGTGTGTCGGGGCCATCGGCCGCGGCCGCGCGCATCATCAGGTA
>JAJZJN010000151.1 GCA_021851165.1 Actinomycetes bacterium
CTCCTCGTAGGGAACTGCCCAGCCCGGGCAGGGTCCGCTCGAGTCGTCCACCCAGAGCCACCCTCGCACCTTCGGCAGCTTCGAGCGCATCGTGTCGATGCGCTCGGTGAAGGCACCATGAAATATAACAGCGGCCGCATCGGCATTGTCCCAGAGGTAAAGGAGCTCCTCCTCGCCGTAGCGGTAGTTCGTATTGACTGGGACCAGGCCGGCCTTGAAGATCCCGAAGGTCGACTCCAGGTACTCCGAGCAGTTGAACAGGTAGTGGGCAACCTTGTCCTGGCGCCCCAGGCCCAGCTCCAGCAGCCATCTGGCTATGCCGTTTCCCCGGCGGTCCATCTCGGACCACGAGGTTCGCCTGGTGCCGTTGATCAGGGCGGGGGCGTCAGGGAATGATCCGGCGACGAGCTCCCAGACGTCTGCGAAGTTCCAGTCGGTCATAAACGCAGCCTACGCTTGCCGGAATGGACCTCGCCCTTCCTGGAGACGACCACCCGGCCCGCCGGTTAGTGAGGGCCTGGCTCGCAGGCCATCCGCAGCCGAGTGGGCGAGAGCTTGCCGAGTCGGGTTTCGTGGTGCCCCACTGGCCGCGACCCTGGGGAATAGACGCAGACCCGGTTGCTCAGCTCGTCATAGACGACGAGCTGAGGCGCGCCGGCGTGCACCGACCCTCGAATCCCATTGGCATCGGATGGGCAGGGCCGACGATCGTCCACGCCGGTACACAGGTCCAGAAGGATCGCTACCTTCCCCCGATGCTCGCGGGGGAGGAGATATGGTGCCAGCTCTTCAGCGAGCCCGCAGCGGGCTCCGACCTCGCGAACCTCTCGACACGCGCGGTGCGTGACGGTGACGAATGGGTGGTCACGGGCCAGAAGGTCTGGACGACGTTCGCGCATCTGGCAAGCTTTGGAATCCTGCTTGCCCGAACCGACACGGAGGTGCCGAAGCACGCCGGTATCTCGTATTTCATATGCCCGATGGACGCGCCAGGGATTACGGTGCGGCCGATTGTGGACATGACGGGCGAGCACGCGTTCAACGAGGTTTTCTTCGACGACGTGCGCCTGGATGCAGGCAAGCTGGTAGGTGAGCCGAACCGGGGCTGGGAGCTGGCAAAGGTAACGCTAGGTAACGAGCGGGTCTCGCTGTCCGGCGAAGGCGCCCTGTGGGGACAGGGGCCCACGGCAGGCGACCTGGTCGAACTGGTTCGTGGTGCAGGAGGCACCGCGGATGCCGTCTTGCGCCAGCGGCTCGCTCACCTGTGGGGTGAAGGCGAGATCCTGCGGCTGATCCGCCTCCGGATGATCGGTGCCGCGCTGGCGGGACGCCAGCCTGGTCCGGAGGCGTCTGTGCGCAAGGCGCTGGCCGATGCCCATGGCCAGGTGCTCATGGACCTGGCGGCGGATATAGCCGGTGCCTACGGGATGCTGGCCGATTCCGGGCCGATGGAAGGCCTGAGGGGAGCTCCCGCCCAGCCGGCCGAGCAGCCGGCCGGCTGGCCATCGGCGATGTGGGCCAGATCCCTCCTGTTCTCTCGAGCGCTTACGATCGGCGGAGGCACCTCCGAGGTCCAGCGCAACATCATCGCCGAGAGGGTGCTTGGCCTGCCCCACGACGTCGACGCGGAGGCGGGGCTGACGTGGGCCGAATCGCATGGCAGGCCCGTATCATGAGCAAACTGCGCACCGCCTGGTGGAGGCTGGCCACGAGGTAGCTTGCGGCCACCCGTGCCGCCGACGCTTAGCGTGCTCAAGCTGTCACAATATTAGTCGATAAGACCGCAAGATGTGAACAACACAGCCGTTATCGACTACGTAGGGTGAGTTGCAAAGCATCCAAAGTGGTGCGATGGCCCTGGAGGCGAGACGGAACCTGCCGCACGAGCAGCGGTTATGGGGCCAACGGTCATTCATGTGGCATAGGGGGGCACTTGTGGAGGGTAGGGACACCATTGACGGAGGTGGTCCTGTGGGAGAGGAAGCTAGATCCGAGGCGGTTGCGGGGCTGCTTGAGCAGTGGCACCGGTTCTACGTGTCTGCCAAGGAAAGCTCTGGCGAGGCATGGCCTACCCGGGAGGCCCTGCTCGTAGCCGAGGCTGTCGCCAGCGCGCGTGAGGCCGAGGTGGACGCTGGCCTGCCCGATTCCCTGCACGCAGCTGGGGTCGCATGGGGGCGGGCGCACTCCCGGCCCTCAGGAATGGTCGCGGGGCTCTCGGCGCTTCGCGAAGCGCTGGTCATGGTAGGCGGGTCCGGGTCGCTGTCAGAGCAGCGTGCCGTTGACGTCGTGACTGCTGCAGCCACCGAGGAGCTGCTCAACCGCTTGGAGGAGGCATCTCGTACCGACGCGTTGACTGGAACGGGCAACCGGCGTGCTCTCGACGAGACCCTGCAGTCCTCTCTCGCTGCGGCGGCTCGTCAGGGCCATCATGTCGCGGTGGTGCTGGTCGACCTGGACGGCTTGAAGAACATAAACGACACCATGGGCCATGCCGCAGGGGACGAGGCGCTTGTGTCCCTCACCCGGGCGTTCGCGACGGTTTTGCGTGATGGGGACTCCGTGTACCGGATAGGCGGCGATGAGTTCGTGCTCGTGTTGCCCTTCACCTCGGCACTCGACGTTCCCGCCTTGATGGCGAGGGCCGCAGCAGCAGGTGCTCCAGCATTCAGCTGGGGAGCGGCAGAGTCCTTCGTCCATGGAACAACTGGTGCGGAGCTGCTGGCCGTTGCCGACGCCGACCTATATGGGCGCCGACACGTCCGCCGTGCCGAGCGACGTGACCTCCCCCGTCCTGCCCATCTGGCTGGGCCTGACGCGGAGCTGCAGGAGATGACTGTCGCCTCCAGGCTGCGAGCGTGGCTGCCGGGGAGGGGCCTAGTCGAGATGGCCGCTGCGGTCGCTGTTCTCGTGCTGGCCCTCGTCATGGTGGCTCTCCTGGTGCCCGGAGGCCCCCCCGGTCATCTGGCCAACGCGAACCGGCACCCTGGCACCCACCTGGCAACTGCTCGACCGGTGCCGTCTCGGGTCCGTGTCTCGACCCCTAGTCGGAGCGCGACGCCAGAGGGAGCCAAAGGAGGGGCTGGCAGGACCAGCGCGCCTGCTGCCGGCACGACGAACCCGGGGGGCACCGGGGACTCGTCGGGGATAACGGCGCCGAGCTTCGGGATCACGACGGGCAGCAGCGCTGGCCAGGAGACTACCCAACCTACGAGCACCGAGCCCCCGAGCACCCAACCTACGAGCACCGAGCCCGCCACTACCCAACCTACGAGCACCCAGCCCCCGAGCACCCAACCTACGAGCACCCAGCCCGCCACGTCCAAGGGGCCTCCGCCAGCTACTACGTCCACGACAGTGCCGACGTCGCCGACGAGTGGTGCTCTCGGGGGGCTCCTCGGTGGACTGCTTAGCTCGACGGGCATCCTGAACATTACCGGGGGGTCTGGCACCGGAACTGGATCTGGTACGTCAGGCGTGATGCCGCCTACGTCAGGCGTTCTTGCCAAGGCCCAGCCGGCCACGGCAAAGACGCCTACCACCCCGGCTATGCCCGACGTCCTTCCCCGAGCTGCAGCGCCAGCTTTACCATAGCGGCGAAGCGATCTGGATGGGTCAGGTGGGCCCCGTGGCCGGCGCCTACGATCTCGAACAGGCGGGCATCCCTCATGCATCCGGCGAGCTCTTCGGCTGCGCGCCGGTGGTGAGAGGCAGTCAGGGATCCATAGCCGATCACAGCGGGTACCGTCACCGCACAGGGGTCGAACGGGGGCACCGGTTCCCGGATGGCGGATAGCTCCGCGACGAGGGCGGGTCCGTCGGCCCGGCGCTCGGCTCTGGCCGGCTCGGGCAGCCTGTTCCATATGTCGTCGCCGACCATCCGACGGAAGAACCCTTCGGCGAACGAAGCCGGGTCCTGGGCGCGTATCGCCTCGGGAGAGCCGCGCACCGGCCACCAGTCGAGCCATGACAGCGGAGGCTCGTACGCTGCCACAGCGGATACCGTTTCGGGTTGGACGAGGGCGGCTCCGAGGGAGATGGTGGCACCATACGAGTGGCCTGCCAGCACCGCTGTGCGACCGGCTATGACTGCAAGGAGGTCGTTCACGTGATCAGCGATGGTCAGCGCGGGGGGTGACGCCGCCCGCGAGCGCCGGTACCCACGGCGGTCGTAGACGACGGCATGGACATCGGGCATGCGCCGCAGGACTCGGTTGAAGCTGGTGCATCCGTCGAGTGACCCATGGACCAGCACGACGATCGTATCGTCGGCGTCATCGTCGGGTGTGCTTTTGGCTGGTCTGTCCTCTATGTGCAGTCCTGCCGGGGGGCGATGTGGCGTGCGGTTTCCCGGGATCGGATGCGGCATGACACGACGCTAGTCGTGGCCCGCCAGGTGCCTCGGGCATAGTCGACGGGCTGGGCGATGTGGCGATAGGCCCGAGTGGCGACAGTGGCGGTAGGATCGAGGTCGATGGATGAACCAAGCGCCCAGGGATCCCGCCGATCTCCAGCCGGGGCTTTCGGACCGAATGCCTGGCTGGTCGATGACATGTACGAGGAGTACCGGCGAGATCCAGCTTCGATCAGCGAGAGCTGGCGGGAGTTCTTCGCCGACTACGTCCCGGTCTCTCTGGCGTCGTCGGCTCAGACTGCAGTGGCACCAGTTCCTAGCGGTCCAGTTCCCCGTGCCGGCATATCCGGCGCTGTTGGGGTTCCTGGCCTAGCCGCGCCTGGCCCGATCGTGAGCCCGGTGACCAGCGAGGGGCAGGCTATCGCTTTGCGCGGCGCTGCGGCCCGCCTGGTGGCCAATATGCAGGCATCCCTGTCGGTCCCGACGGCGACCAGTGTCCGAAGCGTCCCGGCGAAGCTGCTCGAGGTCAACCGATCGCTGCTGAACCGTCACCTAGCGCGCACCTCGGGTGCGAAGGTGAGCTTCACCCACCTGCTGGCCTACGCGGTCGTGCGAGCCTTCCAGCAGGTTCCGATGCTCAATTCCAGCTACGTGGCCGACGTCGACGGCAAGGGAACGCCCGGCGTGCTCAGGCACCAGCATGTGGGCCTTGGTCTCGCGGTCGACGTCGCCCGTGCTGATGGCACGCGCAGCCTGCTCGTGCCCGTCATACGTGATGCGGACACGATGGACTTCAGGACATTCCTGCTCGCCTACGAGGATCTCATACGGAAGGTTCACAGCTCGAAGGCCACTCCGGATGATTTCGCAGGGGTCACAGCCACGCTCACGAATCCTGGCACGCTGGGTACGGTGCAGTCTGTGCCGCGGCTGATGCCAGGCCAGGGCGTGATAGTCGGGGTGGGCGCCATCGGTTATCCTGCCGAGCTCCAAGCGGCCGATCCGCGTTCACTGGCTGCGCTGGGCGTGGGCAAGGTGGTGACGGTCACTTCTACCTACGACCACCGGATCATCCAGGGCGCCGAGTCGGGGCTCTTCCTGTCGCACGTAGCAGAATCGCTGATGGGTTCGCACGGGTTTTACGACGACATCTTCAGGGCCATGGACGTTCCCGCCGAGCCCGCCCGCTGGCAGCGGGATGCCAACCCTGCCGGGACGGAGCATGACCGCCTGGCCAAGCAGGTGCGGGTTCAGAGCTTGGTGAACATGTACAGGGTGCGAGGCCACCTCATAGCGGACCTCGATCCGTTGGCAGCCGAGCCTCCACCTATGCACCCGGAGCTGGATCCGCTCACCTATGGGCTTACGGTATGGGATCTCGACCGGACCTTCATCGTGGACGGGTCAACCCGCTGCTG
>JAJZJN010000017.1 GCA_021851165.1 Actinomycetes bacterium
GAACGGGGACGTAACTTCGGCTTAGCGGCCAGGCGGGGCAGCCGGGTACTGCAGCGATACCTCAGATCCCCCCGCCGGGTACGACCATCGCCCCGCCGTCGACAACGAGCACCTCGCCAGTGATCCAAGAGGCCGCTTCCGACACCAGGAACAGTGCCGCTCTTGCTATGTCGTCGGGTTCGCCCAGCCTGGCAAGCGGAAGCCGTGCCGCGATGGCGTCTCCCGCCGCTTCCCACAGAGCGCGCGCAAAATCCGTCTTGACCAAGCCCGGTGCAATCGCGTTCACGCGGACGCCCGGCCCCAGCTCGTAGGCGAGCTGGCGGGTTATGTGGATCACAGCGGCCTTCGTCACGTTGTACCAGCCGATGCCCGGCTCGACCGACAGACCTCCTACCGATGACGTGTTCAGGACCACCCCGCCATGCTCGGCCATCCAGGCTCTCCATGCACACTGGGCCCAGACCAGCACACCCTGCTGATTTACCTGGACCGTCTTCTCTGCCCGGGAATAGTCGATGTCTATCATCCGCCCGAAATAGGGATTCGCAGCGGCATTGGCAACCAGTATGTCCAGGGAGCCGAAGCGATCGACAGTAGCGCCCACACAGGCCTCTGCCGCCTCCGGATCCCCTGCATTCGCCACGTACCAGGCCACCTCTGACGTCTCTCCATCTCCACCGGTCGCAGCGGCTATCTCGTTAGCGGCAGACTCGAGATCCCCGGCCTTGCGGGCCGAGATCATCACCGACGCCCCTGCTCCAGCCAGGCGGGTCGCGATCGCCCGCCCAATCCCCCTCGATCCTCCTGTCACCAGCGCCACTTTGCCGTCGAGTCTTAGTTCCATGCCTGCCAACACTAAATCGCGTCGTGACGGCGGGCGAGACGCGCTCGCACAGCGGAGACGCCAGAGTCCCCGAACGCCCTAGCATCTGGTTGTGTGAACCGTCTGGCACTCGAGACGAGCCCATACCTACGCCAGCACCAGGACAATCCTGTCGACTGGTATCCGTGGGGAGATGACGCGTTCGCCAAGGCCGTCAGGGAGGACAAGCCCATATTGCTGTCGGTGGGATATTCGGCGTGCCACTGGTGCCACGTCATGGCCCATGAGTCGTTCGAGGACGCGGGGATCGCCCAGCTCGTGAACGAGGGATTCGTCGCTGTGAAAGTCGACCGCGAGGAGCGTCCGGACGTCGATGCTCTGTATATGGCGGCCGTGCTCGCAACCACCGGCCGCGGTGGATGGCCCATGACGGTATTCCTCACCCCCGACGGAAGGCCTTTCTATGCCGGAACTTACTTTCCTCCGGAGACGCGGGGTGGCATGCCAGGATTGCGCAGCGTGCTCACAGCCGTCTCCGATGCGTGGCGACACCGGCGCCAGGATGTCGAGGACGAGGCGACGGCTGTAACCACCGGACTTGCTCGCCAGGCGGCTGTCGTGACCGACATCTCTACACTTGAACCCCTGCCTGCCGAGCCGGTAGTGGCGACTGGGCCCCTCGCCGGTCATGCTGGCACTGGCACTGGCACTGGCACTGGCACTGGCACTGGCACTGGCACTGGCCGGGGTGACATGTCGAGCAGCGAGGCTGCAGACCTGTTGGATGGAGCCGTCACCGAGCTGACCCGCCGCTTCGACGCCGAGTGGGGAGGATTTTCCGGTGCACCAAAGTTCCCGCAACCTGAATTAGTGGAGATCTGCCTGAGGCACCATCGCCTGACCGGCGAGGTCGCCTCGCTCGATATGGCCACCACCACCCTCGCGGCAATGGCCGCTGGAGGCATCTACGACCACCTTGGTGGTGGTTTTGCCCGCTACTCGACAGACGTCACCTGGACGGTGCCACACTTCGAGAAGATGCTCTACGACCAAGCCGGGCTGCTGCGCTCCTACCTTCACGCATGGCAGATGACGGCTGATCCCCGCTGGCTGCAGGTGATCGAGGAGACCGTGCGGTACGTCGCGAGCGATCTGACCGACGGAAGCGGCGGCATCTGCTCATCGCGTGACGCCGATTCGGATGGGATGGAAGGCGCCTACTACCTCTGGACGCCCGACCAGCTGATCAGGGCCTTGGGCGCCCGCCGGGCCGACATCGCCGCAGAATGGTACGGCGTCACCCGGCGCGGCAACTTCGAGGGGCAGTCGATCCTACGGCGACCAATCGGAGCCCCCCTGGAACGACCTCCAGAGGTAGAGGATGTCCGGAGGATCCTTCTCGATCTACGCGACCGGCGGGAGCCTCCGATGCGCGATTACAAGGTGCTGACCGAATGGAATGCCATGTATGTATCCGCCCTCGCCGAGGCCGCCGGGGCAACCGGCATGGAGAAGTGGGCCCTCCAGGCTGAGGGGATCGCCCGGTTCCTACTGGAGAACCTCCGTCGCAGGAGCGACGGCCGGTGGCTGCGCTCATGGGCGCTCGGTGAAGCTCGACACCTGGCCTGCAGCACCGACTATGCCTGGCTCATAGACTGCTTCACTCGCATGGCCGAACTTACCGGCCAGCCAGCGTGGTTGGACACGGCCCGACAGACCGCTGACGACCTGATCACCCTATTCACGATGCCAGGCGGGCTTGCCACCACCGGCAGTGACGCCGATGCCCTCGTGGTAAGGACTGCCGAGACGACCGACGGATCGCTCCCGGCAGCTGCCGCAGTGGCCGGGGCAGCCATTGTCCGCCTTGGAGCGCTCCTCGACAACCGCCGTTTGACGGAGTCCGGCATATCCCTGCTCACGCCACTGATCTCGGTCACCCGCCGCTTCCCCCTGGCCGCCCCGAGCGCAATCAATGCCGCCTTCCTGGCTGCACGCGAGACCACCGAGGTCGTGGTCACCGGTTCACGCCCTGACCTTGTCTCGGCTTTTCGCCGGCGTTACGAGCCCGATGCCGTGCTCGCCTGGGGGGAGCGAACATCCTCTGGGCTGTGGGATGATCGTGACGACCAACTCGCCTACGTATGCTCAGGCTCGACCTGCCTTCCACCCGTAGCGACGGTTGACGAGCTGGCCAGAACTCTCGACACCATGTCCGGACACCACCACTCACGACTGCCTACGACCGCACTGGAGCACCACCATGCCAGGGGCTGAGGATACCGCTGACCGGCTCTATGCGACCGAGGATGCCCTTAGAGACCACACGAGCACCTCAGGCGCGTTGGTGGACAGCCCTGCCTCCGCCAGAACGCGTAGGGCACGCCGCGAGCCTGCACGCTCCACACGGCCAGCCCGCCCCCGACGCTCCGGACCTGTGCCCGCAGGCCAGCGAAGATACATGGTGCTCGCATGCAACCCTGACGACACCGTCGCGATCGACCTGGCCACCGGTGCCGTGGCGCGCCTACAGGTTCCGTGGCCGGAGGGAAGGGAACCCGATCTCAGCTCGTTTGACCTGATCGACATAGTGCCATCTCCGGACTCAGAGCCTGAGGACCCAGCCCAGCCCGAGGCGCTCGGCATTGCCTCCCTTCCTGCGCGGGCAGGCTCACTACGCGGTCGCCGAGCCCGCAAGCTGCTCAGGGCCGTGACGGCACCAGGCGAGAAGCACCTGCTCGGCTTTCCAAGTGGATCAGCTCCATATTGGGAGTTCAGAGGCATGCACCCTTCGGTGGCCCTGCTCCAGCCCGCGCTCGGGCCGCTGCTGTTTCGCCGCAGGGACGACTCTGTATGGGTCCGCTTCGGATGGCCCCGAGTCGACCTGTGGCTACCGGTGGAGGACCGTCGGGCGATCGCAGCGCTATGGGCAGCGAGGCGCGACCGCCTCGCGGGTAAGGACCTCGCCGGTGCACTCGGGTTCAAGCCTTCCTATGTCCTCGTGACTCTGAGCAAGCCTCGCTCAGGCCACTGCTACAAGACAGTGTCGGCCCTCCTGCCGCGATCCTGAACGAAGCCCAGCCAGCCTCAGTGATTCTTGGCGGGCCCGCCCCCCTTGCCGACACCGGTCCCATGGGCATTTCCAGATCCATTGGCCGGCCCCGGCGATGCAGAGGGCCCCGGCGAGGCAGAGGGCCCCGGCGAGGTGGTCACCGGAGCCGCAGCCGCTGCACCGAGGCCGAGGGAATCGGCAAGGGTCACCAGATCGGCTTGTAGGACCGGAACCTCCGTTGAGGTGATCGTGCCGTTGCCGGCACCGTCTGCGATATCCATCGCCGCCGATTGCAGCTCATTGGCGGCCTTGGCGGTCCTCCCCGTAGCGGAGTACGTCACCGCCTGCTCGGCGGCATCGGAGATGGCTTGGCCAGTTGCAGGCGAGATCGTCTGATCGCTGACACCGGTTGCCACGTCACGCACGAGGTTCGCCAGCGCGACCGGTCCGGTAACAGGAACCGTCGTGGTGGTCGTGCCGGCTGTAGTGCCAGTGTTGGCTCCAGTGCTGCTGCTTGGCTTCGCCGACGTGCCCGCAGGATCCCGGTGAGCCGGACTGGCAGCCCGCTGGTCAGCGGGCTTCGCCGATCCACCGAACAGAGCAACCACCGTGACGAGCGCCACAGCGAAGGCCGCCGCCGCCATGCTCCACCCGACCCGCCGGTGGCCCGAGCGCGTGGCTTGGGCCCTGACCGCACCGGGCGGCGACAGCGCTGTGGTGGCTTGGGCCCTGACCGCACCGGGCGGCGACAGCGCTGTGGTGGCTTGGGCCTGCAGCGACTCGAGGGGGTTCCACGGACCGTCGAAGGCCCCACTGCGCAGCAGCGCCTCCGTGGCCGGCGCATCGGGGCGCTCTGATGGCAGTTGGTCGAGCATTCCGTGCAGGAGCAGCTTCCAGGGTACCGGGAGGGTGGCCGGAATCGGCACCGGCCCGGACAGGCGCTGCCCGACCACCTCACTCGGAGTGCCTTCGTAGACGCGCCGGCCGGTCAGGCACTCCAGTAACACGATGCCAAGTGACCAGATGTCGGCCGGAGGACCCACCTGGTGGTTCTCTAGCTGTTCGGGGGCCATGTACGACGTCGTGCCGAGGGTCGTGCCCGTCGCGGTCACCGTCGAGCCTGCCATCAGACGTGCGATGCCGAAGTCAGCGAGCTTTGCCCCGCCATCGGGGCCCATGAGCACATTCGCCGGTTTCACATCCCTATGCACGATCCCCCTGCTGTGGACGTAGTCCAATGCTCCCGCCAGGACCACACCGACCTTGGCCGCGTCTGCAGGCGCGAGCTTGCCGCTGCTAAGCACGCTCGCAAGAGTCGGTCCACCGATCAGCTCCATCACCAGGAAAGTCCGATCCCCGCTCGTGCCGGCATCCAGCATGGACACGAGGCCCGGATGGTCGAAGTGCTCCAGCGCTTCGGCCTCTTTCGACAGACGCCGTGCAAAGCCTGGATCGCCGGGCCGGACTATCTTGACGGCTACCCTCGTGCCACTTGTCACGTCAGTGGCTTCGTAGACATCAGACATCCCGCCACGCCCGATCAGCTTGTCGAGGCGGTAGCGATCAGCCAATAGCTCCATGGCGGGATTGAGGTCCATCAGAAGGTCCCGAGCGAACTAGCGACTCGAGCTGCCACGAACACCACGACACGCCTGCCGAGTGATGACACTCGTCAGGCCCGGTACGACCACCGCGTCCAGACAGACCTCTGGCCTCTCGCACATCCAGCCTCTCCGCAGCTCCAGCCCACCCGGGAACAGCTTACAGGACTAGGCAAGCGCAGCGGTCACCGACGCCGCAATGGCACCATTGAGCTCGTCATGCAGCCTCACGTTCGCGCTTCGAGAAGGTAGGCGCACATGGACCACCGAGAGTCCACCGGCGCCGATTCCAGCCTCCATCGCACGGCCTACCTCGCCAAGGCCCGATACCTCGATGACATCGAGCCCGAGACCCCGTGCAACAGCTCCGACGCCCGTCTGCTGGGGTGTACCGAACAGGCCCTCGAACGTCGGGCCAGCCAAGCCACGCGCCTGATCGAGGAAAGAGAAGATGCCTCCCCCACCGTTGTCCGCCACCACAATGACGCAGGATGGGTCTCGACACCCCAAGCCCCGTACAAGGCTGCTCAAGTCGTGGAGGAATGCCAGATCGCCAGTGAGCAGCACCACGGGGCCTCCGCCGGCTGATGCCACACCCAAGGCCGTGGAAGTCACGCCGTCTATGCCGTTAACCCCTCTGTTCGCGAGCACGCGTCGGGGAATCGACAACGGTGGCCCGTAGCACTCGACGTCACGCACCGGCATCGACGACGACACCACGAGGGTCGCCCCGGCGGGCAAGGTTCGCACCACCTCGCGGGCCAGGCCAGGCTCGCTAATCGCAGGATGCGCATTGCACCAGCGATCGATGGCATCCTGCGCTGCGCTCTCTGCTGCCTGCCACACCGACAGCCAGCTGTGATCTCGGCGGTCCTGGTCCTGGTCCCGGCGGTCCTGGTCCTGGTTCCGGCGGTCCTGGTCCTGGTTCCGGCGGTCCTGGTCCCGGTCCTGGTAGGCGGGCATGGCGACATCCGCCGGATCTGCGAGTGCCGTGCCACCTGGATGGCTGGCGTATCTCTGCGCCAGGCTCCCTGCCAGCGCCCGGCACCATACGATGGGATCGGCCCGCACGATGACATGTCCCGAGCGCGCAGGATCGCGCCACCGCCACCACGGATCCACGAGAACCTGGGGCACGCCGCTCGCAGCGAGATCCTCCAACCATGTTGCCATGACCTTGGATGCCCAGGGCTCGCCGATGCGAACGACGACATCCGGACGTAGACGCCCACGCTCATCCGACCGGAGGATGCCGTCCACTGCGGCGACGACCCCGGGGCGCTGCACGCGGCAGCCCGAGCGCGGATCAGCTAGGACCGGCCACCCGAGCGCTGAAGCCAAGGATCCCACAGCCGCGCTGTAATCGGAACTGGCGCCACCGCTCGCATCAGGACCGACGATATCGCTGGTCCCCCCCGCGCCGACGACGATGATTCCCCGCGAGCTGTCGATCCACGAACCAACATCGTCGAGCCTGGGAGTTGCCATGGCCGATACCTGGTGCCAGGGTGATCCCGTTGACCGAGGCGGCGGGAGCTGCCCTGGCACGCCGACGAGCGGCTCACAAAACGGCAGGTTCAGGTGCACAGGACCGGGACCCGCTGGTCCGGCAACGGACTCGAGGAATGCCCGCGATGCAAGCGAGCGCCATGTCGCCCTGGTCGACCACTGGGGAACTCCTGGGTCCATGAACCATCTCGACGCACGACCAAACAGGTGTAGCTGATCGATCGTCTGGGCAGCCCCCACCTCGTGCAACTCTGGAGGCCTGTCCGCCGTGCAGGCGATCATGGCCACGCCGGCATGGTGAGCCTCGACAATCGCAGGATGGAGCTCGGCCGCAGCCGTACCACTCGTGGTCGACACGACTGCCGGCCTGCCGCTCTGAAGAGCAAGACCCAGGGCGAAGAACCCCGCCGAGCGCTCGTCCAGCCTCACGTGAACCTGGATCCGATCATTGCCGGCCAGGGCAAGCGCCAGCGGCGTGGAGCGCGATCCTGGGCACACGACGGCGTCGGTCACGCCACAGAGAACCCACTCGTCCACGAGCGTCGAGCAGAAGGTCGCCTGGACATCGGCAACTCCAGGCGAAGCCAAGTCCAAATTACTACGAGCACCGGGGCTGCGGGCTCCCCCATGGCCTCGTCCCCCAGCGTCGCTAGCTACGCTCACGAACTGTGACCTCCTCAATCGACAGCCATCCGGGTCTGCTGAACCTGGTGACCAGCGGAGCTGGCCGACCGCTCGTCCTTGCCCATGGCTTCACCCAGAACTCTGCCTGCTGGGGACGGTTCGGCCGGTACCTGGCCCGGTCACGCCAGATACTAGCGGTTGACCTGCCTGGTCACGGCGCCTCGCCTGCGCGACAAGCAGGACCATGGGTGGTCGGGGATCTGCTTGCAGCCACTGTGACGACAGCAGCCCACACACGCTCCGGAGAGCCCCAAGCCGACTACCTTGGCTACTCGATGGGAGGACGGATGTGCCTCCACCTAGCCCTGGCACACCCTGGCAATGTCAGGAAGCTGGTGCTCATCGCCACGTCGCCAGGTATTGCCGATCCGTCTGAGCGCGTCCTACGAGCCGCCCAGGACGAGAAGCTCGCACAGCGCCTCTCCGATACCGCAGATCAGCCAGGTGCGTTCGAGAGCTTCCTCGTCAGCTGGTTGTCCATGCCGCTGTTCAAGAGCCTCGATCACAGCGACGCTGCTATCAGTTCGCGACTTCGCAACTCTCCGCTGGATCTTGCCGCGTCCCTCCGGATGACCGGCCCGGGGGTCCAGGAGCCGCTCTTCGACCGGCTGGCCGACATCGCAGTGCCGGTTCTCGTGATGGCCGGTGCCCTCGACCTGCGCTACTGCGAGATCGGGAAGTCCATGGTGCGGAGCATCGGTCGTAACGCCGAGCTCGCCATAGTTCCTGGAGCCGGTCACGCGTGCCATCTCGAACGCCCCGAGTTGACGGGCCGTATCGTGGACAGCTTCCTCGGTCCCACCTGACCGGGAGCCGGGCGACGGCCTCTCAAAGTGGAAACTCTCATTTGAGCCAATGCAGGCGTTCAGGCGGAGGTATTGCGCAAGTCAACGCGCCCGGAACCAGGAGCTACGATGACGGTCGGTGCGCCGGGAAGGCTGGTCGGCAACGACATAGCCGCGACCGATCCTGGAGAGCACCGTTGTGAACGACACTGCACCATTCGCTCTCGCCATACTGCTAGTAGCAGCAACGGCGCTCAGCGCGGTCCTGTCCCAGCGACTCACCTCGTGGCTGAAAATACCCGCGCCGGCGCTGTTCCTTGCCGGGGCAGCCGTCGCTGTCAAGGTCATCCCAGGTCTTCGCCCTCCCGCCCAGCAGACCCTGCAACAGGTGGTCACCGTCGCCCTGGTGCTCGTGTTGTTCGACGGGGGCATGCACCTCGGATGGACCCGGCTTCGCTCGAATGCCGTGGCTGTGGGGGCTGCCGGGCTCCTGGGCACGTTCGCCACCGCCTTGGCAGGTGCCGTGGTCGTCCACCTCGCCTTCGGCCTGTCATGGTATCTCGCGCTCCTGGTAGCCACGGCCGTAGCGCCTACCGATCCGGCTGTGGTGTTCTCCGTCCTCGGTCGCCGGGAGGTGTCGGGGCCTCCCGGGATCATCCTGAAGGGCGAGTCGGGGGCCAACGATCCAGTCGGCATAGCACTCATGGCCAGCTTGGTCACAGCCGGAAGCCTGACCAGCCATGCACTGGGCCACGCAGGCATCGATCTGGCAGTCCAGATGCTCGTGGGAGCGGGGACCGGGATCATCGGAGGTCGCCTACTCGTATGGTCGATGCGCCATGTGCAGCTTCCAAGCGAGGGGCTCTACCCCCTACGAGCCCTCGCGGGTGCGCTCTTGTTGTTCGGCCTGGCTACTGTGGCACACGGATCGGGGTTCCTCGCCGTATTCGTCGCGGGGATCGTTCTCGGCGACGAACGGGCTCCCTTCAAGCGCGAGATCGAGAGGTTCCACTCGGCGCTGGCAAGCCTCGGAGAGATTGCCGCTTTCATCGTTCTCGGTCTCGGCATCAACATCGCCAACCTGGTCCACACCGACGTCTTCATCCCCGGGATAGTCCTGGCTGCGACCCTCACGCTCGTCATCAGGCCAGTGCTCGTCGGGCTGCTCCTGCTGCCAGCCCGCTTGGAGGCCGCCCAGCGCAGGTTCGTCCTGTTTGCCGGGCTGAAGGGCGCCGTGCCGCTACTGCTAGGCAGCTTCCTCATCACGGCCCGCGTGCCTGGCGCAGAACGCCTGGACGGGATCGTCGCCATAGTCGTCGTCCTATCGGTCACATTGCAAGGCAGCCTGGCACCTGCGGTGGCACGTGCCCTGTCCCTTCCGACGCGCGTGGTAGAGCCGGAGCCGTGGGGTCTAGGCGTACGGCTCAAGGAAGAGCCCGAAGATCTCCAGCGCCTGACCGTGGTGGCCGGGTCCCCGGCCGACAACTGCGCGATAGCAGATCTGAAGGAGCTCCCGGGCGATGCGTGGATAAGCCTCCTCGTGCGGAACGGACGGCTTCTACCTGTCAGGGGAGCTACGAGACTCACCGCCGGCGACGAGGTCATCGTGCTTGGTGGGCCCGGCCTCCGCCAGCAGTTGGAGGCAGCCTTCGAGAAGCCCGCACACGCATGAGCCGAACTGGACAAGTGGGGGCGCTCAATGCGCTCCGCCGGCATCGCCTCAGAGGATCACCCCTATGGCGAGGAGGACGCCCATGACAATCTGGATCCGGCCCGTCGCGCCGAGCACCGGCAGGAGGCGCTTCCCCTCTGCTCCGTCGAGCACCCCGCGCACAGGGCGTACAGCCAGTGGCAGGGCCAGCAGGGTAAGCAGTACCCATGGCCTCCACGGGGCCAGTACGATCGATCCTGCCGCCGCGCCCGCGATGCAGCCCACGTACAGCCACGAAGCACGCCGCCGCCCGAGCCGCACAGCCAGTGTTCGCTTCCCGGCGCTTGCGTCACCGGCTACGTCCCGGAGATTGTTTGCCTCGAGCAATGCCGTGGCGAGCAGCCCCACCGGCACCGACGCCAGAAGGGCCAGCCCCATCCCACCCGACGCCACGGTGACGCCCTGTACGAACGCCGAGCCGGTAGTGGCCACTACCCCGAAGAAACCGAACACGAATAACTCACCAAGGCCCAGGTAGCCGTACGGCCTCGGGCCCCCGGTATACAGCCAACCGGCGGCAAAGCACACTGCACCCAGGGCAACCAGCCACCAAGTCGTCACTGCGGCAAGACCAACGCCGGCCGCTGCTGCCACGGCAAAGCTCGCCAATGCAGCCGCCTTGACCGCTCCTGGAGTCGCCGCTCCCGAAGCCACCAGACGAGCCGGCCCGACACGGGAGTCGTCTGTACCCTTCAGGCCGTCCGCGTAGTCGTTGTGGTAATTGGTACCTATCTGGATAGCCAGGGCTACCACCAGCGCCCCGCTGGCCCGCCAGATCAACAGCCCCCCCGGCCTATGAGCAGACCACCCGACCGCGGTGCCGACAACGACAGGAACCACTGCTGCAGGAAGGGTGCGCGGCCGAGAACCCGCCAGCCAGGCCGCCACCGAGCGCCGGTACGGGCGCTCATCTCTGCAAGCAGGTCGGTTCACGGCCGACGCGGGAACCGCGCGAAGTCAGGTCGCCGGCGCTCCAGGTAGGCATTGCGCCCCTCCTGGCCTTCCTCGGACATGTAGAACAGCATGGTCGCGTCACCGGCAAGCTGCTGGATCCCTGCCAACCCGTCATCGGCTGCGTTGAATCCCGCTTTCAACATGCGGAGTGCAATAGGCGACAGCTCCAGCATGCGCCTGCACCAAGCCACAGTCTCCTGCTCCAATTCATCCAGTGGAACCACTGCGTTGACAAGGCCCCACTCGAGCGCCTGGAAAGCGTCGTACTGCCGGCAGAGGAACCAGATCTCCTTGGCGCGCTTGAGCCCTATCGTGCGTGCGAGCAGGCCGGCCCCATAGCCCCCATCGAAGCTGCCCACCTTCGGCCCGGTCTGGCCGAAGCGTGCGTTGTCGGCCGCTATGGTCACGTCGCACACCAGGTGCAGCACATGACCTCCCCCGATTGCGTAACCGGCCACCATGGCCACCACCGGCTTCGGCAGCCGGCGTATCTGGACCTGCAGGTCGAGCACGTTCAACCGGCCTATCCCGCTGCGGGCTACCTCGTCGTCGCCTATATAGCCGTCTTCACCGCGGACGCGCTGGTCACCACCAGAGCAGAACGCGGCAGTTCCCTCGCCACACAGGATCACTGCGCCTATTTCGGGGTCGTCTCGCGCCACGTCGAAGGCTGCCGAGAGCTCGAATATCGTCTGCGGGCGGAACGCATTGTGTACCTCTGGCCTGCATATGGTCAGCTTCGCCATCCCCTCGGCGACCTCGTAGCGAATGTCGCCGTACTCACCGGTCTGGAGCCAGCGCACCGCCGGCAGCCGCTTCAATGCCTCGATCGGGTCCTCGATCATCTCCGTATCAACTCCATCTCGTTGCCTCTCGATGTTCCTCGAAGAAATTCCAGGCCCGGCGAGCCTGTTCAGGCGCACCCTCTGGATCGCCCTACGCTAGCTGCCCATGCGTTCCCTCGTCGCACTCGACATGCCCGCTGGGACGGCCTTCCTCCAATCCATGATCTCGGCATGGGAGGCGGGCGATGCAGTTCTCCCTCTGGACCCTCGACTCCCAGCTCCGGCAAGGAAGGCCCTGCTCGAAAGGCTGCGCCCAGGCTCAATTGTCGACCGAGCCGGAGACACGACACGCCTCCACGATGGCATCCCGGTCGACTCCGGTGATGCCCTGGTTGTTGCCACGAGTGGCTCGACCGGTGATCCAAAGGGCGTAGTGCTCACCCACGAAGCCGTACGCGCCTCGGCACTGGCCACAAGCACCCGCCTCGGGGTCGACACCCACCAGGACCAGTGGCTCGCCTGCCTGCCCTTGGCCCATGTAGGCGGGCTGTCCGTCCTCACCCGCTCGATCCACACCGGTACTCCCATAGTCATTCACGATCGATTCGATCCCGTCCGGGTCGAAGCAGCCGCCCGAGCCGGTGCGACCCTGGTGTCGCTGGTGCCGACCGCTCTGCACAGGATCCATTCCGACCTGTTCAGATCGATCCTCCTAGGCGGGACCGTCCCCCCGGAGGGCCTACCCCCGAACGTGGTGACAACCTACGGGATGACCGAGACCGGCAGCGGTGTCGTCTACGACGGCCTGCCGCTCGACGGGGTGCAGGTAAAGATCGGAGACGGCACCACGGGGTCAAGCGGCGAGGTTCTCCTGCGCGGCCCAATGCTCTTGCGTTGCTACCGGGACGGAACCGACCCTCGTATCGGCGGCGGGTGGCTCCCCACTGGTGACTCCGGACGACTCGGCTCCGACGGCCGCTTGGAGGTCGACGGACGCATGGCCGAGATGATCGTTACCGGAGGGGAGAAGGTCTGGCCAGCAGCCGTCGAGGCAGTCCTCATGCGCCATCGCTCGGTGCGAGACGTTGCCGTCAGCGGACGCTATGACCCGGAGTGGGGCCAGCGCGTCGTTGCCACGATCGTGCCGCTCGACCATGACCACCCCCCGCGCCTGGACGAGCTGGTGGATATCGTGCGCGCCGAGCTGGCTCCCTGGGCCGCGCCCAAGCAGCTCGACATCGTCGCATCCCTGCCGCGTACTTCGAGTGGCAAGATCCGCCGTCAGGCGCTTGGTGACCTGCGGGGCTGAGCTCGGACCGCGGAGCTGCCGGCTAATCCGCCCCGCGGGCTGGCCGGTGCCTCAGGGCTGGCCGGTGCCTCAGGGCTGGCCGGTGCCTCAGGGCTGGCCGGTGCCTCAGGGCTGGCCGGTGCTGGGAAAGGCGAGCCGCATGTCGCTCCCATCAGCTGGCTTCGGCCAGCGAGCGGTCACTGCCTTGGTCTTCGTATAGAAGTGCACTCCGTGCTCGCCATGGACGTGGGTGTCGCCGAAGAGCGACTGCTTCGCTCCCCCGAAGGAGTAATACGCCACCGGGGTCGGGATCGGCACGTTGATGCCCACCATGCCTGCATCTACCTTCTCCTCGAAGCTGCGGGCAGCCAGACCGTCATTGGTGAATATCGCCGCTCCATTCGCGTAGGGACTGGCGTTGACGAGCTCCACCGCATCTTCGAAGGTCGGTACCCGCAGGACGCACAGCACGGGCCCGAATATCTCGTCGCGGTAGATCGCCATCTCGGGCGTGACCCCGTCGAACAGCGACGGCCGTAGGTAGTACCCCTCCCGGCTGCCGTCGATCGGCCCCTCCCTGCCGTCTACGACAAGCTCTGCACCTTCTGCCACACCGGTGACGAGGTACCCGGCGACCCTGTCGCGGTGCGCTTCGGTGATCAATGGCCCCATCCCCGATCGCTCGTCGTCACCGGGCCCCGTACGCAGCTCACGCGCCCTCACAGCCAGAGCCTCCACCAACGGATCACCTGCGGCTCCGACTGCCACGACAGCCGAGATGGCCATGCAGCGCTCACCTGCCGATCCGTACGCGGCCGATGCAATGGCGTCAGCCGCGAAACCGGTGTCGGCATCGGGCAGGACGACGGCATGGTTCTTGGCCCCGCCCAATGCCTGGACGCGCTTACCCGCACTCGCGGCTGTCACGTAGATGTAGCGTGCGACCGGCGTCGACCCGACGAACGAGACCGCTGCGATGCCGGGGTGAGCGAGGATCGCGTCCACAGCGACCTTGTCTCCGTGGACCACGTTGAACACGCCAGGCGGGAGCCCCGCTTCCTCCCATAGGCGAGCGACCATGATCGACGCCGAGGGATCCTTCTCCGAGGGCTTGAGCACGAAGCAGTTCCCGCACGCCACGGCGATAGGGAACATCCACATCGGTACCATGACCGGAAAGTTGAACGGCGTGATACCTGCTACGACCCCGAGGGGCTGGCGAATCGAATACGTGTCGATCGACGTCGAGACGTTCGCGGAGAAGCCTCCCTCGAGGACATGGGGGATCCCACAGGCGAACTCGATCACGTCGAGACCCCTCGCAACCTCTCCTCGGGCGTCTTCGAGGGTCTTGCCGTGCTCGGCAGTGATGATCCGGGCAAGCTCCTCTTGGTGACTGTCGATCAAGTTCCGGAACGCAAACAGCACCTTCGTCCGGCGGGCAAGCGATGTCGATCGCCAGCCTGCGAATGCTTCCTGCGCAGCGGCTACCGCTGCATCAACCTCGGCTGGCGTTGCGTAGTCGACCTCCGCGCTCACCTCACCCGTCGCAGGATTATGAACTTGGCCGACATGCAGGCCAACCCCGCCCGGCCTGTTTCCCGTCTCCCGTCCTGCTATCCAGTGGTTGATCATCCTCACTTCGTCAATCTCCTTCCGGCACTCGACAACGGTTACCGGCCCCACAGCCGCCGGGCGGCTGAGCAGTGCTCGGCCCTGCACTGGCCAGCCGGACGGCACGCCATCACAGGTAGGGCCGTGCCGCCATACGGTCCCTCTCGTAACTGGCCCGGGCGGCCCTCACCGAGTCGAGGGAAGATACCTGCGATACCGGGACCTCCCACCATGCGAAACTCGGAACGCTGCGACTGGGATCCGTCTCGACATACACCGCTGCCGTCCGCTTTGCAGCTCTCGCCTCCTCCAGTGCCGTGGCAAGCTCGCTGGCGCTGCGTGCCCTGAACACCTCGGCGCCGAGGCTGGCCGCATTGGCGCCGAGGTCGACGGGAAGCTTGTCCCCGTCGAGATTCCCGCTCGGGCTCCGGTAGCGGTACCTGGTTCCGAAACCACCCGATCCGATCGAGGCTGACAGCGACCCGATCGAGGCGTAGCCGTGATTCTGGACAATGACGACGACAAGCTTCGCCCCCTCCTGGATGCTCGTCACGATCTCGCTGGACATCATCAGGTACGACCCGTCGCCCACCAGCACGAACACCTCGCGTTCGGGTGCCGCCAGCTTCACCCCGAGCCCGCCGGCTATCTCGTATCCCATGCACGAGTAGCCGTACTCCACGTGATATCCCTTGGGATCTCTGGTCCGCCATAGCTTGTGAAGGTCACCTGGCATGCTGCCAGCCGCGCACACCACGACGTCGCGAGGCTCCGCCACATGATTGACGGCGCCGATCACCTCCCCCTGCGACAGGAGGCGACGGGGCAGGGCTGATCCGACACCTGACGCAGGCTCCTCGCCGAGCCGTCCACCCACACTGTCACGCACACCGGTGCCCCCATCAGGCGCTGCAGATGAGTCGGGGTCCTCCGCCTCACCTTGCGCGTAGATCCGGGATACCTCCTCGTCCCATGCCCTGGAACGGCTGGCCGCCTCCTCGCGGTAGGCGTCGCTCACCCGGTAGTCCCTCAGAGCATCCGCGAGCTGGGCCAGCCCCGCCCTCGCATCAGCCACCATCGCTATGCCGGCATGCTTCGCTGCGTCGAAGGCGGCAACGTTCATATTGACGAACCTGACGCCTGGGGCAGAGAAGATCGTGTGTGAAGCCGTCGTGAAGTCCGTCCAACGAGTCCCGATCCCTATGACCACATCAGCCCTACGTGCGATCTCGTTGGCTGCTGGCGTGCCCGTCACGCCCACACCACCGAGGCACGAGGGATGATCGTAAGCGAGAGAGCCCTTACCCGCCTGGGTCTCCCCGACAGGAATGCCTGTCGCCTCGACCAGGCTACACAGCTCGCTAGTGGCCTCCGAGTAGATGACCCCACCCCCGGCGACAATCAGCGGCCGGCGCGCGGAGCGAACCAGCCTGGCGGCCTCGGCCACCACCTCTGCGGGCGCCGGCTGCCTCCTTACATGCCAGACCCGTTCCGAGAACAGCTCACTAGGGAAGTCCCAGGCTTCCACCTGTACGTCTTCCGGCAGCGCCAGCACCACGGCGCCAGTCTCGGCCGGATCGGTGAGGATCCGCATGGCAGCGGGAAGGGAGGCCACGAGCTGCTCGGGACGCGTTATGCGATCCCAGTAGCGCGCGACGGGCCGCAGGCAATCGTTCACCGAGACCGATGGTGACAGAGGATGCTCGAGCTGCTGGAGCACAGGCGCGGGACCGCGCGATGCGAACACGTCGCCCGGCAGGAGGAGAACGGGCACATGGTTGATCGTCGCACCCGCCGCGGCTGTGACCATATTGGTCGCGCCGGGTCCTACCGATGTGGTGCATGCAAACGTCGCGAGCCGGTTGGTCATCTTCGCGTAGGCGCTGGCTGCATGAACCATCGCCTGCTCGTTGCGTGCCTGGTAGTAGCGAAGACGATCACCAGCCTCCTGGAGTGCCTCGCCGACGCCTGCCACGTTGCCGTGCCCGAAGATGCCGAAGCAGCCTGCGATCAGCCTCCTCCTCGACCCGTCACGCTCGCTGAACTGGTTGGTCAGGAACTCCACGACCGCCTGGGCTACTGTCATCCTGCGCGTCGAGATGCCTTCGGTGCTCAAGGCGCTGCCTCCTTCCTCCTAGCGGCACTGGTCATCGGTAGCCGCGGGTCGGGCGCCTCGTTGGACCACGACTCCCTCAACCAGTGGTGAACCGGATCATCGCAGAACGTCATGGCCCGTTCCTGCCCAGGACCAGCCAGGACATTGAGGTAGTACAGGTCGTACCCCGGTGGTGCCACCGAAGGGCCGTGATATCCACGCGGGATCAGCACTACATCACCATGGTGGACCTCTTCGCACAGATCTATCACGCCATCGGCGCTGTAGACCCTCTGAAGAGCGAACCCTTGCCCGACGGAGCGCTCGTATCCGGCCGCATAGCGAGACATCTCGAAGTAGTAGATCTCCTCGAGCTCTACCTCGCCTTCGCGCTGCTCGTCGTGCTTGTGCGGGGGGTAGCTAGACCAGTTCCCTCCCGGCGTGAGCACCTCCACGGCGATCAGCTTGTCGGCAGGAAATGCACTCGGCTCCATGAAGTTGTTTATCTGTCGCGTGGCGCTGCCAGCGCCCCTGATCTCCACGGGCACATCACCAGCCGGGCCATAGGCAGGAGAGAAGCGTTTGGTTGCCTCGGCACTGGGCAGTGCAAATCGGCCACCGCCCTCGCTCGTGATCCGGGCCTCGCAGTCAATCGGAAGGTAGGCGAAATCGCTCACCGCGCTGAACACGTCGGGCCTACCGGCGAGCTCGAAGCGAGCACCCTCACACTCCACCACACATGATCCGGCCAGGGGCAACACTGCCATCTCCGTGGAACCGGTGTTGACCTCCCGGGCCCCTCCCGGCTTGATCGTCATCACCTGCAGACCCGCGTAGGTCCAACCAGCCGACATCGGGGTGATCACCGTGTCCTGACCGGCCGCCGCGGGCGCTCTGTACAGAAGCTGCCTACCCACCGACATCCTCCATCCCCGAGCCCGCCCCCTCGATCGGCAGCATGCTCATGTCGACATCCATACGGCCTGCGGAGCGGTCGACCATCTCCACCACCTCGTCCACCGCTCCTTGCACGTTCCCATCTGCAGGGTACAGCAGCGACCTGCCGGCAACCACGCCAAAGACCGTAGGGAGTCGCAGTGCCCTCTCCCAGGTGCGGAACACCTCGGTAGGCTCGTCGGTCACCTCCCCTCCGAGCAGGAGGGCGGGCAGGCTCGATGAGCGCATCACGCGCTGCATGTCCTCCACCACGGGAACCTTCAACCATGTATGACAAGACGTTCCTCCGAGCCCAGATGCAACCGCGAGCGATCGCGCCACGGAGTCGGGCCTCAGGTCGTTGCGAACACGCCCCTTCACCCGGAACGATACAAACGGCTCGAGCATGGCCATGAGCCCGCGCTCGGCGAGGTCGTCTATTGCAGCAGCGCATGCCTGAAGCGTTGCCAGGCTGCCCGGGTCCTCCCCGTCGATGCGCAACAGCATCTTGCCCCCGTCGAGGTTGCCGGCTTGGATGCTCTTCGGGCTATAGGCAGTGACCCGGTCGTCCATCTCGAACACTGCCCCCGCTTGCCCACCCCGGTTCATGGAGCCGATCACCACCTTCTCATCCAGCGCGCCGAGCATGAGAAGGTCCTCGACAACATCGGGGGTGCCGAGCAACCCGTCGACACCCGGTCGGGACAGCGCCAGGACGAGCCGCTCGAGCAGCTCCGCCCTATCGGCCATCGCCATCGGATCCCTGCCCGCCCCCAGGGCGCCTCGAGCGGGATGGTCGGCCGCGATGATCACCAGCCGTCCCGTCTCACCAAGCAGCGACTGTCGCCGGCGGCGGCGATGTGCCGCCTCCGATATAGACCCTGGCGAGAATGCCCGGATCTCAGCCAGCCGACCGAGCCGGCTCCCCACAGGATCAGGGCCAGCGGCTTCGGCGTCGAGCATCCGGGCAGTATTCCCAGAAGGAGATCCTGGCTTCCCGGGTTGAGACAACGCCTCCTCAGGCATGACGCGCCACCTTCATCAGAGCCATGACCTCGCCCTCGTCGGGCATCGCCTGTGCACACGCGAGGCGCGAGGCCACGATCGCCCCGGCTGCGTTTGCGAAAGCTATCGCCCGACCCAGCTCCCAATCGGCGAGCAGACCATGACACAGTGCCCCACCGAATGCGTCACCTGCGCCCAGGCCATTCACTACCTCTATCTCGAGTGGATCAGCTTGGACCACCTCCGTGCCCCTCACTGCAAGGACACCCTTGGGACCCTGCTTGACCACGGCGAGCTCCACTCCATGCTCTACGAGCGCCGCAGCTGCCGACGGGGCATCTCGGGTGCCGACGGCCATCTCGCATTCCTCGATGTTGCCTATCGCCACATTCACATGCCTCAGTGCCTCATTCGCCCAGCGCGAAGCCTCGTCGCTGCTGGACCAGAACGTAGGGCGGTAGTCCAAGTCGAGCACGGTGAACCCATTGCCCTGCCGTGCCTCGAGCGCTGCCAGCACGGCCGACCGGCTCGGCTCCGCCGAGAGCCCGGTGACGGTCACCCAGAACACTCGGGCTGCTGCTATCGCGTCGAGGTCGAGCTCCTCGGGGTATATCTCCATGTCGGGTGCCTTCGGCCACCGGTAGAAGTAGATCGGGAACCTGTCAGGCGGGAAGAGCTCGCAGAATGTGATCGGCGTGGGAAGGGACTCGACATCGGTAACCCACCTGTCGTCGACCGACAGCTCCCTGAGCGCCTCGTGCACGTAGCGTCCGAAGGGATCCGACCCGGTGCGGGTTATCACAGCGGAACGACGGCCATAGCGTGCAGCTGCCACCGCGACATTCGTAGCGCTTCCCCCCAGGAAACGTGCGAACGACGAGACCTCGTCCAGCGGCACGCCGGACTGAAGGGGATAGAGGTCGATACCGACCCGTCCCGTGGTGATCACGTCGAATATCTCTGTGCTCACCGGCCCCGAGCCTCCAAGGCACCATCGCCATCGCCTATGCCACGGAGGAACTCCAGGCTCGCGCGCACATCGACAACAGGCCCGGCGCCGGCTTCCGGCTCTGCTTTGACGACCGTGTCCTGCTCGAGCACGTACCAGCCCTCATAGCCACCGGCGTTAAGCCTGCCAACCAGACCGGATACGTCGGCGTCGCCGGCGCCGAGCGGCCTGTACAGACCCATTGAAACCGCATCGGAATAGGAAACCTCCCCAGCCCTTACCCGGCCAGCCAGATGCGAGTCGACGTCCTTCAGATGGACATGGCCTACCCGGCCCCCGAGCACTCCTGCAAGATCAACTGGGTCGTTGCCCCCGATCATGAGGTGCCCGGTGTCGAGGCAAAGGGGGATCGACGAGGCTTCTACGATCCGCTCCACCTCCGGAGGTGCCTCGATCATCGTGCCTACATGGGGGTGGAGGACCGCCGTTATCCCTGCGTCTGCAGCCCGTAGGCTCAGGAGGTCGAGGTTCTTGAGCAGTATCTCCCACCCCTCCCGGTCCAGAGTGGGACGCCGGTCGTACCCTTCCTCACCGGTGGATGCAGCCAGCACGAGCACTTCGGCCCCGACCGCCCGGAGCCTGGCGATCGCATCCGAGGCGCCCTGATCGGCCAGCTCGCCTGGCCGATGCAACACGATCGGGAGGAAGGCTCCGATACCCCGAAGCGAGTAGCGCCCGAGGAGCTCCGCTGCCTCGGCACCGTCGTCGGGGAGGAATCCATCGGGGCCGAGCTCCATGGCCTCGAAGCCCACCTCTGCCATCTCCGCAAGCACCCGCTCGGGACTCATCTGCCATCCCCACCCGGGCACTTCACACACGCCCCAGGAGATCGGCGCGCCAGCGACATGGGACAGATTCACAGCCTCAGCTCCTCGATCTCCACCCTGCGCTGCTCACGCCTCGCCAGATCACAGGCCTCGACCACATAAGCAGTCTCGAGGGAGTCCGAAGCAGGACACGGATTGTCGATCTTGCCCGCGACCAGCTGCGTGAAGGACTCCAGCTCGGCGAGATACGCGCCTCGGAAGCGATCGATGAAATCGGCATAGGGGATGCCCGAGGGCCACCCCA
Organism: Actinomycetes bacterium; assembly: GCA_021851165.1. Lineage (GTDB taxonomy): Bacteria > Actinomycetota > Acidimicrobiia > Acidimicrobiales > JAJZJN01 > JAJZJN01. The sequence goes on from JAJZJN010000017.1 coordinate 20,923, forward strand.
CCCCAGGCTCAGCAGAACGTAGTGGGGATCGTTCGTCAAGTCCCACCACCATCGACTTCGACGAGCCGAGCAGCTCCATGCGGACGTCGTAGCCGTTCCCGTTGTAGCGGGTGCCCGAGATGAACGCTATCGTGCCGTCCACGAGCGACAGAAGGCACCCACCCGTGTCGACGTCTCCGTAGAGGGCGAATGGGCCGCCGCCGCGGTTGGCTCCGATGGCGACCACGTCGCGTACTTCGCTGCCCGTCACCCACCTGAGCGCGTCGACATCGTGGACACTGCAATCACGGAACAGACCACCCGAACCGGCTATGTAGTCCTCCGGAGGTGGGGCCGGGTCCAGCGTCGAGGCCCACACCGTGTGCAGCCATCCGAGCTCGCCGGCACGCACAGCCTCGCGTGCGGCCAGGTACCCAGGATCGAATCGCCGCTGGAAGCCCACCTGCACCGTTGCGTGCATCTGCTCGACCATTCTCACCACATCCGCCACGGCGCTGAGCTCCAGGGCAAGAGGCTTCTCGCAGAACATCGGTATGCCTGCCTCGGCTCCTTCACGAATCAGATCCTGGTGCGCATCGGTCCCGACGGCTATCACCAGACCATCTATGCCCCCAGCTATCATCCGAGCCGGACTTTCGGCAGCCTCTACTCCCAGCCTGGCTGCCAGCTCCTGCGCCCGACCTGGGGCACTGTCGGCCACCACAACCTGGTCCACCAAGGGAAGCTGCTCGAGATTGCCCGCATGAAGGCTGCCGATACGACCCGCACCCACTACACCGACGATCATCTCCCAGCTCCTTTTCAAGTCAGTCTTCCAGTGATACTCCTGGCAATACTCCTGGTCGCCCCGCCTGGCCACCCGCCTCGCGCGAGGTCACGGTCCCGACCCTAATGGGCGTCCACCGAGGGCAGCGCGCCAAGATGGATGTACTGCGCGAGATCGGTCTCGCTCTGGCCCGCGTTCGCAAAGTCTGCTGTCTTCCTGCCATGCCAGAACACGACGAACCGATCCGCAACGGCTGCGATCTGTGCAAGGTTGTGCATGACGGCCACAACGGCGAGGCCCCTGTCCTTAGCCTTGCGCATGTAGTCGAACACCTTGTCGGTCTCCTTGACCGAGAGCGCCGACGTCGGCTCGTCGAGGATGATCATCTTCTTCTGGAACGCGACTGCTCTGCCTATGGATATCGCCTGGCGCTCCCCGCCCGACAGGCGGCTCACGTCCTGGCCGGCATCGCGCAGGTTTTGCAGGCCTATCTCGGTGAGGATCTCGCGTGTCTCGGCCTGCATGCGCGCAAGCCTCAAGAACGGACCCCACCGCAACTCGGCACCGAGGAAGAAATTCCGTGCGATGCTCATCGAGTCGATAAGACCCAGATCCTGATGCACTGTCTCTATGCCAGCATGCCTCGCGTCGGCTGCGGAGTGAAAGTTGGCCGGCTTGCCCTCGAACAGTATCCTTCCCGATGACGGACGGTACACGCCGGATGCCAGCTTCACGAAGGTCGACTTGCCGGCACCGTTGTCGCCGAGAAGACCCAATATCTCGCCTGGATAGATGGCAAGGTCCACACCCTCGAGTGCAACCACGCTGCCGAAGCGCTTGGACAGCCCCTCGGCGACAAAGACGGCCGGACGCGGCCCGCCGGATTCCACGGCTAATCCCCTCCCCCCCTGGCAAGCTGGCCCAGTCTCGTGTGCATCGCCACCGCGAGAATCACGATGACCCCTATGACTGCCTGATACCAATACGTCGACACACCCGAGAGGATGAGCCCGCTGTCGAGCATCGAGAGGATCAGGGCGCCGACCACTGCGCCCAGGATCGAGCCTCGTCCCCCATAGAGGGCACATCCTCCTACTACCGCCGCAGCGATGGCATAGAGCTGGTAGTAGTTGCCATACGACTCGGCCATGGATTGCAGGTGGGCAAACGTGACGGCGCCCGCTAGAGCAGCCAGGGTGCCGCACACGACGAAGTTGATCATGCGGGTACGCACCACGGGAACACCGGACTGGCTGGCCGCCACACGGCGACCCCCGACGGCGAACACCCAGTTGCCGAGGACTGTCCGATGAAGGACCACGCCGATGACGATGGCCACCACGATCCACCAGACAGCCTCCCAGTGCAGGCTTCCGACGAGCGTGCCACCCATCACGTCGAGGATCGCCGAATGGGTGAACACGGTGACCGTGGCGCCTCCGGCTATGACAAGTGTCACTCCACCCCACAACAGCCAGGTCCCCAGCGTCGCTACGAAGGAGGGAATGTCGAGGAAGATCGTGATCAGCCCATTCAGCAGCCCGATTCCCGCGCCTATTGCAAGGGCGACCACCAGGCCTGCTATGACCGGATCACCGGCATTGATCATCTTCGCCATCACGAGGGCGCTGAAGGCGAAATTGGCACCCACCGAGAGATCGAAGTCGCCTCCGATCATTAGCATCGCCACACCGACCGTCACGATCCCGAGCTCTGCCGAGCTGTCAGCTATGGTCCCCCAGTTGCTCGCTCCGAGGAAGGTACCCCCAGAGGTGATGCTGAACAGAACGAGCAACAGCAGAGCCGCCAGGATGATGCCGCTCTCACGATGACGGAAGATTGCACCGGGCGTCGACCAGGCCGCGAATCGGCCCTGCGGCGAGGGGGCAGGGGGCCCGGATGACAGGCTGGGAGGTGTAACCATCCGGTCCCCCGCGTAGCTGCGTGTCGCCTCTTCGCTCTGGCTCACTCTGCTCACGCTCTCCTCCCCCTCACCGCCGGCCGATCACCTGTGGGCTGCCCTGCCTGGTCCTGCCTGACCGGGTATCAGAAGCCGGTCTCGTTGACGTACTTGCCTACGGATGCGATGTTCTCCGCCGTGAGGTACGCGGGGCCAGTGGAGATGTTCTCCGGGGCAACCCCGTACTGGTGCAGCAGGTAGAGCTCCTCGACCGAGTCGTATCCCTGCAAGAACGGCTGCTGGTCCACGGTGAAGCGGACCTCGCCCTGCTGGATGTAGTGCAGCGTCGCAGAGTCGAGGTCGAAGCCGCCCACGTTGATCTTCTTGAGCTTGCCAACCTGCTGGAGGGCTGTGACTATCTGGGTCGTACCGGTGGTGCCGAGGCTCAGGTAAGTCGTGACGGTCGGGTGCACGGTGATGAAGGCCTGTACGGTAGACGCCCCTGCCGAGGGATTGTCGGTGGTGTTCACGATCGTGTACTTGACACCGGCAGAGTTGAATGCCGACTCAATGCCCTGCTCCCTCGAAGTCAGGGAGATGTTGAACGGCTCGTGGTCGACTATGGCGACGGTCGCGCCCTTGGCGAGGTGGAACTCCGAGATGGCCTCGTTGCCTGCTCCGATGCCGGCCTGGTAGTTAGACTGGCCCACATAGGCCAGGTAGGGGTTCACCGACTGGCTGTTGTCATGCGGAACCGTGTTCACTGCGATCACGGGAATCGACTCGGACGCAGCCTTGTGAAGGGCGCTACTGAAGGCCGTCGCGCTCGGGATTGTCGTAATGATCCCACCTGGATGGGCGTCTATGGCAGTCTCGAGGTTACTCACCTCTGCAGGGATGCTTCCACACTGCGCCGATGTGAAACGGATGATGTGCAGGTCGACCCCGAGAGCCGACGCAGCATCCTGGGCCCCGTTGAACACCGGAGGCCAGAAGGCATCCGAGGGGCAGGCATGGGTGACCATGTAGACCGTCATGGAAGCCGGAGCAGAACTGCGCTTCACTGCCGGAGTGGATGTGGAGCTCGAGCTACATGCAGCCAGAACCAAGGCCGAGAGGCAGACCGCGGTACCTGCCGTCAAGATCCTCTTCACGCGAATGGTAGGTCTGATCACTACGCGTCCCTCCCCATGGCCGGCACCACCTCACGGAGGTGCCATCAGTTGATCGGTGTGAGAATGACTGTAGGACGCTGACATACAAATGTCAAGACATTCTATTGTAATTACTGGTGGTACACAATAAAGTGGGTTACATGGAGACAAGTGGCGGTAGCCAGGAGTCCCGCTCGCGCTCGACCGTGGTCCAGGGGCGCGCGGATGTCGTCATAGACCGGGCAAGTCCGGTTCCTCTGTATTTCCAGATAGCCAGGCAGCTCGAGGCCGCGATAACCAGTGGCACCCTACGCCCGGGCGATCGCATCGAAGGCGATCTCGAGCTGGTCCAGCGGCTCGCGGTCAGCCGTCCTACCGTTCGCCAAGCCATGGACTGGCTCGTCGACCAAGGCCTCGTCGTGCGCCAGCGGGGGCTCGGCACCGTGGTGGTCCCCCGCCAGGTGCGACGACCCGTGGAGCTAACCAGCCTGTACGACGACCTGGTCGGTGAAGGGCGCGACCCGACCACGATGGTCCTTCGGATGGAGACCTCTCCCGCATCCGAGACGGTGGCCCAAGCTCTGGGCCTGCCCCTCGGCACGCCGGTGCTGGCCCTGGAGCGCCTGCGCAGTGCTGACGGGCAACCACTCGGTATCATGCGGAACTACCTGCCTGCGGATCGTGTGCGTGTCGAGCGTGACGACCTGGAGCGCCGCGGCCTCTACGACGTCCTGCGTTCCCAGGGACGCCAGCCGCGCATGGCGGAGCAGACTATAGGTGCCCGGCTGGCAACAGCCGAAGAGGCCCGGCTGCTCGAGGGTCGTCGACCGCTCCCGGTGCTCACCATGGCAAGGACCGGCTTCGACGGATCGGGTCAGACCATCGAGTATGCCAAGCACTCCTACCGTGCTGACCGCTACTCGTTCAGGACCAGCCTTGTCACCCGCTGATGCCAGCCACCTAAGCTGCTCTCCCAGGCGCGTGTGATACACGTGGGCTCGGTGGGGCTCGGTGGGGCTCAATTCAGCGGGAAGTAGCCGGGAACCCCGCTGTGTGGCGTGTCGAGATAGACCTTGGCCTCCGGGTTGCCGCTGAATCGTCCATGGCTCCAACGCACTTCGACGTGACCCTGGACGCTGTACAGGACACCGGAGTGACGATCTTCCACCCTGGCGGCCCACCCGATCTTGGGTTGGCCTCCGGGCTGAGCCTCGCATCCGAAGCGACGGAGTCGGAACTGCACACGCCAGTCCCACGGCGTCGCAACCCTGAGCCGTAGCAGACCTGACGCCGAGGTTCCCAAGATGAAGTACGGAGCGCTTCCCATCCGAAGTATCCGCCACAACATGCCTTCCGACTCGTTCAGGTGGGCAAGCTGGGCCCTCCACAACTCCGCGGTCTTGCGAGCCACCACCTCGATGAGCTTCTCGTAGAGGTGCCTTGTAGCTCCCGGCCAGCCCGCCCTGAGCTCCTGGGAGAGCCGCTTCCGCTGCGCTTGGTCGAGATCGACGGCTAGGTGGGGAAAGTCCCTCCCTCCCATCTCGGCCACCACCGCCTCGTAGAGCTCCTGATGCTCGCTGGCGGCCACCTCCGCGTACCAGTCACCGCCGCGAACCCCGTGAGCACCACGGAGAAGGCGCTTGAACACATAGGCGGGCGATGCGTTGATCGTGATGTTCGAGCGGTACTTGCAGCTGATGAGATACACGTGATCGATTCGCAGGTCTATGGGAGCTACCTCGTCGCCCGGTGCACGGTGGGGTCCCTTCCACTCGATCACGGCAGGGCGGCGGCCTCGCAGCCCATCTGCCGCATGAGCGAAGGCGACTCCATTGGACCAGGCCTGCTCGAAGTCGGCATCGTGGGCTCGGCCATCGTGGGCTCGCCGGAGGATATCCCAGGTCTCGGGCGAGACGCTCACCATCTCTGCGGGCCGAGCCTCGAGGGCTTCTCGTATCGAGCCATATCCCAGGGTCCCGAGACCAGTGACCAGCTCGGTGACCGTAGTGCGAAGATCGCTCAAGGCAGGACCCGGAGCCCGACCTCATCCATGCCTTGACCGGCTACGCGACGATGGGGACAATCCGGGTTCCACATCGGGTAACCACTGCACCCATGTTGCCTGACCAGGACCTCATCCAAGGCGTTGCCCTGTGCACAGGGCTCGTAGTTGAGCGAGCCCCGACTGCTCGAGCATCTCTATCACGGCACGAATGGGCTTGTTCGATCCGACGAGCTGCTTGAGCGCTTCGGCGCCGGCGCTGCCCCGTGGAGGCACATCCGTCGTGAGCAGCACGAGTGGCGTATCGCTCACCTCTCGGAGAACAGCAGCCTTGCCCAGTGCCTTCCACAGAGTGTCGGTCCGCTTCAAACCGGCCCGATGACTGGTGAAGCTCCCTGTGACATCGAAGAACCAGGGCCTTCCCCGGATATCTCGGGCGGTGAAGTTGACCTCGACGCCGCCCGGCTGGCGCTGATCCTTCTCGATGTCGGTGAATCCAGCCGCCTCGATCACCGATCTGCCTATCGCCTTCGCTGCTCGCCCCTCGCGAACAGCCCGGGACTGGAAGTCCTCGCCCGCCCTCGCTGGTGCCGGCAATGCCGGCAGGCACACCTTGGGTAGAGCTGAGATAGCTTCCCCTCGGATCCTTTGCCTTTCCTCTTCGACCCTCGTCTCGGCAAGCCTGACGTATGACTCGTCGAGGTCGTAGGTCACGAAGTGCCGTCCAGAGCGCACAGCCGCCACGGCCGTCGTCCCCGACCCGGCAAAGGGATCGAGAACGAGGTCACCGCGGTAGGTGTACAGTTCGATCAGCCTAGCGGGGAGCTCGATCGGGAAAGGGGCGGGGTGTCCAACCCGTGTGGCGCTCTCGGCGGGGATCTCCCAGACATCGAGCGTATTCTCCATGAAGTCGTCCCGAGTCATTGACGACTCCGACGGCAGCTGCCTGCGGGCCCGAGCTTTGACATGGATCGCCCGGTCGAACCGGCCCTTGCTCGCCACGATCACTCGCTCAGTCAGGTCCCTGAGCACCGGATTGCCAGGCCGCTGAAAGCTCCCCCACGCACACGAGCCGGAGGAGCCTCTCTGCTTCATCCAGATGATCTCGCCCCGCAGCAGCAGCCGCAAATCGTCCTGCAGGATCCCGATGACATCGGCGGACAACGAACGGTACGGCCGCCGGCCGAGATTCGCGACATTCACGGCGATGCGGCCGCCTGGCTCGAGCTTGCGCACACATTGGGCGAACACATCCCTCAGCAGATCGAGGTACTCGAGATAGGTGCCGGGGACCCCGCCTTGCCCCAGTGCCTCCTCGTACTCCTTGCCTGCGAAGTACGGGGGTGACGTGACCACAAGTGCCACCGACGACTCGGGAACCTCATCCATGTGGCGGGCGTCACCGAGGATCAGCTTGTCGAGCGCTCGGTTGTCTGCAACCTCGGAGTCCGAGGATAGATCCGGCGGCGTGAAGCGCCGGTAGAAGCCGCTGGCATCATGGCTCTCCCTCTTCGACACTCCGAAGGCCGATGTGGAAGTTGACCGCCTCACCATTGCAGACGCATCCTAGATGTCGGAGTGCTGCCCAGAGGCGGATCCTCGCGGCTCGCGACTTCAGCCCAGGTCAGGCGGTATGCCGGCCTCGATCGGTGTCACGTCCCGGGCCTCGCTCAGTCCTAGGTGCCCGGGTGCGATCACGAACACCACGTCCTTACCGACTTCCACCGTCCGGCTCCCATCGGAGATCGCCGTGCAATGGAAAGCAACGGTGTCCCCATCGCGGGTGGTGAGCATTCCAAGACCTCGCTCGGCGTCGAACTCGAGGACCCGTCCGATCACGGGCACCCCAGGCTTAAATGCCTCCATGGCTCGCAGCGGCGCGCTCAATGGACGATCTTGGACAGGGCCAGCTCGATGATGTCGGTGGCTCCCTCGTCCTTCAGCGCGGGTATGAGCACGTTCACCTCGGACTTCGGTACGACGGTCTCCACCGCATAGCCGTCGGTTCCCGAGAGCTCCGACACCGTGGGCGCCTTCATGGCGGGCAGCAACGCGATGACCGCAGCACGGTTCTCGGAGGACACGTTGCACTTGAGAAGTACCTTGGCCCTCGCCTCCAGTGCCCCTTGGAGCAGTGTGAGCACCTGCTGCATCGCATGGCGTTTCTCGGGATCCGCAGCGGCAGAGCGGTTGGCCACCAACTCCGTACGCGAGACCAGGAGCGTCTCTATGACACGTAGCCCCGCCGCCGCAAGAGCGCGCCCCGTCTCGGTTATCTCCACCACTGCGTCGGCTATATCCGGGATCTTCGCCTCGGTGGCTCCGTAGGACAGGCGGATATCCGCGTCGACGCCCAGCTTCTCGAGATAGCGTCTCGTGAGCTCGGGGTACTCCGTTGACACCCGAGCACCCACTGGAAGGTCGGCACCACGTGAGACCTCCGAGTCCCGTCCTACCGCGAGAACCACACGTATCGGGTTTGCGGTCGCCTTCGAGTACGACAGCTCACCAAGCGAGACCACATCGGCTCCGGTCTCCTCGATCCAGTCCCTTCCCGTGATGCCTAGATCGAACAACCCATCACTTACGTATACGGGGATCTCCTGAGGACGCAGGATCCGCACGTCGGCTATGCGCGGATCGTCGATGCGGGCACGGTAGTCGACTTCCGACGAACGTGTCACCGCAAGGTCTGCAGCTGCAAACAGCTCCATCGTCGCACGCTCGAGGGAACCCTTGGGTAGCACCAGCCTCAACATGAGCTGTCACCGCCGGTGGGTAGGTCTGTCCCTCCTGCACTGGCCGGTCGGTCACTGGCCGGTCGGTCACTGGCCGGTCGGTCACTGGCCGGTCGGTCACTGGCCGGTCGGTCACTGGCCGGTCCGCCCCTCGCC
>JAJZJN010000018.1 GCA_021851165.1 Actinomycetes bacterium
TCCGACGCGGGGCGAGGCGCGATCACGGCGGCTGAGTATGCCCAGCTGACCGGTCGCGCCGGGCGCCGCGGCATCGACTCTCAGGGCAATGCGGTGGTCGTGTGGGCTCCGGGCGTCCGGCTGGGGCACCTGGCGAGGCTCGCAGTCGCGCCTCCGGGCGATCTCCGCTCGTCGTTCAGGCCGAGCTATAACCTCGCGGTCAACCTCGTCCGGCGTTATCCTCGGGAGCGAGCCCATGAAGTCATAGACCGCTCGTTCGCGCAATACCGGGACGCCAGAAGCCGTCGAGTCCTGTCGGGCCGGATGGATCGCATCACGGAGCTGCTGGAAGCGTGGGGATACGTCGATGTCAGCGCTTGGCGCCTGAGCGCCAAGGGTGAGATGCTTTCCCGCATATATCACGAGTCGGACCTGCTCCTCGCCGAGTGCGTAGCAGGTGGTCTGCTCGACGATCTCGACCCTGCATCCCTGGCAGCGGTCGTGTCCTCGCTCACCTTCGCGGCCCGTCCGGGACGCGACCGCAGCGCTGCTCGGCTCGTGCCCCATGTGGCCAAGAGGATCGATGCTGTCAGGGACGTTGCCATGCGCCAGGCGGCTGCCGAGAAGGCACTCAGGCTGCCGAGATCAAGAGGGGTCGATCCAGGCCTGGCCGACGCGGCTTACCGATGGCTCCACAGCGAGCCGTTGAAGAAGGTGCTGGACCACAGCGGTCTGGCACCCGGCGACTTCGTGCGCAATATGAACCAGCTCGGGGACCTGCTGCGACAGATAGCGCTCCTGGCTGCGCCGGGAGCGCCCGCCCGGCAACCAATGGGGCGACAACCGGATCGGCAACCGCCTGGGTCGCCTTTGCCCTCGGTGGGCCGGCTCTCGGAATCGGCGTCGTCAGCCGCTCGCCGGCTCCATCGCGGTGTGCTCGTAGCTGGTGGGGGACGATCCGCCACCTTGGAAGGTCCTTCGATCTAATCTTGCTTGGGCATGTTCCCCTACGCGGAGGAGTCCTTCACTCCAGAAGAGACCGAGATCTTGCGGCGGTACGTCACCAACCTTGACGGTCCGGTGTTTGCGCTGGTGAACCTGCCCGAGGTTGTGAAGGGAGCGTTGTTCGCACGGTACTCTCGCTCACCGAAGAGCCTTCGGCGACTCTTCCTCGACGAGTTTGCAGGTGATCTCGATCTGTCCGGCGATCAGGACGTAGACGCGACTGCTGGGGTGAAGCGAGCGGAACAGCTCTATGACCGGGTCTTCCTCGAGTACGGCGACGATTCCGTCGCACAGCTCGGTGGGGTCCATCTCGCCTGCGAGCAGGCATCGAACCTTCTTACGAAGATCATCGAGCGCGGGCGTCTGATGGCCTATCTCGAGCAGTCCACGCGCTATATCGGCTACGACGCGAGGCTTGCCACGGGTCATTACCGCTATTACCGGGATCCCGCGATTCTCGACTCGGCTCTTGGAGCGCGTTACGTAGGCGAGATGGACAGGATGTTCGATACCTACGCCGAGCTCCTAGCGGCCCTGCAAGCCTGGCTACCACGTCGATTCGGGCTTACCACCGGCGAGCATGATCTGGCATTCAGGCGGGCCCTGAAGGCTAAGGCGCTTGACGCTCTGCGCGGCCTTCTCCCGGCCGGTGCGCTGTCCAACGTCGGCATATACGGAACCGGCCAGTCCTACGAGATGCTCCTTATGCGGATGCGGTGCCATCCTCTGCCGGAAGCCCGTCATTACGCGGAATTGATGCTGACCGAGCTGCGCAAGGTGATCCCGTCGTTCCTCCAGAGGGTTGACCGGGAGGATCGGGGGACGGCGTGGTCGGCCTACATGGAGGCGACGCGGCGTGACACTGCGGAGATGGTGGAGAAGCTCTGGCCTGGCGAGACCGGGCGCGACGCCGCTCTCGCTACCGAGGTGATGGCCGAGCCACTGGTGCGCCTCGTCGACTGGGACCCGGATGGCGAGGACAAGGTGATCGCTGCCATGTGCTACGAGGCCTCCGGAAGCAGCGATGAGGAGCTTCTGAGGAGGGTGCGGAGCCTGGGGACCGAGGAAAGGATGTCCATCGTACGTGCGTACGTAGGCACTCGGGCGAACCGCCGGCAGCGACCGGGTAGGGCGTTCGAGCGTACCGCATACCGCTTTGAGATGGTGTCGGATTACGGAGCGTTTCGCGATCTTCAGAGGCACCGGATGCTCACCATCGAGTGGCAGGCGCTCTCGCCGGCGTTGGGTTATGAAGTCCCCGGGCTGATCGAGGAGGCAGGTATGGCCAAGGAGTTCGCGGCTTGCCTACAGCGCTCGGCGGACCTCTACGAAGCGCTGGTGCCTGCTTTCGTGGAGCAGGCATCCTACGCCGTGGCGCTCGCCTACCGCATACGGTATGTGATGCAGCTCGACGCTAGGGAGGCCCTGCATGTCATCGAGCTCCGTTCCGGGGTGCAGGGACATCCTAGCTACAGGCGGATAGCACATGAGATGCACCGCCTGATCGGCGAGAGCGCGGGCCATAGGCTGATCGCGTCGGCGATGAGCTTTGTCGATTACGAGGAATATGACCTGGAGCGCCTGCAATCCGAGAGGCGCGCACAGGAGCGTCGCGAAGCGGCGACACGGCGGAACGGTGGCCTGATGGACAGAAGCGTACTGCCATGACCAGGAGGAATAGGCGTTATCCCAGGTCAACGATGCGTGTATCCACTTGACGCCGTGGTACCGGAAAGGCGTAGTGTGGCGCCAGTCCCGCAGACCCCGCTCCAGGTGCTTGCCCCGCACAGCGGCTACCGCATCTGGAGGCCATGGGGGGGGATTGATGTGCGGAGGCGGGCAAGGGCCCTGGGGATCAAGTAGACAACGTCAAGACGACCGGCGGACGTGGCATCTGACCGGTGGACGGCACCAAAGCTCCCCAGGGTCCAACCGCCCAGCCTGAACGGCAGCTCAGAACAGTGATCCGTGGGCCAAATGGGAAACTGTTGCACCCACGGTGATGCAGTGGCTTGCTATGTCCTCCGGAGCGATTATGCTCCCGCGTCAAATACAGACCTGAAGGGTAGTGATGGACGACGACCTTGATTCAGTGCCAGAGCCCGACGACCTCGACGTCGACGACGAGCTTCTCGATGGCGATCTCGATGTCGACGACCTCGATGTCGAAGACGACGTCGAGGTGGTCGACGAGGACATAGATGTAGTCGAGGTGATAGATGACGTGGAAGGTGAGGTGACCACCGACGTCATCGCGGAGATTGAGGTACCGCTTTCGCTACTGGCTGCTGAGGAAGGTGAGGAGGAAGAGGAGGACGACGAGGACGACGATGTCGAAGCGAGCCTCGACGAGATCTTGAAAGAGCGCCTTGTCGTCGAGGAGGAGACCAACGACGACGAGCCGGTCGAGCCCGAGGACCGCTCTGAGATGACCGAGCGGGTCCTGCCCAAGCAGCCCGGCGAGTTCGTCTGTACCTCCTGCTTCCTTGTCAAGCACGCCAGCCAGTTGGCTGATCCGGTGAAGGGCCTTTGCCGGGATTGCGTATAAGCACCATAGTGAGGTGCGAGATGCATTGCAGGCAAAGACTTGGGAGGTCCTGAATTGGCTGGAGCCAGATCACCTGGACAGTGGATACTCGACATTGTGGTGTACGCGCCGGCCGGCCTGGCGATCACGGTCGTGGAGGAGATGCCGCTACTGGCAGATAAGGGACGCACACGACTGAGCAGCCAGCTGACGGTAGCAAAGGCGGTGGGCCGGTTTGCAGTCCAGTTCGGACGGGACGCGGGGCAACGACAACTGGAGGGCCTTGTGGGGAGGCATCGCTCTGCACCGGTCCAAGCGCCTGACCGTGCAGATGCCATGCCGACCAGTGCCGCAGGTGCCGGCAGATCCGCTTCGGTGCCACGGCCTTACCGTGAGGAAGATGATGAGCCCACGGTCTTGGAGGGAGGCGCTGCGCTTCCAGGCGATGTGGCTCCATCGGAGTTCGCAGCGGGGGGAGCCGTGCAGGCAATACATGGATACGACGTTCTCTCGGCTTCCCAGGTGGTGAAGTGCCTACCCGGGCTCTCGCCAGCGGAGCTGGAGGAGGTGCGGCGTCATGAGCAGGCGAACCGGCACCGGAGGACCATCATCAACCGGGTCGATCAGCTCCTCGCCAGCGGGCGGTCATAGGACGTGTGGAGCTGCCGGGGTCGCTGTGGTCCATCAGGTCGTGGAGTGACCGGCTGGCCAGGTCGCCGCGACCGGTCAGTCGGTGGTCCAGGCTGAGTGGAGGCAACCCGCCCAGCCACGCGAGGCGATGCGCTCCAGTGCGCGGAGCTCTGCCGGAACGCTCTGGATGAGGTGGCTGCCCTCAGGCACGGCACTCTGTCGCTTCGCCATGAGGTCGGCCTTGCAGCCAAGGCTCTCTTGAAGCCCGGAGGGTTGGAGCGCCTGATCGCGGACAGGCGTCGGCTGGTGCTCATGGGGACCATAGACGGGGTGCCTGTGGGCGTGGGGCTGGGCAGGATCGATGGTGAGGGGCAGCGGACGATTGGAGTTGTCGATGGACTCTATGTGGCTCAGGGTGCCCGGGGGGTGGGGGTGGGAGCAGCCTTGCTCGGCGGCCTCGTCGATTTCTTCGAGCACGGTGGCTGCCAGGGTGTCGATGTGGCAGTCCTGCCGGGAGATCGTTCCACGAAGCAGTTCTTCGAAGCCGGCGGCTTCAGCGCGAGGCTGATTGTCATGTACCGGCCGCTCGGGGGAAGGGCGTCATCTGCGAATTGCCCGGCGTCTCGGGGCACGGCCCAGGGCTCGGCACCGTGATGGCAAGGAGTGCACCGGCTCCAGGGGAGTCACGTGCACCGTTGCCTGTGGTCGCTGTTGGCGCGATCGTGGTGCGAGACGCCAGGCTGCTGCTCGTTCGCCGCGGCCATCAGCCCGAAGAAGGCAAGTGGGCGGTCCCCGGTGGTCGGGTGGAACCAGGGGAGCGCGTGCGCGATGCGGTGGAGCGTGAGGTCGCAGAGGAGACAGGTGTAGCCGTCAGATGTGGCGAGCTCCTCGGTTGGGCGGAGCGAATCGACACCGGCTTTCACTACGTGATCCTCGACTTCGAGGCATCGCCGGTCTGCCTCATCGAGGCACGGCCTGGTGACGATGCATCGGAGGCCCGCTGGGTGCCCCTGGCCGAGGTTGGTGATCTGGATCTGGTGGAGGGGATGGGGGAGTTCTTGAAAACCCATGGCATCCTGGATGACGCTGGTAGGCGACGTTAGCGCCTGCGTGCTCCGGCAGTCGTGGTCGGCGCCAGTCGTCGCGGGCCTGGCGGCGGCGGTATGGGCAACCCGAGCAGGCGTGCCAATGCCGGCATCTGGCCTGCGGCATGGCGCGCAGCTACGACGAGGTCGGCGTTATCAGGTGGGATTCCAACTGGCTTCACATTGCGTTTCACCGGTGACGCCAGAGCTGCTTCGAGTAGTGAAGCCCACATATCGTGGCCGATGTCGGTTGTCATAGCCTCACCGGCAGCATCGGCTAGGCGCACAGCGAGGGGTCCCGGCAATCTGGTGCCGGGCTCGGGAACACGAGCAGAAGCCCTCAGGGCGTCCAGGGGATTTCCTCCGTCGAGCGAGGATGTGATCTTGTCCGTCCAGGCCTGGCGCATCGCGCTCACACGCGCGTCGAGCAACGTTCGCAACGTGGTCAGCAGCTCCCTGCCTTCCGGGTCGAGGGTGACAGCACTGGCGCCCGCCACCACCGACCGGAGGTCGCGCAGCGGGAGATCCCTTCCTGCCGCGCGCGCCGCAACGGCGCGATCTTTCCAGGAGGCCAGGTTCATCACCGGAAGAAGCTCTTCGGCCATTGCAAGCAGCGGCTCTGGAGACACGCCAGGCCTGCCCTCTGACCGCGCGCGTGAGTTCTGCTCCTCTATGGCCTGACGTACCGCGGGTATGCCCCCGCGAAGGAGCTGCTCGGCCACGGGGAGCTGTTCAGGACGCAAGGCTGACAACGCTGCATTGCGGTACTGGGTAGACGGCTCGGTGCGTTCCGGGCGGCCTGTCGCGCGGCGGGCGCGATTAGCGGGACGCTGGGATCCGCGGCCGGAGGTCCGCCTGTCGATGGCTTCAGCGGGACGAGATCCTCGTGTCCCGCGCTCCACCGGACCACTCTCGGAGGCTACGCGGTCTCTACCCCCACGCGAAGCGGCTGCGGCAGGCTGTGGCCCTCGATCCACCCCCCCCTTGCGCTCACGTGGTGGCCGCTGCCCGGAGGAGGGCCGTGCGGGCCGTGCGGGCCGTGCCAATGTAACTGACACGTCGGTGTCCTTCGGACGGGAGCCGAGGATCTCTATGCGCTGAGCGGAGGGTTCGGCCTTGCGCTCGGGCTTTGCCGCCAGAATGGTGGTGACCTGGATCCCCTCCAGGGCGAAGTCGGCCTCGGCGCGCAGCACATCGCCCGGACTGGAGCCCTCGGGTACCAAAGCAGCGTCGACAACACCCTTGGGTTGGCGCGCCCCGGGTGCGCGCCAGTTCCACAGTCCGTCGTCGCGGCGGTTTGTCAGCTCGATGTCTATCCTGCGTGCCATGTCGGGCGATAACGCTACTGCCGGTAGCCGCAAAGCGAAACACGGCGGGGTGATCTGGACGCATGCCGAGCACGATCAGGCCTGCTCCCCGTAGAGCCGTTATGGTTCCTATCCTGGATGCAAAGGAGGCAGGGAGCGCCTATCGCGCTGCTGCCGATGTGAATGATCCCAGGCAAAGGAGCACGCTCAGTGGAAGCTGATGACGGGGGCGACGCGAGCGAACGTGACGAACGGGACTTGATTGATGGGCCTGTAGTGCGGGAGCCGGATGAAACCACGGTTGGTAATTCTGCCACGCCTGGCTCGCCCGGCGAACCAGTCCCGCCCAACGGCCCCCTACAGCATCTTGCGCCCGAGGGAGCCCAGCCCAGGATCTCGGAGCAATGGCAGGAGGTTGCACCTGCTGCGCCCACGGGCACTACCCCACAGTGGGAGTATCCGCCACCAGATCCCGGCATGGCGGTTACTGGTGGCGCCGAGGCAGCCTCCAGCGTGATGCCCGGCGAAGCGGGCCTGCACCACTCCCCGCATCGGTCGAGCGCGTGGCGGTGGGCCGCGGTGATAGTGGTGGCTGCCTTGTTCGGTGGTGGCGCTGGGGCCATCGTCTCGCGGGCTGTGGGAACTGGCACGACCACGACAGTGATAGAGGCGAAGCCCGGTCCCGCGCTGGTGGCCGGCATGCGCTCGATCCCCTCGATCGTCCAGAAAGTGCTACCTGCAGTGGTCTCGATCCAGGCCGAGGGTCCCGGGGGGCTGTCCGCGCTCGGCAGCACAACAGTCCAAGAGGACGAGGGCACCGGCATGATCATCACGGCTTCCGGCGAGGTGATGACCAACAACCACGTCATCGCGGGCGCCACGAGGATCACCGTTACCCGCTACGGAACGACAAAGAAGCTGGCGGCCACTGTGATAGGCGCCGATCCCACTGACGACATGGCATTACTTCAGATAAGTGGGGCGTCAGGCCTGCCGACGGTCAGCTTCGGTGAGTCCCGCCTGCTTCAGGTGGGTGATGCAGTAGTCGCGATAGGCAATGCGCTCGGCTTGTCGGAGGGTACCCCGACGGTCACGTCCGGTATCATCTCGGCGCTCGGGCGCTCGGTCCAGGCAAGCGATACCGGGAGTGGGACCGTCGAGAACCTGTCCGACATGATCCAGACCGATGCTGCCATCAACCCAGGCAACTCGGGAGGGCCGCTCGTCGATTCCTCGGGCCAGGTCATCGGCATGAACACGGCTGTAGCCTCCTCCTCTGGTAACAATGCGCCAGCGCAGAACATCGGATTCGCCATTCCCTCCGACAAGATCATGGAGCTGCTGCCTACCCTCCGGAAGGGGGGAACGGTGCAGGCATCAAATGCTTTCCTGGGCGTCTCGATCGTGAGCCTGACTCCCCAGCTGCGCCAGGCGTATGGATTCGTTCCAAAGACAGGCGCGGTGGTCGCCAGTGTCATCCCAGGATCACCTGCTCAGGCTGCCGGCATCCGGCAGGGCGACGTGATCGTCGCGTTCGACGGCAAGCCCATCACCTCGGCGGAGTCGCTTGTGCTGGCTGTTCACAGCGCCAAGCCCGGTCAGAGCGCCAGGGTAAGGCTCTGGCGAGGTCAGGTGTCCATGCTGGTCGTTGTCACCCTGGCTTCGACGCCAGCGGGCTGAACTGTCCGGCACCGGTGGAAGGCGTGTGATCCGATCGGCTGCCGCTCGGGTCTGCTGTGTCTGGTAGTTGCGCTACGTGTGCCGAGTCTGCGGCGCTGGTGCCGGCTGGGCCCGATCCGCGTAGTACCAGCAAGGCCAGCGCGAATATGACCATCAGCGGTCCAAGGTTGGGGTCCGTGGCCTGACCTGTCAGGATGCCCCCCAGGTTCTGCCCGATGATCCAGTACAGGATCGAGATAACGATGCCCGTGGTGAGAGCCAGATGACGCGTTGCAGGCCGGAGAACCCACCATCCGACGAGAAGCTCGGCGGCGAGCATCGCCCCAGCGAGAGGAATGCCGATTCCACGCGATGCGTGCCCCGCGAGACGGTCCAGTCCGGCCAGTGGCCACGGTTCACCTCTGGCCTCATAGGAGAGCTGCGCCGAGAGCGAGTTCGGACTCCAGTTCGAGCGTTCGAGCTCGAGCAACGCCGACGAGCACCACACAGCCGCCCATGCCACATAAGCCCAGCGGCCGTCGACCAGCCAAGATCTGGAGCCCAAAGAGCGCTTGGCCGCCGAAGGCGGATCGTTATCGCTGAGGTGCCGATCCTCGCTGTCCGGCCAGAGCACGATCGCAAGGATGCAGTAGATGAGCGCAGCGCCTGGAGCCCCGGTGAGCATCGACGCCTGGGGGAAGATGACTCCACCGATGGCCTCACCGATGACCCAGACGCCGGCGCCCCACAGCACTGACGCGCCGAGAGCAACCTTGGTGGCCCGAGGCCACAGGATCCCAATGCCGATCAGCATCTGGACAACGCCGATAGTGACATTGAACAGTACCTGATGATCCACGCCAAAATGTATGAACACCCTGATCATGTCGGTCAAGGCGTTCGGCTTGCCCATCGTGTTGTCCGACAGTGGGCCGAAGAAGCCGTTGGACCCGCGCTCGTACATGTACGGCTGGAACTGCAGGATCCCGTCTAGACACCACAGGAGGCCAAGCCCAGTTCGCAGCCAGCGCCGATAAGAGAACTTATGTAAAGTAGCAATCCTGCTAGGAGATAGCTTGCCGCCAGCCCTCGCGGTCGACGAGTCGGCTGCCAGCTAGCTCACCCCGCAGGCACAGGACCCGCCGCAGGCCCCGGCGACGGGAGACCCGCAGGCAGTCGGTCCCAAAGCGTGCCTCCCGGTCGCGGAGAACATTGGCAGCAGGCGGACGACCTCGCTGTGCCCGTTCGGGCACTCGATCGGCTCGTCGGACTGGGCCATTGAGCGCTTGGCATCGAACACCGAGTCGCATCTGTTGCATCTGAACTCGTATATCGGCATTGGAACACCTCCAGACCTGCACAACTCTACGCACTGCGCCGACACATGGATCGCATTCGCGCTCGCTAGCCTATTGGCGTGCTCTGGAAGTGGTTCGCGGGTCGAAGTGTTCTTCGCCACATTGCCGTGGTGGTTCTGGTTCCCGCGTTCCTGGCACTCGCGTGGTGGCAGCTCAACCGGGCGGAATCCGGGAACACCTTGAGCTGGGCGTACGTTATCGAATGGCCTCTTCTCGCAGGCTATGCGGTCTACATGTGGTGGAAGCTTGGCCGGGAGGAGCATATGACACGCGCCAAAGCCGGGCCTGGGCTCGATGACGATGACGACGCCACTGTGATTGTGAGCGGCAGGACCGATGTGCCGGCCGGCGTGCAGGAGACGGATGAGGACCGGGAGCTCGCCGCTTATAACGAGTACCTGGCCGCACTGAGCGCGAGCGACAGGTCCAGGCGTGGATAGCGGCACCGCTGGTTCGACCGCGGCGACGATGACCGCGCTCAATCGCTACAGGGTCATGGCATACATCGTCGGCACGGGGCTTCTCGTGCTTACCCTTATAGGGATGCCCCTGCAGTACGCTGCTGGCAAGCCTGAAGTCGTGAGCGTCGTCGGCCCTATCCATGGCTTCCTCTACATCGTCTACCTGATAGTGGCGTTCGATCTTGCCAGGCGTGACAGGTGGAGGCCTGGCCGGATAGCCGCAGTGGTCCTCGCGGGCTTCCTGCCGTTCCTCGCGTTCGTGATCGAGCACCGCGTCACCAAGCAGGTGAAAGCGGAGCTGGCCGCTGACGCCTAGCTGCTCCGGGCGTCGAACGTCGCGATCAGGTGCCTGGCGGCGCGTGCTTCGTCCACGCGCCTTACCGGGGTGCAGTAGGGCGCCTCGGCGCAGCGCTCCTGCCCGCCTGGCGCACGTGAATCGGCAACTATCCGCTCGATGGCTGCCGCAAGGGCCTCTAATGTCTGCATGCTCTCGGTCTCAGTTGGCTCGATCATGAGCGCCTCATGCACGATGAGGGGGAAATATATCGTCGGAGCGTGGAATCCCTCTTCCAACAGCCGCTTGGCTATGTCCAGGGCCTTTACCCCCGTCTCATGCTGCAGCGAGTCGGCGGACATCACGTATTCGTGCATGCACGGCCTGTCGAAGGGGATGTCGAGGATGCCGTCCAGGCGCACGCGCAGCCAGTTGGCGTTGAGTACTGCGAGCTCGGCGATACGCCGTAACCCGTCCGAACCGTTGACGAGGATGTATGCCAATGCCCTGGCCAGCACCATGGAGTTTCCATGCCAGCTGTGGACACGCCCGATCGAGCGCTCCGGGATCATCCAGCCGAAGTCGGGTGCCTCGCTCGCCACGGCTTGCGAGCCGTCCGTGGCAAGACGAACTGGCCGCGGACCAGGCAGGAAGGGGACAAGCCGATCGGCGACGAGCACTGGTCCGGACCCTGGCCCTCCCCCACCATGGGGCGTCGCAAAGGTCTTGTGAAGGTTCAGGTGGACTATGTCGAATCCCATGTCACCTGGTCGCGTCACGCCGAGGATCGCGTTCATGTTGGCCCCGTCGTAATACATGAGCCCACCTACACCGTGGACCGCTTCGGCCAACTCCACTATCTGTTCCTCGAACAGCCCGAGGGTGTTGGGATTCGTGAGCATCATTCCCGCCACTTGTTCGTCGAGCACCTTGCGGAGCATCTCTAGATCGACGCACCCCCGCTCGTCGGTCGGCACGGTGACGGCCTCGTAGCCGCCCAGCGTCACAGATGCGGGGTTGGTGCCGTGCGAGGAGTCCGGAATGATCACCTTGCGGCGTGGAGCGCCCTCGGCCGTGTGCCAAGCGCGCATGAGCGACAGCCCCGTGAGCTCACCGGCGGCGCCTGCGGAAGGCTGGAGCGTCCCTGCAGCCATCCCTGTGATCTCGCACAGAGCTTCTTCGATCTCTACCATCAGCTCCAGCCAGCCCTGTGTGCATCTGGCAGGCGCGGCAGGATGCACATCGGCGAGGCCTGGAATCCCTGCTACGAGGTCGAAGGCCTTGGGATTGTACTTCATCGTGCATGACCCAAGAGGGTAGGCGCCAAGATCGACGGAGAACTGCCTGTGGGAGAGGCGAGTGAAATGGCCGACGAGGTCTCGCTCGGATACCTCCGCGAGCCTCACCCGATCCATGCGCCTATGGATCGGGGGTATCAGATCATCAAGGGGGCGATCAGGGATTCCGGTCGTAGGAAGCTGCCATGCGCTACGGCCGGGCTGGGAGAGCTCGAAGATGGTCGGCTCGGGGTCCCGTCCCATCAGCGGGGCGCTCGCTGCCGAGCCACCCGCCACAGCGAGCGCGGACCACTCGCGGATGGGAGGCCCCGTTGGCCCAGGCTGGGTTGGCCCAGGCTGGGTTGAGCTTGGCTGGGATGGCCCAGGCTGGGTTGGCCCAGGCTGGGTTGAGCTTGGCGAGGGTCGGCTGCCCGCTTCAGGCGATTCCACGCTGTTCACCGCAATGCCCTTGCGAATGCGGCAGCAAATGCATCTATCTCAGAGCGGGTGCGCTTCTCCGTGACAGTGACGAGCAGGCCGCGCATATCCGAACCGGTGTACTCCGTGCCGGTGTACTCCGTGTCGAGGGGTATCCCGGCAAGGAAGCCTTCGTCTACGAGTCGATCGATTAACGTGGATGCGTCAATGGGAAGGCGCAGGGAGAACTCCATGAGGGTCGGAGCCGACGTAAGCGGCTCGACCCCATCTATGCCGACCAGTAGGTCGCGGCAGTAGCTGGCGCCTAGGGCAGACCGCTTGGCTACCTCAGCAATGCCGGAGGTGCCGAGCCATCCGAGCTGGATTGCTGCAGTCACAGCCATGAGCGTCTGGTTGGTGCATACGTTGGATGTGGCCTTCTGACGGCGTATGTCCTGCTCTCGTGCTCTAAGCGTTGTCACATATGCAGTCCGGCCGTCTGTATCGACACTCTCGCCCACCAGCCTGCCGGGCAGCCGGCGGACATGCTCCTGCCTGCAAGCGAACAGGCCGAGGTAAGGCCCGCCGAAGGACAGGGGCATTCCGAGTGCCTGCCCCTCCCCCACTGCCACGTCCGCACCCCACGAGCCGGGGGACCGGAGCACCGACGTCGCAATCGGGTCGAACGCCATCACCAGGATGGCCCCGGTGCTGTCGGCGAGCTCGCGTGCCACACCGACATCCTCGAGGCAGCCTAGGTGGTTCGGATAGGCCATGACCACGACGCCGGGCCGGCCGGTATCCGGCCATCGCGTCTGGCCCTGGTCGAGGTCCACCTCTACTATCACATGACCTGTGCCTCTGGCGAAGGTCTTCAGCACCTCGCGCCATGAAGGGTGGACTCCCCTGGAGACCCAGACCTCGCTGCGTCCGGATGCGGACACTCCGAGATTGACGGCCTCCACCAGAGCGCTCGCTCCGTCGTAGAGCGATGCATTGGATATCTCCAGTCCTGCGAGGCGAGCCACCATGGTCTGAAACTCGAAGAGAGCCTGAAGAACTCCTTGGGCTACCTCGGGTTGATAAGGCGTATAGGAGGTGACGAACTCCGAACGCGAGGCAAGTGCAGTGGTCACCGGGGGCACCTCACGGTCGTACGCACCACCCCCGGCAAAGCAGACCAGCTCAGGGCCGCATTCAAGGTTCCTACTCGCAAGGGCTCGAAGGTGTGCGACCGCATCGGGCTCCGGTATGCCGGGGGCCATGGCGAGATCGTGGGGAAGACGCAGGGCTTCGGGAACCACGTCGAACAGCTCGCCTAGCGAGCCAAGCCCGATGAACTCGAGCATCGACTCGATCTCATCGGGCGTATGGGGGGTATAGGTGGGCATTACGCTGTCTCCGCCATGGATGTACTTCCCGGCTTGACGAATGGAAGAGAGGCCACGTGGGCTCCTACACGGCGTCCGCGTATCTGCACCTCGACCGCATCGCCGAGGTCGGGCTGGGCAGAAGTGTCCACGAGCGCGAGGGCGATACCACGTCCGAGGACAGGAGAGAAGTTGCCGCTGGTCACCGTTCCGATCTCCCGACCCCCGGCTATGACCTGAGCATGATCCCTGAGCGGTTGGCGGCCTTCGGCCACAATCCCCCTGAGGATCCTTCGTGGACCCGCCCGTCGCTCTGCCCTCAGAGGGTCGCTTCCACGGAAGCTTGGCTTGTCCCATCCCACGCTCCATCCCAACCCGGCCTGGAGCGGGGAGATGCCGGGACCAAGCTCATGACCGTGGAGCGGCAGGCCCGCTTCGAGGCGAAGCGTGTCTCGCGCCCCTAGCCCCGCCGGGACAGCCCCGGCCCCGATGAGCGCAGTCCACAGCTCGTGGGCAGATCCGGAGCCAATGGAGAGCTCGACGCCGTCCTCTCCGGTGTAACCCGTACCAGCAACCGTGACTGGCAGCGATTGCCATGTGAGCTCGGCCACGTGGAAATGTTGCACGCGAGCAGCGTCGGGGAACACGCCGGAAAGGATGGATCTGGCACGCGGCCCCTGCAGGGCGATGACAGCCCTGGTGCCTGTCACGTCGGTGCCCCCGATCGCATCGAGAACCCTGTCGGTGTTCGATGCGTTCGGCATCACATCGAACACATCGTCGCTGAGCCACCACACGATCAGATCGTCGAGGACAGAGGCATCGTCGGCATCCAGAAGCTGCGAGTATTGGGCCCGGCCTGGGCCTATGCGGCGCAGATCATTCGAAAGCTGGGCCTGGAGCAGTTCGAAGCTGCCTGGACCTGAGATGCGCACGGTTCCGAGATGACTTACATCGAACACCGCCGCGGACTGCCTGCAGGCCATGTGCTCAGAGATCGTTCCGCCGGGGTACGACAGCGGCATCTCCCAACCCCCGAAGGAGACCATACGGGCACCCAGTCTCACATGGGCATCATGGAGAGATGAGTGTCTTAGGCCACCGGCCGCAATATCTGCATCTTGGCCGGCAGAAGTGTGTTGGCTCACTGCAGTGGTCGTTTCCACGTGGATGACTTGACCACTAGGAGGGAGCAGCTACTCACGTTTCCATATCTTATGCGATTGGAGACCAGAGGCGCACCGCGCCGGGCCTATGGGAGCCGAGACCTCGCGCTTCATCGGCGGCTGCTCGGTTCAGGGTCCGACTTGAGCGTCGGGTTCGGAGCTCTGCCCTGGGTTGACGGCGATGTGACCGGGTGACGCTGATGGCTGTTCGGGGCGGACCAGAGCCAGTATGTCCGCATCCAGCTCTTCCACTACACCCGACAGCGGGACGATGTTCAGCACCCCCTGGCCACCTCGCAGGATGTCGACAACCTCTCCGTCGTCATGTGCCAAGAGCGAATCGGCGCCCGCCAGCACCAGATTGGCGGTGCTCAGCTCCACCCCCAGAGAATCTCGCAGGCACTGCACTGCCCTCCTGGCACGTTTCAGCGAAATGCCTGCGTCGAGAAGCCTCTTGATGACCTTCAGCTCCAACAAGTCTCCATAGGAGTAGAGCCTCTGAGTGCCGCTTCCCTGGGCATCGGCTATGGAGGGCCGGAGCAGGCCGGTCCGTGCCCAGTAGTCGAGCTGTCGATAGGTGATCCCGACCAGGCGGCATACCTGCGGCCCCCTGTAGCCCTGCCCAGCATCGTGAACAGGCCCAGCATCGTGAACAGGCCCAGCATCGCGAACAGGCCCAGCATCGCGATCCGCATGTGCATGCATGCCGTGGTTGACCACTGGTGTCTCCTCCGCCCTGGTTCTCTACCTGAGGTGCAGGTTCATGCTAGTCGAGACCTCTCACACTGGGGTAGTTACCATCGTGTAGCTGCCGACCCCAATGGCGTGCCGGCTTCGGTTACCTTCGTGGCCTAGAACATTTGAGGCGAGGCTATAGCCCGGGCGCCTGGAACCGGTGATGTCACGCGCGACAAAGGAGTCAGATGTCCACAGGACGCCACAGCACAGGCAGACGTAACCCCGGGGATGGCCGCGCCGGCCTTGCCTCACTGCGCGCGCCGGCTTACCCCTCGGGAGGTTATCGCCGATCCCCACTGGTGCGGCTCCGCCGACTGATCGTGCTGGTAGGCATCCTGGTGGTCATAGCCGGGGCTGTACAGCTCCTGCGCGGGCTGCCCGAGGTGCGGATCTCTCCTGCACTCGCTTCTGACATTCGGCTCCCCGGCGCAGCGCCATCTCTACCCTGGCCTAGCTCGGGACAAGCCACCGTTGCCGTGCAAGGCGTCGGCAGCTTCGGGTCGGTGGGAGGCAACCAACCGGTGCCCATAGCGAGCATGGCCAAGATGATGACGGCTCAGATCATCCTGACGGACCACCCGCTCGCGCCCGGTGCTTCGGGTCCATCCATCGCTGTCGATGCAGCCGCCGTAGCAACGGAGAAGGCGGAAGCCGCTCAGTTCGAATCCGTCGTCCCGGTTGTCGCAGGTGAGAGCCTGACCGAACGCCAGGCCTTGCAGGCGCTCCTCATCCCTTCGGGCAATAACATCGCGCTGCTTCTAGCCGATTGGGATGCAGGTAACGAGGCAGCTTTCGTGGCGAAGATGAATGCCGAGGCAAGGGCACTAGGCATGACGCACACCCATTACGCGGACACGAGTGGTTTTTCCAGCGCCACGGTGAGCACCGCCACAGACCAGATGAAGCTTCTGAAGGTAGTGATGGCGAACCCCGTCTTCGCCCACATCGTAGCGATGCCTCAGGTGACCCTGCCCGTCGCCGGCCTCGTGTACAACTACGACTACAACCTTGGCCACAACGGCTTCGTCGGGGTGAAGACCGGCAGTGACGGTGCAGCCGGTGGCTGCTTCGCATTTGCCGTGGACCACCGGGTGGACGGCCATGCGTACACCATCCTGGGCGTGGTTCTCGGCCAACAGGGCAAGTACATCCTTCAGGCAGCTCTGAATGTAGCCACCGCGCTCGCCAACGCTGTGACCACTCAGGTAGCTGTACGACAAGCAGTCGCACCAGGCCTCACCGCGGCACGCCTGCTGGCACCATGGACGACCACAGTCGCAGCTACCACGCGTTCCTCGGCGAGTGTCCTCGGCTGGTCGGGCCTCGAGGTTCCCATTCATCTCGACGTGAGGGTGTCAGGCCGTCGTGTGCCTGCCAATTCGCAGATCGGCGTGCTCGAGGTAGGTCAAGCCGGCGAGCGGACCGCTGTTCCGGTATCCACCACGAAAGCCCTGGCAAGCCCGTCGCTGGTATGGAAATTGACTCGCTGAAGGCGAGCAAGCCGCTGAAGGAGCGCAGGTCGGCCTGCCGATGAGCAGGGTGGCCTGCAGCCGATTGGAGCTAGCTGGATCGCCGCTTCCCTGAGCGTCTGAACACGGTTACCAGCCAATCCCCGGTCAGCGGAACAGGCGTGAGTGCCCTGCCCGCGGCGAAGATCCATGTCAGGACTTCTGTGTCTGGAGCGTCTGGCGGTACCCTCAGAACCAGCCCCCTGCGCGGATGGTCCTGGGCCACGCGCCACCCGGCAGGCAGGGCTATGCCCGCTCCGGCGAGGACCGGCAGTGCCCGCTGGCCGGCGTGATGTGCGATCCCGATGGACACTGGAGCCGCTATGCCGTGGCGGATCTTGCCCGGTATCCACGTACATACGGGGACGTCGGGCGACTGAGTCCCGAACATGGCGAGGATCCCCGGTTTGGAGGGAAGCGGTGTCTCGGGCGAGATCCCAGGCTGTAGGACGACCCACCCGGTCGCATCGGGGCTGAGGGACTTCATCCAATCCAACACCTCCGAAGGAGCTTCCGGTGTTACCTCGAATGCAAAACGGGAGGAGCTCACGATTTTCCCCGCAATGCCGAGAGCACGGCGGCGAGGGCCATGAATCCCATCGAGGCATAGAACGCTGCGTGAATTCCCCGGCTGAAGTCCGCGGCAAGGGCAGGATGAAGCGTTGTGGTTCCGACGAAAATAGCGAACGCCACGTGGCGTGATAACGAATGAGCTGCCACCAGTATCGCCACGGAGAAGGAGAACACCATGCCGACGTTGGAGAAGGTCCTGAGCATGCCTGAGGCAACTCCGAACGACCGGCCGGGAGCAGCCTTCATGATGGCTGCATTGTTCGCCGGGTAGAAGCCTCCTCCACCTATGCCGTTGACCACCGATGCAGCCACCACCAGCCCGAGAGGTGTGGCGACACCGAGCTGCGCGTACATGCCGAGAGCGATCACCTGCACGGCGAGGCCGGCAGTGGCAGGCCACACGGGGCCGATGCGATCTGACAGGCGCCCTCCGATGGGACCCACCAGGCCACCTACGAGGTAGCCGGGGACGAGGAGCAATGAGGCATCGAGCGGGGTCAGGTGGCGCACGCCCTGTAGGTACATGATCACGAGGAACAGCACTGCGAAGCTGGCCAGCGCCTGAAGCGCTGCGGCAATCATGGTCGGGCTCATGGTGGGGATCGTGAATATGGACAGATCGACCATGGGATTGGGCGACGCCTTCTCGATGAACACGAACGCAGCCACCAGCAGGACACCTCCCACCAGCTCTACGATCATGAGGGCATCGAGCTGGGAGGTAGCGAGGTTCGTAATCGCCCACAGGACGCCGAACAGCCCGATGCCGAGGGTGGCCATTCCGGCAATGTCGAGCCTCCGGGCCTGCCGCTCGGCGCGGTCGTGCAGCACGCGTAGCGCCATCGCGAAAGCCAGGAGCCCTGTAGGCACGTTGATCCAGAAGATCCAACGCCAGGAGATGTACGTGATGATCAGCCCGCCGAGAAGGATGCCGAGGATGGCGCCCACGCTCCAGCCGACAGCGTTATAGCCGTACGCACGACCACGCCTCTCGGGAGGGAACGTGTCCGCGATGACAGCGCCACTGTTGGCCGTTATCAAAGCGCCTCCGACACCCTGGAGCACCCTGAAGCCAACGATCATTGCCTCGTTCAGCGACAACGCGCATAGGGCCGATCCAACGATGAACACGATGAACCCGACCTCGTACATTCTCACCCGGCCGAACATGTCGCCGAGGCGGCCCACCTGGGTAGCCAGGAGTGTGATCACGAGGAGGTATCCGATGATGACCCAGATGACGCCCGACAGGCCGACATGGAGCGACCTCTGCATCTCTGGAAGTGCCAGAACGACGATTGTCGTGTCGACAGCCGCCATGAGCACGCCGATCACGATCACGAGCAGGGCGAGGTTATTGCTCCTGTCAGAATCATGCCGGTGATCCGGGGTGTCCCGTAGCTGGTCGTCGGCAGGAGTGATTCGCGCCATCAGGACACCTCTTCAGGAACTGGTGGCCGTGGCCACGGATCGGCTCATTTCGACACTCTATTGGCCTATGCCGGCAGATCCTGGCTGTGCCGACTGGCCAACACCAGCTTCTCCCAGGCAGCTCGGGCAATGCGAGGATCGATGCCGGCCCGACCGGGTCAGGACTCTACTGCGCACCCGGCCTGTGTCGTGCCTGGACTTACCGGCCGGAGCACTGCAATCATATGAGGAGCCGAGGACCTCATCCAGACCGGTGCTGCCTCGAGCTACGAGAGGTGATGGAAGTCGATGCCCTGGTGCGAGACGTGCAACCGCCAGGTGGAGGATTCTGAGCTCGTCGACGACGGAGCGTGTCCGGACTGCGGCGACCTGCTGCCTGAGCGGCGCAAGGTTCCGTGGCACTTCAAGGCGGTCATTATTGCCACCACGATCTACCTGGGCTACCGGACGTACCAGGGGGTCACGTGGGTTGCTCACCACGTCTGACCGGGCCAGACAGTAGGCAAGCAACGCGATCCAGGGGGGTGCGCCGGGAGATGGCGCCGCACCGGTGTGCGATCGTCTAGCATCACCTCGTACGGGCTGTGGCGCAGCTTGGTTAGCGCGCTTGACTGGGGGTCAAGAGGTCCCGGGTTCAAATCCCGGCAGCCCGACCATATAAGTGCAGGTAGACAGAGCGTCTACCTGCACTTTTCAATTCCCCGACCCAGGCAGGATCGTCTACCAGGAATAACGTGTGTCGTCCCTGGTCACAGCCCCGGTAATAGGTGAGGACGGGTGTGGCTGAGTGTGGGTGAGTGTGCCCGTTGGCTACCCGCTGGCCCACCATTGGCGTCCCGAGACAAGAATCCGTAGCGTCTTGCCCATGACCAAACGGACCAAACGGACCAAGGGAGAAGGTTCTATCCACTGGGATGCAGCCAAGGGGCGCTACCGGGTGGCCGTATCGTTTGGCATCGGGCCAACGGGAAGCGACTGCGTCGAACGGCCCTGGCCAAGACGCAGGCTGAGGCCAGGGCCAAGCTACGAGACCTTGTGGCGTCAAGGGACCGGGGATGGCGAGCGAGCGACAACCTCACTACCGGCACGTATCTGGCGCAATGGCTGGCTGATGTCGCTCCGGGGCTGAACGTCCGACCCAAGACCGTTGAGAGCTACCGCTGGGCCATAGAGAAGTACCTGATTCCAGGGCTCGGTGCAAGGCCCCTAAGGGACCTCTCTCCCGAGGACGTCGAAGCGGTCCTGAGCCAGATGAGCGCAGGTGGGTTGAGCAGGAATTCCCTGCGGATAGTACGTGTGACTCTCTCGCGGGCACTCGCCCATGCGGAGCGTCGCCAGGTGGTCACACGCAACGTCACAAGCCTCGTCGTGATGCCGCACGACGCCAAGCGGGGAGTGCAAGGACGCGGGTCGATCCGTCCCGAACAGCTCGGCACTTTTGTCGAGGCGATCCGCGGGCATCGCCTCGAGGCGATGTGGCTGACTCTACTCATGCTCGGCCTGCGTCCGGGCGAGGCCGCTGCGCTTTGTTGGGACGACGTGGACCTGGATCGGTTGGTCCTGCATTTGACCCGCACCAGGCGCTACGAGTCCGGCAAGATGACATTGGGTCCACCGAAAACGAAAAAATCAACCCGTTCGCTCGGCATGCCGGCGAAGCTGGCCGACGCATATATCAGTCACAGGGAACGTCAGATCGCCGATGCAGTTGCTGCGGGGTCCGCTTGGCAGGACAACGGGCTGGTGTTCTGCACCAATAAAGGGGCGATGCTCGACCCGGCGAACATCCGCCACTCCTTGGCTCGGATACAGACGTCCGCCGGACTCGACCACTTCGTCCCCTACGAGCTGCGCCACTCCGCAACGAGCCTACTGTCCGATGCGGGCGTATCGATAGAGGAGATAGCGGACCTGCTCGGACACGCCAACACGTCGATGGTCGAGCAGGTCTATCGACACCGTGTGTGAAAGGTCATAGATGCAGGCAAGATGATGGATGGAGTGCTCGACAAGCACGCCACCAACCCACCCGTTTAGCGGTCCCGACAACTCACGCAGTGCTGCTCGTCGCCGTTTTCGTCGGCCAACTCGCCAGATTCGACCCACCAGCCACATCCGGGACAAGGCTCCACGTTAAAATCGCCCAGGATTTCCTCGACGTCCTCCTCGTCCACGTCGAATCGCTGCGCCAGATCACCTGGACTATCCGCAGTACCGACGGCATACTGGGCGATTCGAGCCGACCGCTGTTCCGCGTCGACGGGGACGTTATGGAGACGGTCGTCTGGTATAGCGCCTTCAGACGGCTCGACGTGCGTGGTTCGAGTTGCACCAGCACCGGCCGTTTGGCTGTCATCAGACCACTCCCAATGCGTCCCTCGCTCCCATTCCGAATGGTCGGTGCCGCGGCCGATGAACGGCCCACCGGGATAGAGGGCTCGCGCGCCCCGAGCCGTCACGTACACGTAACCGCCGCCTCCACACGATGGACACGACTGCGGGTATCCGTCAGCACCACCCACCAGACCGCCGTGGCAATAGCACTGCACCCAGCGCCATTGCGTTCGTCCGCGGGTGGCGATCATCGTGACGACTCGATGTGCGCTAGCGCCGTCAATAGGGCCGCCCGATCCTCGGGATGAACGACCTGGTAGTACACGCCAGCCACGGCTACAAGCGTCGGATCTGTGGCACACTCGTCGCAGACCGAAAGGTCTCTATGTGCGCAGATAGCCTCCCCCTCACTGCCAGTTCGGTAAGTCGTCGTTCGCATACCAGACATCTCGCCAGCCGTTCCGGCCACTCGACCCAGCGCCAAGTACGGACTCGTCAGCAATCGTCGTGATGGATCTAAAAAGCGTTCGGAGTTACTCAGGTGGTTCCCGGGAACCACCTGAGACACGGCATCTCCGCCTCGTGGACCGGAACGGCCCATATGCAGCAACGACAGTATCGTTCGACGTGTACGACGGCATACTGGACGAGCTCGCCTGGGCATCCAGGGCTTGCAGTCGGTTGCAGTTGTGTTATAGTGAACGCATGGCAATGCAGGCAGAAGCGAAGCCCAGCGTCACCGTCGGCTTCTCCATCCCGCGGGATGAAGTGCCGACTCTCGAACACCTGGTGACGGTGTTCGCCGATGGCAATCGAAGTGCCTTCCTGCGGAAGGCTATGCGACGGATGCAGGCCGCTGAGGCGGCCATGGAACTGCGCGAACTCCAAGCGTACGGCGTTGCCCGTCGCGAGGAGCTCGGCATCCCCGAGGATGAGATCGACGCCCGTATCAAGGCGTTTCTCGCTAAGGAGCAGGTCCCCTGAAGGATGGGCACCGGCGCACATCAGTCGTCTTCGACGTTATGGTGCTGGTGCGCGCGGTCATCGCGAACCGTTCCTCGTTCGAGGAATGGCCATCGCCGCCCCCAAGAAGGGCAAGTGCGGCAGCCGAGTGCGTCGGCATCGCTAACGATGCTGAGGAGTTCGCGCTTTGGGTATCGCCCCATATCTTGAGCAACGTGGAGCGGGTCCTGGTCGAGGTGTTCGGCTGGGTCCCTGACCAGGCAGAGCGCTACACCAACCGCCTACGAGAGATCGCAGCGCGGTCTGGTGGTGGAGAAGCCGATCCAGACGAGGCATCTCCCGGCAAACGGATCACCGACTGCTCGGACTTCGAGGATAACCGAATCCTGGAGTTGGCTTCGGTCGTTGACGCGTTTCTTATCGTGTCGAACGACATGGAGCACCTGATACCGATGTCACCCTGGCGCGGTACACCGATCATCGTCGACTCCGAGTTCGTGGCTCGGGTGGACGCGGCTCGTCGTGCCAGAAGGCGGCATTAGAAGCAATACCACTTAGTTGGGGTGCCGGAGTCGGTGGTACCCGGGCCTGGCGTTTCTGAGAGGCGGTTCGAGAGGGCCCGGTGATGACGATCGTGTCGCGCGGCGGTGCGTTCGGTCGAGCGGGGTTGCGGTGACAGGCACGCTTCACCGCCCACCTGGACATCTTGCGCTTGATGACCCGCGGGTTGACCCGCAATCGGCGCTTGTTGAGCAGACGCAGCATTTCCGCCGTCGCCTCGGTGATGGCGCTCTCGAGGTGTTCAGGGGGAAAAGGCCGCCTGGTCGGTGACCTGGCGGCGGACCACGCGAAGCGAGGCGATGCAGGAGACCCGGTCCGGATCGATCCCCTCTTCCTCGGCGGCTTTGTTGATGAGGGACCGGATCGCGAAGTAGACGAGCAGATGCGCGTAGATCTCTTGGACCACCATCTCGGGAGACTTCGAGCGCAGGATCCGGCCTGCGCCGCGCTGGTGGGTCTTCAGCTCGTCGAAGGCGTTCTCTTCCTCCCAACGCCCGCCATAGAGTGCCGCGAGCTCGAGAGCAGGCGCGGTGGTCGGGTCGAGCAGGGTGGTGATGAGCCGGATCGGCCCCTCGTCTTCTGCACGCGAGGGGTGGCTGAGGGTGTACTCGATCACCCGGACGGTGATCGGTGCCCCGGGATTGCCCCGGGGCGGTGCAAGCGCGGAGAGATACGAGCCGTCTGAAAGCGCCGTCGTCACCGGCAGGACCGCGTTCGACTTCGTCCGCCAACACAGCTCGGACCCGGTCGCTGCTACTTCTTGCCAGAGCTCGTAGCCAGGAAAGCCCCGGTCAACGAGCAAGAGCATCCTCTGCTCGAGGAGCCTGAGCAGTGGGCGTGCGAGGGTCGTCTCACCGCTCGTGCACGGCCCGATCTCCGCGCCGATGATCGCGTGGGTATCGCACTCGACAAGTGCCACCACCCGGGCCTGAGGAAAGGCACCTTGGGCCTCGCCGCGTCCACAGCCTGGCCGCCCGAAGTGCTCCTCGTTGGCCGGCGTGTCTGGCAGATCGAACACCGTCCTGTCGATTGCCACGAGCCGCAGGCCCCGCCACCACGAGCCGGCCGCCCTCTCGGTACTGATCGGGGCGGCGACCCGCTCGAAGAGTGCCTTCAGCGCAGAAGAGCCGAGCCGGGCACGTGCCTGGGTGATCGCTCCCGAGGTGGGCACCCGCCACGAGCCCCGCCAGCGCGCCATCGACTTCAGGCCACCGACGAGCAGGCGGGCGACCTCGACGTACTCCTCGTCGGCCCACAGGCACATTGCCAGGGTGAAGTAGACCACCACCCGCGCCGGCAACAGCCGATGACGCTGCGAGGCGCGACCGGTCACCTCGAGCACTTCGTCGACGAGGGCGGGTGGGAAGGTCGACGTGAGCACACCGACTGCGATCCGGTCCGTGAGGCGGTCGTCGTCGGTGGCCTTGACCTGACCAACTCGGGGCATAGACCGGCTCTACACCCCTGGCACCCTAACTAAGTGGTATGGGGTTCAAAGCGGCAGCGGCCCTAAAGAAGTCCGACATGGCCCATCTCGCCTGGCTTCGTCACCGCCTGGGTGGGAGTTTGCTCGGTGGGGCGGCCACCCACGTGGTGCCGGTGGCCTGCGGGATGGAGGATCGGATCCTCGCCGTCCCGCTCTGTGCGGCCTGTGGATGAGGACTGTCGTGCCCTCTGATCCTTCACATCTGCGGTAAGCGAGCCTTCACATGCGGCAAAGACAGCTTAAATGACACCTCGCGGATCATCGAAAATCACCTGCGAGACAGCGAGGGCGGCACGTTGGAATCCCGCTCCTTCAGGGACGGGAGGAGGTCGAGATCTCCGCTGGAGACTACAGATGGGCTGGTTCCCTGATCTGTGTTGCCGTCACGGGCGCATACCGTGCACCGTGCCAGGCTTGCCAGCAACGCCTGCGCCCCAGGGCGAGCGGCGAGGCGCTGGAGCACTGCACTTAGCAGCGGGTCCGGGGCCAGCGCTACACCGCAACGAGAGCAGATTCGAGGGGGCGATGCCGGGACGACCAGCGACGGACCCGCGAGCAGCGCTGCTAGGTCTAGGCCCCGGTGCACCACCACCGCATCCTCCGGACAGGCATCGACGCAGCGGCCGCAGCCAAGGCAGCCTGTCGGGTCCACAACCAGCGGCGCCTGAGCAGCACTGCTCGCGATGGCCCCGGTCGGGCAGGCCAACGCGCAAGCACCGCAGCCGGTGCATGACGCAGCCTCGATATCCACCGACCCCCCCGGCGCGTCCTCCACCCATGACGAGGCGACAGGGCCTACCGACCCCGACTCTGGCTCCGATATCAACCCCGACCCTGGCAACGGCCGAGCCCCAGCGCCACTGGAATGCACCGAGACCGAGATCGGTAGCTCGTTGCCGCCTGCCGGGCTGCCGGTCGGACCGCGATCGAGCAGGGCGAGGGCGGCACGGTTGGTTGCATATGGCTCGTTCCACGTGCCCGGTAGCTGGCCCACCCGCCGCCGGGCCGCATCCCCGAGATGTGCCGTCTGGCATTGGTAGGCGGCGGCGACCACCCGTCGCACGACCTCCATGGTGCGCTCAAGCCTGCACGTGTCGCTGCACGAGGAACACGGGGCCACCTCCACACGCACGCCAGCCGCCGCCAGGCCGAGCACCAGGCCCGGGCCGGTCATCGCAGCGCACGGCAGCCCCACGACACCCGCCCTCTCACCTGACGATACTGCCGTATGCCCGCACCTCCGGCTGTGCCGGAGGTGTTCTCGCCTCATGCCGGTAACCATGAGCGGTGCGGGCTATCTCTACGGCCTCGCGTGCGCCTCGACCACCGACTGCATTGCGGTGGGCTACAACTCCAGCGTCGGCGTCGCCAGCTATAGCACCGACGGTGGGCAAACCTGGTCTACGCTGGTAGCTCATAGTGACACGAACACCCTCAGCTGCGTCCGCCTGCCACACCGTGGCGTTCCTCCACTGGAAGGTGGCAGGCGCAGAGCGGGGCGGAGGCATCGGAACCGCTGCTGGCATGCCGGGGTACCTAAGGGGCCCTAGTCCCAGAACCGGCACGGAGAGGGCAGGGCGCAGCTCATGATTAAGCCGCGGCTTGACGAGGAATGAAGGCGCAGGACCTGTTCCTACCAGTGCACCTTTCGGATTGTTGTAGAGAAAGCCTCTCAGGCCATGTCGCCACCGAGATCATCCAGGGGGCGATCGATGCCAATAGGGCAGCCTCATGGTCTGAGTGGCGCGAGGCGCCAGGCAGATGTCCTGGTGGTTAGGATGCATACGTGCCGGACAGCCCTGGAAGGCCGATTCCGAGTCGTCCCGGGCTGCAACCGTCTGAAGAGGAGGAACGATCCCCCGCTTACCTGCGGCTCCTCATGGCGCTCCTGCTGCCCGCTGCGCTGTTCAACAGCTACGACGGTGAGCTCCGGGCTGTCCTTCTCACTCAACTGAAAGCCGCGTTCCATGTCGGAACCGCCGCTGTCGGGATCGCCAACATCCCCATCGGCGCGGGCCAGTTCATTGCATTCTTTCTGGTGCTGCGGGCCGACCGCGTGGGGCGGCGTCCGATCCTCATGTGGTCGATCCTCGGGTACACGATCTTCACCACCCTGACAGCCGTTTCGTGGAACCTCTGGTCTTTTGCTGCGTTCCAATTCGGAGCTCAGGTGTTCATCGGTACGGAGTTCGGCGTCGCGGTGACCCTGCTAGCGGAGGAGGTGCCCGCAGAGCGGAGGGGTCGGTACCTCGCCTTGCTACTGCTGTTCAGCCCTGCCGGTGCAGTGGTGGGTGGCATCCTCGTGGCCATCGGCTTCCTTCACAATCCCATCGGGTGGCGTGCCTTCTTCCTCCTCGCAGCAGTTCCCCTACTGATCGTTGCTACAGGTCGGCGGCACCTCGAGGAGAGCCGTGGCTTCGTGGCAGTCAAGGCAAGCGGGGAGATACCGCCGAAGCAGTCTCTTCGCAGATCGATCATCGCCGGCACCGCGATCTGGCGCGGAGGGGCACGCTGGAGGGCCGTAGCCGTCGGTGGCGTTGCCCTGCTCCAGGGTCTGGTATCCGCCGGGGTCATCGGCTGGTGGACCTATTACGCGGAGCACGAGCGACATATCGGCACCTCGACCGCCGGCGCGTTCTTCGCAGCTGCCGCGCTGTTCAGCATTCCCGGCTATCTCATCTGCGGGCGACTCATGGACCGCATTGGACGGAAGCCGACGGCGATCGCCTATGTAGTCGGCGCAGTCCTCTCCGCTCTGGTGACGTTCCAGGTGGCGAACCGTTGGATCATGCTGCCGTTCCTGCTCGGCATGGCGTTCTTTGGGGTTGGCATCGCCCCGGTCTTGTCGGCCTTTGCGACCGAGCTGTTCCCGACCGAGGTCAGAGCGCAGGCGGGAGCCTGGATCCGCAATGCGTTCGGTAACACAGGATCTACCCTCGGACCTACCCTGATCGGGGTTCTCGGAGCGACTGGCGCACTAATCGGCAATATCGGGGACGCTGCGAGCGCGGTCACCCTCCTCACCCTGCCCATAATTATCATCGTCTGGCTGGCGATACCCGAGACGCGCCGAGTCGACCTCGAAGCAGCGGACCCTCTGGAGCACCCCGCTGCCCCGAGCCAGCTACCCGAGTCCTAACCAAGCTGAGGTCACTGATGATAACGGGTGGTTCAACCGGCCTGCTGTCCATTGACAGCTTTGCTCAGCGCTCAGATATCCGCCTGTGCGCATCGCGATGTATGCCAGCTGACCACCTCGGGTAATCTCGGTGAAGGGCTGGCAGCAGGGAGCTATACGGTGTTGATTATGGATGCGACAGGCCTCATCAGGCCACAGGCTTGATGAGGCATTCCGGACTGAAGGTATCGAGGAACTAACCCATGTGGAGGTGGACGCTGCGGGTGCTGATGGGGCTCGGTGGCCTCATAGTGCTAGCCGGGCTTGCCGCCGCCGGCATCCTGGCCTTCGGGAGGCCGCAGGTTCGCTTTTCGCACTCCGCGACGGCGCTCACCGACATAAGCGTGGACGGTCTTGACGCGCGTCTAAGCAATGTCCAGGCCACCCTCGGCACCAAGCCGGTTCCCCTCACGATAATTGCCGATCGCCTTGTGCCATCGACCGACCTGCCGGCAGGCGCTCTGGTCGATGTCCGTGCAACTACCAGCTCGCCGAGCTGGCTGACATGGCTTCTCGGGCCATCGACCAGTTCGTCGGTGATCGTTCGCACTCCTCTGGTGCAACCAGCCAGCAACGTGGCCATTACCACGACACCACAGGCGGCAGGGCTGTCATCGGCCAACTCGGTGCGCGAGGCCATTGTGCGTTTCAGCGCTCCTGTGAGCGTCATCGCCTATCGAGCGGCGGGTTCGACCGCCAACACTCGGGTTGACCACATCCAGCCGCCCTCTGCGGTGGCAAGGATACCCGTTCCCCCGAGCGCGGCCGGTGGGATGCTGGAAGTGTCTGCCGCCGCCCGATCCTGGGAGGTGCTACCCCAGGCGGACCACTCTGTCACCTGGTTCGCACTGGCCCAGGGCAGCCCGCCGGGTGTCGTTGCCGATCCAGGGCCGTTTGGCACGGCGGCTACATCTACCAGTCCCATCAGCCTCGTGTTCTCCGAGACTGTCGCCGATACCCTGGGCACGTCTCGGCCGACCATCTCCCCTTCGCTCAACGGGGCATGGAGTGAGCCCACCAGCCATGAGCTCGTGTTCACTCCTTCGGGATTCGGTTACGGA
Organism: Actinomycetes bacterium; assembly: GCA_021851165.1. GTDB lineage: Bacteria > Actinomycetota > Acidimicrobiia > Acidimicrobiales > JAJZJN01 > JAJZJN01. The sequence continues at coordinate 28,349 of JAJZJN010000018.1, forward strand.
CCAGGTGAGATGGTTACCGTAGGCTTTGACCGCACGCTGAGCGTCGTGGCTACCGGTGCTTCGGCCAGCACGCAGGCAAGAACGGTTACCTCGTATTCCTTTACTGTGCAGCCCGGCTCCATCCTCCGGCTGGATCAGCTACTCGCCCAGCTTCGCTACATGCCGCTTCGCTTCACCCCGGCGGCAGGCACCGCGACTCCGACCACACTCGCAGCCGAGGAGGCGACCATCTATAGCCCCCTCGCGGGCAGCTTCGCGTGGCGTTACGGCAGCGTGCCGCCAGCACTCGCCAGCCAGTGGTCGCCTGGTCAGCCCACCGTGATGCTCAAGGGAGCTCTCATGGCCTTCGAGGCGGCGACTGGTAATTACGACTACACCATGGACCACGAATCAGTCGCACAGATTGCGAATCGTGCGACATGGAAGGCGCTCCTCGAGGCAGCGCTAGCCAGTAAGGTCGATCCGAACCCGTATTCCTACGTCTACGTCACCAAGACCCTGCCCGAGACCCTTACTCTGTGGGAGGACGGCCAGGTCGTGCTCACCTCACCGACCAATACCGGCATCCCCCAAGACCCGACGGCGGACGGCACCTATCCGATCTACCTGCGCTACGTCCAGAATTATATGAGCGGCACCAATCCCAACGGCACGACCTACCACGACCTGGTGCATTGGATCAATTACTTCAACGGCAGCGATGCCGTGCATGGCTTCGTCCGTGCTGCCTACGGGTTCCCCCAGAGCCTCGGCTGTGCCGAGCTGCCGGTTCCTACCGCTGCCAAGGCCTTTACCTATCTCGCGATCGGTGACCTGGTGACCATTGCCAACTGACTTCTCCGGCTGCTGAAGCCACCAGACTCCTCGGAGCTTTCCGGCGTCTGCGCCTCGGCCGCTGGACAACGGCGCAGAGGAAAGCTGCGCCATTTCAAGTAGCTGAGCCATCGAACGGCGCGTCGAAGGCGAAGACGCCTCCATCGGAGCCGACCAGCCAGTATCCCCCGGTGGCAGGGTCCGCTGCTATGCCGACCACCGGAGCGGCGAGGGCGTGGCCTCCCATGGAGCCATCGAA
>JAJZJN010000152.1 GCA_021851165.1 Actinomycetes bacterium
TTCCCCTCGGGCACTCCCCCGATGGTCTCCGACATCAACCTGAGCCCGGCCAACCCCGCCGGAGCGCAGCCGAACCTCGTCATCGGCACCCTGTCGAGCACCGGCACGGTGGACGTGTACAACCACGTCGGCTCGATGGATCTGCTGGTGGATGTCTCCGGGTACTTCAGCACGCCGGTGATTAGCGCGATGTACAGCGTGACGCCGAGCACCGCGCAGACGCTGACCGAGCCTTCGAGCGGTGCATCTCTGACCAACAGCGCGACAAGCATCACCTACACTGCCAGCGGTATCGCTTCTGGTACCGACGTGACCGTGGCGTTGTTCCCGTCGTCTGGATCTGCTGCACCTGTGTCGAACTCCTCCACCGGACAGTGGACCTTTGAGGCTCCCGGGGCCCCAAGCTTCCCCGCTGCGGGTGCTGCCCAAGGTGAGGGCACGACGAACACCAGCGAAGCCATGGTGACCTCCGTCAACGGCACGCCGATCACGCCGACGGCGAACGAGACCAGTGTCACGCCGGTCAACGGTGCGGTGACCTTCACGGTCAACAGTGCAAGTGCCGACGGGGCGATTCCTGTGATCTTCGCTGACACCAGCACCAACGGCAACTCGCTGGATGTGAGTGCCACGGGTGTACCCTCGGAGGAATTCGGTGTGGGCGGCGCGGCTAGCTGGCAACCGCCGGCAGCAGCTCCCGGAGCGCTGGACGTGAGCACCGTTACGAGCGTGCTTCCCTCGTCTAGCCAGTTCACAGCGTCCGACACAGGGTCTGCAGCTGCAGCTCTCACCTACACTTACAAGTCGGCGGACACCTTCCAGCTCCTGACGCCAGCTAGCCCGTCGCAAGCGGACAGCACAAGCGTGAACACCTACAGCTCGGGTGTCTGCGTGAACACCAGCGAGGCTGACTTCCTCGCAGCGCTCACAGCCAACGACCAGATAGCTGGCGTGTACTCGACGACTGGTCCGAGTGTGCTGTGCTTGAACCCGATTGCACCGGCTGCGCCGTCTGCGGCTGCGGTGTCGGCACCGTCGTCCAACCAGCAGAGCACCGCGACGGTGACGATCACGAACCCGTCGGCTACGGGTACAGGCGCCAACGTCGTGTCGTTCAACGTCTACCAGGCCCCGGCCACGCTCTCGAGCAGTGTCGAGACCTGCCCGACGGCTACTGATGCTGCCAACAACGGATCGGGTGACATCGCGGCTGGTGCGATTCCGACCTCGAGCTTGGCGAGCGATGGGTTCACCAAGGTTGGCAACGTGGTTGAAAGCTCCACGGGGACGACGACGTTCACGGCGACTGGGCTGAGTGCAAGCACCTACTACTGCTACGTCGTCACGAGCATGGATAGCTTCGGTCACGAGAGTTCGACCGCGACCGTCCCCGCTCCAGACACGACGACAGCAGGTACGGTCGGCACGACGACGTACACCGACTACACCTACGAGACGGCGGCGGTCACTTCGGCTGTTGCTCCGATCTCCACGGCGACTGCAGAATCCGTGCCCGCTAGTGACACCAACAGCCAACTGACCACGGGTGTGCAGTTGGAGGTGACGTTCAACGGTCCGGTGTCGCTCGATACGTCGAGCTTCAGCTTGACGCTGAGTGACGGCACCGACCTGGGAACTATCAACAACTCCAATGCGAGCGCCAGTCTGGCCAATAGCAACGACTCCGTGATCTACGACGTCACCGGTACGGTGTTCAGCACGCCGTCCACCGTGTCGTTGAAGAACATGGAAGTCGTGAGCCAGTCCGGTGTGTCGAACACGGTCGGGGCATGGAATCTGCCGGGTAGTGGCGTTTCTGGTGCAACTATCACCGAGAACCGGGTGTTCGGAGGCGCCAACTTGGCCATCACTACCCCGGGTGGGGTCACGGCTTCGGATGTGACGGTGACCTTGCCCGACACGGTGACGATCGCCTCTGGGGGTTGCATTAGCCCCGACCAGATCAACGTGTACAACGCCAACGGTGCTCTGATCAGTCCGACGGGAACCTCCGCTGTGGACTGTGCGTCGTCTGGTGCAACCACGGTGACGACGACTTCAGCGATCGCCCCGGGGAGCACGCTGCTGGTCACCCAGCAGGCAACACCTGATGGCTACGAGAGCCTTGCGGATGTCATCGCTGCTCCGGTGTCGATGAGCCCAACGCCGATTGCTACGACCGGTAACCTTGCTTCGGGTGCGACGGTCAGCGTCACGTTGACGACCGAGCCCGGTGCGACAGTGGATCTGTCCTTCACGCCTGGTGCCGAGACAACTGTCGGAAGCGCGAAGGTGGGAACCACGGCACTGACCGGGACCGCTGCTCCGTTTACGGCGAACTCGTCCGGTGAGATCGTGATCACGTACACAGCTGGGACTGGTGGGACTAGCTCTAACACCGACACGATCACGGCTACGAACACGGGTGCGGAGGCCGGTGCGACGAGCACCAACACAAGCACCACTACGGACACCTACACGTACTGAGTAACCTGAACGACCTCATCTAGAGGTCATTGGTCGGAAGTGCCCGGCCCCCTTCGGGGGGCCGGGCACTTCCGGCTTTCTGGCCCCTTTGCGGGTCCGCCCACCGGGTGGGTCCATCGGATAGGTGGTGGGACACTAGGGCGACGGACGCTCACGAGGTGCGTACGGTGATCATGGACTTGGTCGGGGGGGATTTGGCGGATCGCTTGTCGGACGAAGATGCTGAGGTCAGCCTGAACTCGGCGGGGAAGCTTCGGAAGCTCGGGCCAGGAGCGTTCTCTTCGGTGCCTACGAATCGCGAATTTCGGTGACCGCTGACACTAGGCCCTTCGGCCGGTGACACACGAGGATCGCCGGGGAGGGCCGCTTCAGTCGAGCTGTTCGGGAGGAACGCCCAGAATCACCTGGGCGCGCAAGGTCAATCTGCTGCCGCTGGAGGCGAGCTGTTCACCATGAACGCTGCATAGGTCCAGCCGAAGTGCCAGCGGCCATTGCCTTCTTTCACGGATTCCATACCGGGCTTACCAGATACGGCGCAGCGGAGCTCTCCTCATCGGTTCGCTGGTTCTGGCGGGGCCCTTGGGGCACGCGAGCTGTGGCTCCGGATCCGTGGACGCGGCGATGATCTCTGGGGCCTCGTGGGCACGGTTGCGTCGACCGAGGTTCACCTGGCGGAGGACGCCTGCCTCGACCAGTTGGGAGACGGCGTCGTTGGCGCCAGGATACGTTCGACCGATCAATGCAGCAGCGCTGTTGAACAGGCTCGCCCCGGATACGTTCAGTCGAGCGATCGATGCTTCGGCATCTGGAACCTCGACGGTAGCGTCGCCGTGCAGTCCGAACCGGCGGGTAAGGAGGCCATCAGGAACGTAGGCTGCGCTCTCCAGCAGGCGGTTGAGCTCTCAGCGCGAGCGCCACACTGCGGCGCTCAGCCGCTGGCTGGGAGATCAGTCCCGAGGGGGCCGGTACAGCCCTGATGAGGTGGGCCACCGGAGGCTCCGGTCACACGGAGAGGCCCGGCCAGGGGAACCCCGGAGTCAGCCCGGTGATCCGGAAGGATGAAGGCTGGCCGCTGCTCGTTGGCCGAGTGCGGTGGATGCCCCGAGCGCAGGCGCATGGGCAACCGGTGCAGCGGCAGAACCGGCACCGCGGGTGGATCCGAAGGGACTGGCCGGTCCCAGGGCGCCCATGGACTCTGCCTTGCCTGCGACGGCTTGGCCGACGGCGGTGCCGGTGAGAGTGGGGCCACCGAGAGCCCGGGCGGCGACGGTGGCATTGCCAAGTCCATCCCTGACCATAGGTCCGAGTGAGCTGGCGGTGGTGCTCGCCCATGCTCTGGCGCGATTCCCCGCTGAGCCGGCATCGGACGTGCCTGGCGGGGAGGCCAGGCTGCGGTGGCCTGGCGGGGACGCAGGTGGCTCGCCAGCTCTGTCATACGCGCCGGCGTGGATCGAGGTCCCCCGGCCTGGCGATGCCGCAGCCCGAGCAGGCGTGTGCGGGTCCGGCCTGGCCGAGACGAGCTCCAGCCCACCTGCCGATGCCGCTGCGGTGAGGGCGAGGGCCGTGGTCGCCACCGCGACGGCTCGACCACCGGGAATCAAGTGGCGCGATCGCGGAGCGCGAGCCACGGGGAACGGCCTGTGCTCCCAGGGTGGCAGCTCGCCGCGTACAGCCGCGCGCAGCCATGCGAGCTGGCTCATCTCGTCGTAGCACTGCCTGCATGCTGCTACGTGCCAGGCGACCCCCTCGGCTTCCTCGCCGTCGAACCAGGCCTGGAGGGCCAGGGAGTCCGGGTGGTGGCGGAGCCGACGAACCGGTGGCACTGTACGGCTCCACACGGCGAGACTGGCCAGCCTGTCGCCGAGCGTCAAGGTTGGAGCCTTCCGAGTGATCGGGCCAGGCGTCGCCGTGCAGCGTGGAGGCGCGACATCACGGTTCCTGCCGGGATTCCGAGGGAAGCAGCGATCTCCGCGTAGCTCAGGTCCATCACCTCGCGTAGCCATAGCGTCTGGCGGAGATGGTCGGGCAGCGCCTCTATGGCCTCGGTGACGACGCTGCCCTCGGCTGCTCCGACGACCACCTCCTCGGGTTCGGCGGTCGTGGACCGCGGCTCGTGTGCGGAGTCGGCCAAGTGGAGAACTGCGCCGCTGCCAAGTCGCTGCTCGCGGCGTTTGGCGTCTATGCAGCAGTTCCTTACGATCCGCAGGGCCCAGGCATCGCGGCGGGCCGGGTCGGCACTGTCCCATGCCCTCCACATCTTGAGCCAGGCCTCCTGGCAAGCGTCCTCGGCTTCCGCCCTACGGCCGCGCCCGGCCACTGCAGAGGCATAGCGTAGGAGCCCGGGGGCGTGGCTGCGGTAGAACTCCTCGAACTGCCGGGAGGTCTGAAGGGCGGTGTCGTCCTCGGCACCGCCGATGTGACCGATGGGCCGGGCTCCCCCTATTCGCGTGTGAAGGGGGTCACCGGTGCCGGCTTCCCGGGTCCTGAACAGGTTCACGCTTAGGAGAACCGCTGTGAGGCGCGGTTCTGGCGGCTTTGCCGTCGATATATCGAAAATATGCCGTCCACAGGGCCAGGGCCAGGGCCAGGGCCAGGGCCAGGGCCAGGGCCAGGGCCGTAGACCCACCACAGCCTCCATGCCTCACTCGCCCTGCCGCCTCGACCGCCTCGAGCTCCGCGAGCTCCTCGCCCTGCCGCCTCGAGCTCCTCGGCCTTTGGAATCGGCACTTCGTGGCTGGACACCACGAGGCACGCCGGTGCCGGCAGGCGTACCTGCGGCCAGAGCTCGTCCGCAGGAGGCGTTGCCTCGACAAGCGGCTCGATCGGTCCTGCCGGCAGGAAATGGGTTTGCCGCCGGTGGCGGCTAGTATCGCGGCGAAGTCGATGGCTCGCTGGTGCTCCGCCTGGGGCCCGGCACCGGCCCGGCACCGGCGTCGAGCGAAGTGGAGGCATCCGTGAGCAGCTTCCGAGGCAGAACCCGTGGCACGCTCCCTTGCCAGGGTTGGCGACAGGTCTGCAGCTCGTCGATCCGCCCGTGGACCATAGGGCTGGCCGGCGCCCTCGTGGGGATCATGACAGTGGTCGCCCTACCGAGCTCCGCGTCTGCGGTACCGACCTCTGCGTCGAACAGCTCGGCACCGGCCACCGCCTCGAGGAGCGCTACCCCCGATGGCAAGGGCTAC
>JAJZJN010000153.1 GCA_021851165.1 Actinomycetes bacterium
CAGCACCAGCTCGCGGTGAGCCTCGGTGCCCACAGAGGGGTCCGCCCCCGTGTAGAACGGCACGATCTGGCCCAAGTTCGGACCGCCCCCGAACCAGATATTGGCGCCGATCAAGCCCGCCCCTCCGAGCACGATAATGTTCTGGCTCGCGCTGGCCATCAGGCTGCCACCTGTCCAGGGTGCGAGACGCCACCTACGGCGGTGCCGCTCGCGTCAGTGAACGTGCCCGTGGGCTTGCCTGTGCTCGCGGAGGTGCTCGCGCTCGCTGCGCCGCTTCCGGGCGTTGATGTGCCGGTTGAGGGAGGCGAGACGAACACCCGATAAACGATGATGAAACCGACGACGGCGAGCACGATGCCCCACGCGTTCATGGCTCACCCCTTCCGCCAGTGGACGTGGCGCAGGATGATGAAGCCGACCACCAGGAATATCACTGTCCACAGCGCCGGGGACTCCTTCAGATTGAGCGCCGAGGTACCGGGGCCACGACCCGTGCCAGGCGCGCCAGCAGCCGCCGCCGTCCCGGTCGTCGGATAGCTGGCGCTGGGAGGAATGTTGACCGGCGTGACGGCAGGGACTGCCTGGAGGCCCGTGCCGTAGTTGACAGGGCGGTACGCGCTTGAGGTCTGGAAGCCGACGAGCTGGCCGTTGACAGCGGCGGACCCGTAGGAGATGGGTGTGGCAAGAGGGACTGCGGAACCAGCCATGTAGATCTCCTTACGATCCGGCCATCACGTACTTGAGCATCTCGTAGCCGATGTTGACATAGGCGGTCGACGACAGCGCGGCCGAGAAGGTGAGCTGGATGGTGCAACTCGCCATCACCAGCGTGTTCAGCGAGTAGGCGTTGGTGATCTTGCCCGAGCCGTCAGGGTCGATCGCCAGGTCCCAGATGAGCACGCCCTTCGGGGGAGCGAACCCGTGCTGGTCCACGAACCGCCTCTGAGCGCTCGCGGGTGTGTCGTTGAAGCGCTGCAGCGCCGAACCGTAGGACAGCACGGCGGTGTCGAGCTGGGTCGACAGGTCGATCACGTCTCCGAGCCCACCATTGGCGCTCGGGTCCCAGAAGCTCAGGATGAGGCCGGTGATCTGGCCGTACTCGTCGAGCGCGAGGGTCTTCTTCGCTCGCCCTCCCAACCCGTACTGCTTCTCGATGTGCTGGACCTGCCAGTTGTAGATCGGGGGATCGACAGCCGGGTTGTTCGTGGCGTACACCCCGTTACGGCGCACGGTGAGAACCGCCGAGGACACCGCCGTGGAGGCTGAGTCGGCCGTGCCGGACAGCGTGGTCGTGTTGAAGGGACTGGTGTCGAGGCCCGAGCCGAAGGCCGGCGACATCTGGAGCTTCGGGGTGACCTGGCGAGCAGCACCGGCCATGTACTGGGGGGAGACCTGGGCAACGACGGGCACGCCCGAGGCCGACACCCCGGTCTCGGTCACGTCCCAGTAGCGGTCGAAGTACATGCTGGCCGGCACGTCCAGGCTGAAGCGGATGGTCCCGGTGGCCTGCGCGGGGCTCGGCGTGGCGACCAGGTTCGTGGCGTTGGTATCGGCTGGCAGCGGGGTGCCGTTCGCCTCGGCAACGTTCGCGCCCAGCATGTTGCGCCATGCCTGACGACCGCGCAGCGGGCGCAGCAGGTTGAACAGGAACAGCATGTACCCGGTAAACACCTGCACGTTGGAGTACTGGCTCTGCAACGACACCGAGAAATTCCCCACGTAGTTGAAGGGGAAGTGCGGCGAGGTGGTCACCGTCTGGCCGGTGCCGGTCGTCACGTCCTGGGTAACCACGAAATCCAAGGTCCAGTAAAAGACGATGTTGTCCTGGGTGAATTCCGAGAGCCCGTTGGTCGTCTTGACGGCCGACTGGCTGATGTCGACCGCGAAGTCGGTATCGCTATCGAGGCCCTCGAAGAACTGCGTGCCCAGGCCCGGCATCCAGGTGGGAAGCCCGTAGTACGCGCCAGGGGCGACAGGGGCAGTGGTGGTCATGGTCTGCTCACTTTCCGGCGATGGCCGTCAGGCCAGGGAGGTCCAGGTTCGTACCGAGCCACTTGACGAGGGCTTGGCCGGCGATGAGCACCATCAGCATCGCCAGCACGAACATGACGGGGTGGTCTGCCTCTTCCAGCACACCTCGGGAGGTGGCCTGCACCGAGTCGCCGTCTGCCATGCCACCCTCCTGTCCAGGTCGGGTGGCCACACCGGGGCACAAAAAAGGCGCCACGCCCATACCCCGGCGTGGCGCACCTATCACGCGCACTGTACCACGCGTGTCAAGCAAGGGGGTGAATCAGGGTTCGAGGCGCATCGGTGGGTACCGCTCGCCCCTTGCGAGCTTGGACCAGAACCGGAAGATGTGGTTCTCCTCGGGGGGCTCCATCCACGCCGGGACGCCCATCTCCCGGATGCGCTTCATGTCGCCCTCCATCTCCAGGCGGAAGAGATAGAGCCGTTCGAGCAGCTCCCAGAGCTGGCCCGACACGAACTTGGCTCGCTGAGTGGCCATGAGCACCGACACCGCACGCTCACCGCCGGCCCGCATGGCCTGGAGGATCGGGTTACCGGTGGAGGGCTTCGGGAGCCCGGTCGGCCCGTAGAAGTCCATCGCCTCATCCACGTACAGCAGCAGCGGGCGCCGGCCGTCGCCCTGGTCGGTGAACTGGCGCATGATCCACGCGATGGGGGGAGCCTGCTCAGCTACGCCCTGGCAGATGGCGATGCGCCCACGGCGCCACGCCCGGTCAAGGCCAAGCTTGTCGCCCGGTTGCACCAGCACCGATCCCGGCACGACGGGGCCGAAGCGCCACTTGCGGTACACGCGCCGGGCCGAGCGCCCGTCCGCGGTCCACTCCGCACGGAAGCGGGGCTTGGTATCAGCAATCAGGATGCGGCCAGTCGGATAGCGGTTGTGGAAGTCGGCTAGGAGCGACAGGCGCCAGGGGACGGTAGGTGAGCCCGCAGCGAGCGAGGACTTGCCCGAGCGCGTACCACCGCAGATGATCCCCCGGTCACCCTCCCCCTGCGTGCAGCGCAGCGATATCTGCGACAGCTGCATGCTCGTCCTCTTCCTCGTCCGTCTCATCCACCACAGCCGGCATCGGCAGCTCAGCGACCGCTCCGCCCGCGACGGTGATGAGCGCCTGACCGAGGCTCAGAAGCGAGTCGCGTACCTCCGAGTCGGCCTTGCCGCGTAGACGCCGCTCCATCACCACGAGCATCGTCCGCATGGTCGGCGGCAGGTTGAGGCGCCCGAACGTCTCGGTCAAGCGCTGGGCCGTGGGGGAAAGTGCGTCAGTTGTCGAGCCGGTGGGCTGGGATGGCGACTCCCCCTTGGCCACCGAAAGGCGATGCTGCAGTCTGCTGCTCAGGGGCATGGGGGGCTCTCCCGTTGTTCATGTGGTGGATGGTTCCCGGAGGGTTGTGGCGCAGGTAGGGGGCGATGCCTGTCCCCCACTCCCAGATCGCCTCGACAGCGGCGACCGTCTCCATGTCGAGCACGTCTACGACCTGGTGACCTGCTGATCGGTAGAACTTGGTCGGGGCGATCTTCTTGGAGAACACCGCCGCGACGTTGTCCGCCTGGTCGTCGGTCATCGCGAGCTGCATGGCCAGCTCCTTGTCCGCTCCGCGCATGAGCAGTCCACGGCCACCTGATGCCTTCATGCCGATCACGTAGGTGGCCATAACGAGCATCATGCCGAGCCACTCGCGCAGGTGCTTCTCGTCGCCACGCGGAGGCTTCGGGGGTCGCGGTGGCGTGCCCTCGGTGATCGACTCGACTTGCTCGACCTTGGTGCGCTTCGCTGTGGCCTGCTTCTTCGCGCGCTTGGCCTTCTGGCCGGATTCGCGCTCGTCGTTGTGCTTGGCGCAGTACCACGCCCGGCTGCTGTAGGCCGGCTTCTCGCACCCCTCGACCACGCACACCCCGCCACGCTTGGCGAAGTCGAGGCGGCCGCTCGGGAGCTTCGAGCCTTCCTTGTAGGTGAAGTCAGCCACGGTGCCGCCTGAACGCTGGGCGGCTCTCGGTCTTCGGCTTCGGTGCCTCTGCCGGCTCGTCGTCCTGGTGCGGCTCGGCGGTGATGGGCACTACCTCGTCCTCGTCGGGCTCCGGTTCGGGCTCGGGCTCCGGTTCGGGCTCGGGCTCCGGTTCGGGCTCGGGCTCCGGCTCGGGCTCGGGCTCCGGCTCGGCTTCGATGGCGTCGGCTATGGCTTCCACGGTTTCGGTCTGCTCCTCAGCGATCTGGGTCTCTGCCATCGCGTCGATGGCGGCTATCGCAACGTCCGCTACGGCCTCGATGGCAGCCTCGGCTACGTCGGTATCAGGCTCAGGCTCAGGCTCAGCTATGGGCTCAGGCTCAGGCTCAGGCTCGCCGCCGTGCTGCACCCCGCACATCGGGCAGTAGTGCTCGTCCATTACTCCTCGTCCTTCGCCTTCTCGTCAGGCTCGTCGTCGTCGTTGCGGTGGGACAGACTGTCGAGGATGGACCCGATGCCCATAGCGATGATGTAGCCCATGCCTGCCCAGAGGACCGCCTGGAGGATGACCGATTGGCCGATGCTCGGGGAGTCCGTCCTCAGCTTGAGCGAGTAGTAGTCGCGCCTCAGCTCCACGAGCTGCTGCTCCATGAGCGCCTGGTGCACCGTGAGATCAACAGCGTAGGGGGGTAGCTCCTGGTCAGTGCCGGTATATGGCATGATCTCTCCTTCCACTCATCGGGCTCCGTCGAGGAAGCCAGCCTCGGCTGTCTGCTCGCCCCACAGCCACAGGAATCCGCTTCCGGCCGGGGTGTAGGTCAGCTTGCGTACGTCGTGATGGTTGAGCAGGCGCATGACCGGTGACATGAGGGTCTGCGTGTTCTGCAGCGGCACCGACATCTCCCCGAGAGTAAGCGTGGCTGACGTGGTGCCAGTGGGCACGATGGCCAGCCATCCGAGGATGCGCTCTAGCTGGTGCGTGGCAGGGGTGACGAGCACCTGAGTGTCGCTCGCGTTGGATGCGGCGAACTCCTCGATCCACGCCGGGATGCTCCGCTGCAGCCTGCGGGCCAGACCGTCGAAGCCCTGGACTGCGGCAGCGAGCTGGTGGCTGGACTCGTTCAGCCCCTCGACCGCGCGCTGTATCTCGATCCCGGTAGCGATGATCTCCCCTGGCATGGTCGGATCATACCGCCCTAGCGGTGATAGTCGTGGAGATGCTCGACAGGAGGCTCGTGGATATGAGGAGGGAACAGACGCAGTAGCGCCCGGCCCATCTCTGCGTCGAGCCTCGACCAGGTGGTCGGACCGAGGTTCTCGACGAGTTTGGGAGCGGCGACGAAGAGGCGCGCGCCGAACTTGACGACGCCCATGCCTACCCACGGGGCGATCTCGCTTCCCAGCCCTTCCCGCACGTGGTAGTCGTACACGCACCACGGACGCCAGCAGCAGATCAGGTCGTCCACTTGCACCTTGGTCGGGGCCATGTCCTGCTCGACGACCACGAACGGCGTCCCGTGGTCCCACCGCTGGCGCAGCAGCTCCCAGTAGTCCCACTCCGAGCCGCTCACGTCCACAGGGTGCCCGCGCATGGCTGCTTGCCAGTGGAGCATCTCTGGGACGTACGGGACGATCACGGTCGGCCAGTCGGCCAGCTGG
>JAJZJN010000019.1 GCA_021851165.1 Actinomycetes bacterium
ATAGCTCGACGTTGCCCACCCCGGCGGCCGCGACCATCCACGGGTACGGCGTCGCCATCTTGGTCAACGCGGTTGTGTTGTTCCTCGCTGCTGTGCTCGCGCTTTTCCTACGCGATCGGAAAGACTTACACTGAACCCAACGGCGGGATGCCCGTCCAGCTCCTCGGCGTGTTCGCAGAGTTAGAACGGGCCACCATCATCGACCGCGTCGTCGAACCCGGCGTCATCCAACCCACGTACCTCATACGCGGCGGCATTCCAACCCATCCGGCCGAAACCCCCAGCCAAACCGCCCCCACGTCGGCGTCTCGCGCCGTGACAAAAATGGTGGACCTTGAAGGACAGCATACGAACCGGGTCATCATGATTGCCGGCCCCGGGGTCGTCCTCCCGTGAGCCCGGGCATCGAGGAGCAGCGGTCGGGCTATCCAGCTCTTCGCCGGCATCCGGTCGCCGTTGCGCCAGGGCGGTTGGCAACACCGGGTATACTGCGGGGGTGGCCAAGGTGATGGTGTCGCTGCCCGACGACCTGCTCCGTGCGGTCGACATGGAGGCAGACCGTCGTGGGACGACCAGGAGCGGGTACCTCCGCGAGCTGGCCGAAGAGACGTTGCGCCGCAGGAGTGCCCGGCGCGCCCAGCGGATGACCGAGATCGACACCATGGACGGATCCGTCACGGGCCACGGCGGCGGCGTCGCAGCGCTCGTCAAGGCGAACCGGCCCGCACCGTGAACCTCTGGCTCCTCGACGCCAGCATCCTGCTGGCGAGCGAGGACACCGACGACGAGCACCACGACGACGCCCGCCGGCTCCTGGCCGGCGGCGATCCCCTCGCCACCCTCGACCTGGCCTTCTACGAAGTGACGAACGTGGCCGTCCGATCGTGGGGCGACCAGCCTGCAGCACGTCGGCTCCGAAGCCGCGTCACCGCAGTGGCCGACGACGCCGGGCTCGTCCGAGCCGATGCACAGCTGCTCGAGGATGCGGCCGCCATCGCCGACGAGCACGGCATCTCCGTGTACGACGCGGCCTACGTCGCGGCAGCGCGAGCCGTCAGCGGCCAACTCGTGAGCTGCGACGTGCGCGACCTGGTGTCCCGGGATCTCGCCGTGCTCCCCCGCCTCGCCGTCCGGCAAGCGGCCAGGGCGGAAGCCCCACCACCCGACGCCCACTGAACCCGTCGAGAGCCACCGGTTTGATTCGTGCGGGTCGAACTGGTGGGCGCTGAGGGACTCGAACCCCCGGCCTGCTGGTTGTAAGCCAGCTGCTCTAACCAACTGAGCTAAGCGCCCGACGACTGGAACGTGGCGTGTCAGAGCACACCTGGACCACCGGAGAGCACATGCACAGCATGACTCCGGCAGGCCAGTTCGCCTGATATGGAGACTCCAGCCAACCGCAGCCTATACGGTGAATCCGTCTTTCCCGGAGAGCCCAACGGTCACCAGTCACAGATACCTACTGGACTACAGATCGAGTGTCACTGCCCAGAACCACGGCAGGCCGCACCTGCCCGCCTAGTCCTGGGACAGGAACCACGGAGCCCCGACGATGTCACCCGGATCCGAGCGCCTGTAACCTGGTTGCCAAGCCACGCCACCCATTGCCACCTAGCGCCTTGCCACGCCCAGGTAGCGCAGGCCTTCCTCGCTCTTCAGCAGCTCGCCTGCGGGTTGTTCGGCACGGATGAGCCCCTTCTCCAGCACATAGCAGCGTTGTGCCAGGTGGAGCGCGAATACGGCATTCTGCTCTGCGAGAAGAATGCCCAGTCCCTCATCGCGTAGACCCCTGAGCCACCGGCCCATGTCCTGCACGACGGTGGGAGCCAAGCCTTCTGTCGGTTCATCCAGCAGCAGGATGTCGGGGTTGGTCAGCAGTGCCCTGGCCAACTTGAGCATCTGCTGCTCTCCACCCGAGAGGAAACCGGCAGGGCGATTGCGTAGCCCTGCGAGAGCAGGGAACAATGCCTCCACCCTCTCGCGATCCCAGGCAGAGGCGGTCCGCCGCTTCACGCTCCGCGATGCCAGTTCAAGGTTCTGTGCGACGCTCAGCGAACCGAACACCCTCCTCCCACTCGGAACGAATGCTATGCCCGCGCGACAAAGCTCATAGGGGGGTCGGCCGGTAACGACTCGCCCGTCCAGAACCACGTCACCCGACCTGACCGGCATCAACCCCATGACCGCCCTCATGGTCGTGGTTTTCCCTGCCCCATTCCGACCGAGAATAGCCACCGTCTCGCCTTCACGTATCGCCAGAGACACCCCTTGTAGGACATGGCTCAAGCCGTAGTAGGCGTGTATATCCCGTATCAGGAGCTCACGAGGCCGCCGTACCTTCCCCTCTCGTGAGGACATCAGACCTCGATGCTGCTCAGACACGCTCCCCACCTAGGTAAACGGCAATAACCTGTTCGTCATTGGCCACCTCTACTGGAGACCCCACCCGCAGTACCTGCCCATGGTGCATGACCGTCACACGGTCCGACAGGCCGAACACCACATCCATGTCATGCTCCGACAGCACGATGGTGACACCCCGCACCTCTCGCAGCGTCTTGATCAACGCCACCATCCGTTCGGTTTCGAACGGGGACATCCCAGCAGTGGGTTCATCGAGGAGAAGGACGCTCGGTCGGCAACCAAGCGCCACAGCCACCTCCAGCGCTCGCTGATCCCCGTGGGAGAGCGCCGCGGCTATCGAGCGTGCCTCGTCCAGCAATCCCACGTCACCAAGCAGGCTCGCTACCTCGTCCCTCAGACGTACCCAATCGCGCCTGCGCAAGCTCATGCTCATACCACTCGTAGCGAGCAACGAGGTCGCCACGGACTCCTCTACGGTCAGGCGCGGAAAAATGCTACTCGTCTGGAAGACCTGAACCAGCCCAGCCCGTGCTACCCCATGTGGGCGCATCCCTGTTACGGCCGTCCCGCTCACCTCAACCGTACCGCGTGTCGGGGTATATACGCCTGTCAACAGCTTGAACAACGTGGACTTACCAGCTCCGTTTGGGCCTATAACAGCATGAATCTCGCCAGCATCCACTGATAGGCTCACCCCATCTACTGCAAGAAATCCACCGAACTTCTTCGTTATATCATCGACTACGAGAAGCGGATTCATAGCCTATACCAAGCCATGCGGAGCGACTTCACACCCGATCACCCCTTAGCACGTCATAGCGATCCCTCGCCACCCGCAGTAGTGCATGCCATGACCGTCGTCTACCAGTGCGCGCTGCGACTAAACCCCCCAGCCCTTCTGGTGCGAACAGAGCGACGATCACAAGCACTATTCCAAAAATAAGCTCCCATTGCTGAGTTCGTTGGCTAATCTCAGTATACGCAACGGTATACACAAGAGCACCGAGAGCTGGCCCCAGGAACAGCGCCATCCCCCCGATAACAAGCATAAATACTGGAAAACCAGAAGTAATCCAATCAAGCAGATGTGGATACGTAGCATTGTCGTATATAACGAATAGACCACCTGCCAAGCCGCAGAAGAAGCCGGATATGACAAAGGCTGCAAGCTGGTGCCGAAACACATTGATCCCGATGGCCTCTGCACGGCCTCTATTCTCCCGAATGGCCTTCAACGTTAGGCCAAATGGAGAACGGATAACAAACCACATTGCTAAGAGAGCGACGGCCGATATTCCAAATACAAAATAATAGGCATTCCGTGGATTCACCAATAATGATGGAATAAGAGAGCCGAAGATACCGGTAGAGCCATTGGTAAACCCTGTCTGCAGCAAGGTGACCGTATAGCATAGCTGAGCAAATGCTAGCGTTAGCAGTGCAAAGTATAAACCACGAGTACGCAATACGATGAGCCCAACCAGTAGTGCGGCTATCCCGGCTACGATCGGAGCTGCTCCAAATGCTATCCAGAAGTCGAGTCGCATATGCATCCAGGTGAGACCGATAGTATATGCACCGATCCCATAGAAGACTGCCTGTCCAAATGAGACAAGTCCCCCATACCCGATGACAAGGTTAGTAGCACAGGCAAAAACTGCGAACTGCATGGAATCTATGAGAATTTCAACATTTGTGACCCCCAGAGTCCGCCCACCTAGCAGAAGAAGAACCACCAGCACGATGAGCCAGGCAATCTGTTGGCGCCTTCCCCGCGGAGAGACCCATTCCGATTCAGCCGCAGAGTGACCGCGGCTGTTGTCTCCCACGGGCTCTTCCGCGAGCTCGCCGCCCCACGGAACCGTCATCCCCCCAGCCTCCTCACGGGCACGGGCCTCACGGGCACAGGCCTCACGGGCACAGGCCTCACGAGTTATCCTTGACGCCCAGAAGCCCCCAGGGCTTCAGCGCCAGCACCACAATCATTGCGATATACAACGATGCTGGTGCCCACGATGGCAGCCAAAGGGTGCCTACCATCTCGAACACGGCGATGATCAACGCTCCCAACGCGGCGCCGGCTATCGAACCGAGGCCCCCGATCACCGCCACGATGAACGCCGCGACGATTATCGAATCCCCCATGCCCAGGTCGACGCCCTGAACCGGCGTGATCAGAGCACCTCCGATTCCAGCCAGGAGTGCACCGAGGCCGAACACGGCGGTGTAGAGCAACCTGACGTTGGTCCCCTGCACCGAGAGCAACTCGGCGTCCTCGACCGATGCACGAATTCGCCAGCCAAGCGGTGTTCGGGCCAGCAGTAGCCACAGGGCCAAACCAACAGCTAAGCCCACGCCTATCAGGAACAGCTCATACTCGGGAAAAGTATGCCCCGCGATCGTGATGGCACCAGCAAGTATCGCCGGCGCGCTCACCGAGCGCGGGCTGCCACCCCAGAGGCTCAGCGCTATGTCAGCCATGATGAGCGAGATCCCATACGTGCTTAGAAGCTGTACCAGATGGTCACGCCGGTAGACCCGGCGCATCACCGTTACCTCGATGAGCACGCCAACTGCCGCGACGCCCAACGGGGCTAGGGCAACGGCGAACCAGAACCGCTCGCCACTCGCCGCCCCCACTATCGTCGCCACAGCGAAGGCGCCGTACATGTACAAGCTGCCATGCGCCAGGTTAATAACTCGCATAGCTCCAAAGATCAATGTCAGTCCTGCTGCCACCATGAACAGTGACGCCGCAGACGAAAGACTCGTAAGCAGAGCGATAGATATGGAACCCCAGCTCATGGGTAGTTACTCATGGGTGTCGCCGCCAGGTTGGCGTGACTGCTACGGCCGGTAGCCACATGGGTCGATAATCTTACTGGCAGGCACAGTAACTGTCTTGCTGTAGATCGGAAACCCATACTTCGGATCTACGTGCGATGAGATCACGCCCACATATTCGGGCACCAGCGCTTGATGATCGCAGGCGCGTATCGTGATCGGGCCACGTATGGTAGGAACTGTCGCCCCCGGTAGCTCGCTTACTACCTTTGCCGAATCAAAGGTGCCAGCCTTCTTTACAGCGTAAGCCCACGTCTGTACTGCCGTGTACTCCAGGATAGCCCACTCTGCCGGCCACTCCCCGTAGCGGGTGTGATAGCTGCTGATCCAGCTTGCCGAAGGCGCCATCGTGGTGGCCCAGAACGGGGCCCGGTCGAAACCGATCGCTCCGCGCTCCGGATCCGCAGCGCCGAGGGCCTTGAGCTGGTCACGCCCATAGAGAGCGGCGAACCTCACCTTTGAGAGAAGCCCATAGGAAAGAGCTTGCTTCGTTAGAGTGACCAGATCACCACCGTACTGGCCGCTGAAGACGAAGTCGGGGTGCGCGGCCAATAGTGCGACTATGTAGGGGTCGAAGTTCGGCTCTCCTAGGGCTGGTGTCTGCTGGGTAACGACCGTGAAGTTGACATGGTACTCCTTAAGCCCTGCGAGGAACTGAGTGACGTCCGAAAGACCAAAACTGTAGTTGGGTGTTATGGTTGCCACCCGAATATGCCGGGATCCGTATAGCTTGTGGACGTAGTACGCAACTGCCCGCGGCTCCATATAGGTATTCGGTACTAGCTGGAAGCTCCACTTATTATAATGAGTCGTCATAAGTGACACATTATTGTCGATTGCTGCAAAAAATGGCACTTGGTGAGTGCTGGTGAATGACTCCTCTGCTGCACCAGATGCGCTGGAAACAGCACCAAAGTCCGCGACTATATGGTCATTCAAGACCATGTTGCGCACTTCACTCAGACTGGTCGACGGTGATCCTGCACCGTTGGCAACTTCGAGGTTTACCTTCTTGCCCAGCAGCCCTCCGTGAGCGTTGATGTCGGAGATCGCCATCTTGATGCCGTTAACGCCAGTCTCACCCAGCTCTGCAACCGACCCCGAGAGGAGACCGGCGAAACCTATGTTCACCGCACTGGAGGTTGGCGCTGTCTTGGTCGCCGGCGTAGAGCTGCAGGCAGTGGCCCCCAACGCCACCGCAGTAAGAACTGCGAGCGACATGCGCAAGCCCTTGGCACTACGAAGCTGGAACCGTAATACGGGTTTGTGCCAGCGACGAAGTGCCCCATGCCCAGTCACGCGCTGCTCGTTCAAGTGCCTCATCAGACCTTCTCCCCTCTCGTGTCTGCCAACTCGTCTCGTCATATCCCCCGGAGTCCTCTGCCCTATCCAATGGGCCAATGTTCCATGCCTGCTTGCCGTGCTGCCTCGATCCTTCGCAGCTCCGAACGTCGCACCTTGCCGGTGGTGGTCATCGGCAGGGAGCTCACGAACTCGATCTGACGTGGGTACTCGTAGGCAGCCAGGCGCTCGCGCACATGCTGGCGGATCTGGTCCTCGAGGGCGGGTGCCGGCTCGTACCCCTCGCCAAGTAGGACAAACGCTTTGATCGCCTCGCCCCGTAGCTCGTCGGGCACTCCGATGACTGCGGCCATAGCGACTGCTGGATGGCCGAGAATGCAGTCCTCGATCTCGCTCGGTCCGATCCGATATCCAGCGGAGTTGATCACATCATCCACCCTGCCCGAGAAGAACAGGTAGCCGTCCTCGGCCATGTAACCGGCGTCACCCGTATGAAGCCATCCGTCCCGCACCTTCTCCCCCGTCTCGGCCGGCCGGCCCCAATAGCCAAGAAAAACCACCGGGTCGGGAACCCTGACTGCGAACTCTCCTGGCTCTCCCGGCCCGACCTTCTTGCCCTCGCGGTCCAAGACTGCAACATCATGACCTGGGTAGGGTCGCCCCATCGAGCCTGGCTGCACAGGCCAGACCATCGCCGAGTTCCCCACCACATAATTGGCCTCTGTCTGCCCGTAGATCTCGTTGATCACGAGACCCAGATGGGTGCGTCCCCATTCCAACATCTCGGCACCGAGCGCCTCGCCGCCGCTCATGACCGATCGGAGACCACCCGCAAGCTGCACGCCGGCCTCGCGCAGCAGTTTCAATGCCGTAGGCGGCAGGAAAGTGTTCCGCACCTTTTCACGCCGGAGAAGATCTGCTGCCCACTCAGGATCGAAGCCGCGCCTTGGAGCTGCCACCACCGGGACGCCGTGGTACCAACTCGGCATCAGGCAATCCATGAGACCACCTATCCACGACCAGTCGGCCGGCGTCCAGAACCTGTCCCCCGGCTGGGGAAAGCCGTTGTGGGACAGCTCGAAGCCCGGCAGATGCCCCACCAGCACCCGGTGACCATGCATCGCGCCCTTCGGTGGGCCGGTAGTTCCGGAGGTGTAGATGATCAGCGCGGGTGTGTCGGGGCCGGTTGGTCTCACCTCGTAGCTTGGCGAGCCCGACGCGAGGAGCTCGTCAAACCTATGATGCGGTGGCTGTGCCGATTCCCCAGCCACGATGAGCTCTACCGACGTGAGCGCTGCGGCAGCCTCGGTTACCACATCGATTGACGCCTCATCGGTGATCACTGCCGCCGCGTCACAGTCCTGCAGGCGGTATCCGAGCGCGTCCGGGCCGAAGAGGCTGCTCATCGGCACTGCGATCGCACCCATCTTATAGAGCGCTATGTGAGCTACACCGGTTTCGAATCGTTGCGGGAGGACGATGGCAACCCGGTCACCGGAGGAGATCCCGAGTCCGCCGAGAGCGTTGGCCAGCCGGTTCGAGGCTGCTGCCAAGTCGCCGAACGTATGCGCTCGACTCGTGCGATCCGGCAACACCTCCACCATGGCCAAGGATCCCGCGGCATGCCGATCAGCGCAGAGGCTTCCGATGTTGAGGCTATGTGGAACCTGCCACGCGAAGCTCTCCCGGAGCTTGTCGTAGGTCTCGCCCTCGAGACCTGATGGCAACTGCGTATGTGTAGTGCGCCCCCCCATGGACATGCTATCGACTGTAACGAGAACGTTTCGCTAGATCTATAGAGATTATCTATATATTATTTGGGAACTTCTGGAGAGATCTACCAAACTGTCTCCTCAAGAGCCAGGAAACGCCGTGCCAGGAGGGCAACCTGTATGTCCACCAGGCGCTGCGGCTCCAGAAAGTCCCGACCGAGCAGCGTTTCAAGCTTCTTGAGCCGGTAGTAGACGGTGTTGACATGTACCCCCAGGATGGTGGCCGCCCCGCCGGGGCTCCCGCCTGCATCCGCGTACGCCTGAAGAGTCCTGCACAGATCGGCCGCGTGCCGCTCGTCGTAGCTGACCACGGTACCAAGCACCCTATCGGCGAACCGGCGCAGCTCGGTGTCGCCCCCTCTTCTGAACAGCAACGGAAGGATCCCCGCCTTGGAGAGATCCACCACCGATAGGAATGACCCATCGGGGGCCAACACCAGACCGCGCTTGGCCGCATCGAAGGCATCTCCATAGCCGCCTACGTCTCTCACGACCTCGGACACCGCGGCGTGGTAGCTCACGTCACTCCCTGCCTGTCGGGCCAATAAGTGCCGGAGCATCGAACCTGGATCTCCACTGCCGGCAGGCATGAGCACCACCACCAGCCCGAATACGACACCCACGAAGGAGCAATCCTGGGCCGCAGCCAGCGCCTTTACCAGATCGTCCTGTGCTGCGCGTGGCCTCATCCCCCTGGTGCGGTCGCCAGCTCCCGGATCCGTCACCCGCAGCGAGATCACGCCGACATGATGAGGGCTGGCCAGGTCCACGCCCAGCTCGATGCCACGCCGCACGATCGTCGCCATAGCCTCAGGTCGACATGTCAGCAGGTCCTCCAGCAGCTCACCATGCATCCGTGCCTCCAACGCGGCGATTGCACGTCCATGAGCAAGCTCCAGCGCCACCACGCGCGTCGCTCCCTCGAGGACGGCCTGCTGCTCGGCAAGGCGCTCGGCTGCAACCCGAATCCATATCGATCCCATCACCTCACCACCGGCACTAACCGGCACCACGAGGCACTCCTTGAGTCGCGACGCGCTGGAGCCCGGCAACACGACCGACTGACCATGTTCGAGACCGCCAATTACCTCCTCGATCTCGCCGGCGATACCCCCCCTCGTCCTTCGTGGCCTTCCACCCCTACTCGCCAGAGCCCAGGAAAACTCGTCTTCAGGCTCCCCAGCCGAGGAGATCACATACCCGTGCTCATCGCAGACCACCACATGACCGTCGACCAAGCCGGCCAACTGCCTCGTCACGCCATCGATACCTTCCCCCAGGACAATTAGCTCACTCAGGATCTGGTTCAGCGCGTCAGATGCTTTCAACTTCCTAAACTGTTCCGCCGCTACTTCCTGCATGCGCTCAAGCTGGTCGAGCGCGGTCGCTACAGACTCGTATAGCGCGGAATTACCGACAGCGAGGGTAGCATGATGAGCTAGGCTGCTTAATACTTCCACATCACTATCAGTGAAAACACGCTCAGTGCGGTCAGCTACGTATAGCACACCTACAAACTTCGTGAGTGCCTTCATCGGGACACCCAGGATACTCTTTATTCCTTCTAATCTAACGGCCTGATCAACATCCGGTACATGTCTGAAATGCTGGTCATTCAAATAATCTTTTGTATAAAGCGGCCTAATCTCCTGAGCAGTACGTCCCCCTAAGCCATCTCCGAGTGCCAATCGTAATGTCGAAAACTCTCTGCTAGTCGTGCCAATAGTCGTACACATATACACATCGGATAGCTCCCGATCGACTAGCATGATATATGAGATAGGTGCATCTACGAGCTTTTTAGCTCGTGAGGCAATTGCTCTCAACACGCTGTCCAGATCCAGCTCTGCAGAAATCTCTCCCGCCGTTTCGTAAAGCGCCTCCAGCTGTGCCTCATGATAACTGGCACGTTCTAGAGCAGAATAATTGCTCATCACTGCGCCTATCTGTGCAACCAATGCTCTGGAAGAGTCGATCACTCTGTTGGCTGTATTGACATCCGGTACCTGGAAGAGGAGCACCGCGCTGCATTCCATCCCGCATAGTGGCAGGCACACCGCCACTTCATTCGACGTATCAGTTATACCAAAACTCTTGGTAACCAGCTCTGCCTTGACTCCATCTGGATAGGTAGTCCATATGGCTGGAGCCTGCATCAGTATATCCGCGTCGATCAGCGAAATATACAGTGCGTCTATTTCTACGCCATCTTGCTCAACAATCAGGCGATGTAGAGATGGCACATAATGCCATATAACCACCCTCGGTACTCCAAGGATGGCTCTCACTTCTGCAGCTATGATACCGAATATTTTGGCGCTATCGAGACCCGACAGCTCCAGTAAGGCAAGGTTTTTTGAGATCATCAATGGCTCACCAACATCCCCAGGCACGGATGTACGCGCGAATTCGGGCATGCATCTACGCCCAGGCGCGTCAAGCTGAAGATGGTCGTCGATACGCATAGAAACCCTGACCGGTCTTCCGGCCGAGGAGGCCTGCCTCCACCATGCGTGAGAGCAGTGGCGGCGGTGCGTACAGAGGTTCCTTGAACTCCTCGTACAACGAACGCGCCACGGCCTGGGTCGTGTCGAGCCCTATCAGATCACCCAAAGCGAGCGGTCCCATCGGATGGGCGCAGCCTTCGACCATTCCATTGTCGATATCTTCTGCCGTGGCAAAGCCAGACTCGAGCATCCTGATCGCCGACAGTATGTAAGGGATCAGCAACGCATTGACGATGAACCCAGCCCGGTCCTTGGACAGTATGACCTTCTTGCCCAGTTGACCCTCGACGAACAGACGGGCCGAGCCGGCAGTCTCCTCACTCGTGAGCAGCGATGTGACCAGCTCGACAAGGCTCAGTACCGGAACGGGGTTGAAGAAGTGAATGCCGACAACCTTCTCCGGGCGCTCGGTAGCCATTGCGAGCTTCATGATCGGGATGGATGACGTGTTCGACGCGAGCACGGCGTCAGGTGATGAGACGATCTTGTCCAGGCGGGCGAAGATATCGAGCTTCGTCGCCTCGTCTTCTGCGACAGCCTCGACCACGAGCTCGCGGTCCTCCAGCTCCCCCAGGTCTGTGGTGAAACGAATCCCCTCTATCGCAGCTTCCTTCTGCTCACCGGTCAGCTTGCCTGCCGCAACCGCTCTCGTCAGGGAGGCCTCGATCCGCTGTGAGCCTGCTGACAGCGCAGCTTCTCCGACCTCGTTCACGATCACGTCTAGTCCGGCCCTGGCGCACACCTCGGCAATGCCGGAGCCCATCAGCCCACACCCGACTACTCCGACACGCTCCACCATCGGCCTGCTCCTCCGTTCTGTGGGGGGTTATATGGGGCCATTCTCCCCTCTTGGCACGCGAGCACCCGGGTCAGGTGCCCGCGGATCACGGGATGGCCACGACCAGCTCCGGCTCAGTGGCTGCCCGTACCTCGTCCACTGTGACCCCCTGCGCGAGCTCGCGCAGCACGAGTCCCTCAGGCTCCACGTCTATGACCGCGAGGTCGGTTATGATTCGCTGGACGCAGGCCTTGCCGGTGAGGGGCAACGAGCACTCGCGGACGATCTTGTAACCACCGTCCCTGGCGGTGTGCTCCATCATCACGATCACCCGCTTCGCCCCATGGACGAGGTCCATGGCACCGCCCATCCCCTTCACCATCTTTCCCGGGATCATCCAGTTCGCAAGGTCACCGGCTGCCGACACCTGCATGGCACCAAGAACAGCCACGTCGACATGACCACCACGAATCATCGAGAACGATGTGGCCGAGTCGAAATACGAGGCGCCGGGAACCACGGTCACGGTTTCCTTGCCTGCATTGATGAGGTCGGGATCCACTGCGTCCTCGGTGGGATACGGGCCTACGCCCAGGATCCCGTTCTCCGCCTGCAGCACGACGTGCATGCCCTCGGGCACGAAGTTCGGGACCAGCGTCGGCAGGCCGATGCCGAGATTGATGTACTGCCCGTCAGTCAGCTCGGCGGCTACGCGTGCGGCCAGCTCGTCGCGTGTCAAGCCGATCATCGGGCCACCGTCCTCTTCTCTATCCGCTTCTCCACGTCCGGCACGTGCACCACCCGCTGGACGAAGATCCCAGGTGTGTGGACCTGCATAGGATCCAGGCCACCAGGATCCACCAGCTCCTCCACCTCTGCGATCGTCACGCGTCCTGCAGCAGCGCACAACGGGTTGAAGTTCTGAGCGCTCTTCTCGTAGATGAGGTTGCCGTGACGATCTCCATACCGGGCATGCACCATGGCGAAATCCGTCCTGATCCCATGCTCGAGCACATAGGTCATGCCGTCGAACTCACGGACTTCCTTCGGGGGGGAAGCCACAGCCACCCCACCAGCGCCATCGTAACGCCACGGCAGGCCACCCTCGGCAACCTGGGTCCCGACCCCTGCGGGTGTGTAGAACGCGGGGATGCCCGCCCCACCCGCCCTCAGCCGCTCTGCCAGAGTTCCTTGGGGAACCAGCTCTACCTCCAGCTCTCCGGAGAGGAACTGCCGCTCGAACTCCTTGTTCTCGCCAACATAGGAACCCGTCGTCCGACGAATACGCCTGGCGGACAGCAGGATCCCGAGTCCCCACTCGTCTATGCCGCAGTTGTTGCTCACGGTCTCCAGGTCCCCTACCCCGCTCTCGAGGAGCGCTTCGATCAGGGCAGTTGGGATGCCGCAGAGCCCGAACCCGCCAACCGCCAGCGACGCCCCATTCGGGATGTCCTGCACCGCTTCTGCCGCGGTGCCCACGACTTTGTCCATCACAGTGCTCCAGGGAGGACGGCGGCTCGCATCATCATGGCAGGCATCTACAGCCCCAGCATCCTGGCAATCAGCATCTTCTGGACCTCACTGGTTCCCTCTCCGATCTCGAGGATCTTCGAATCCCGGTAGTGGCGGGCGGCCGGGCACTCGTTCATGAAGCCATAGCCCCCGTGGATCTGTGTGGCGTCACGGGCATTGTCCATGGCTGCGTTGGACGAGACCAGCTTGGCGATAGCCGCCTCCTTCTTGAAAGGCCTACCCGCGAGCATCCTCGCAGCAGCATCGTAGTAAGCGCAACGAGCAGAGAAGGTGCGGGCCTCCATCTCGGCGATCTTGAAGGAGATTCCCTGGTTGTGCCCGATGGGGCGACCGAACGCCTCCCGCTCCTTGGCATATTTGAGGCTCTCGTCCACACATCCCTGAGCTGCGCCGACCGCCAGAGCCGAGATGGCTATCCTGCCCTCGTCGAGGATGCTCAGGAAATTGGCATACCCCCGCCCACGCTCGCCTAGAAGGTTCTCCTCGGGCACCCGAAGGTCCTCGAAAGACAGCGGGTGCGTATCGGAGGCATGCCAGCCGACCTTGTCATAGGGGGGATCAACCGTGAACCCAGGTGCCGGCACCTCGACTAGAATCGAGCTTATCTCCGGCTTCCCCTCGGCGGACTCACCGGTTACCGCCGTTACGGTCACGAGCCTCGTGATGTCCGTCCCGGAGTTCGTGATGAAAGCCTTCGACCCGTTGATAACCCACTGCCCGTCCTCGAGCCGGGCTGTCGTGCGCGTGCCACCTGCGTCACTGCCTGCGCCGGCTTCGGTAAGCCCGAACGCACCGAGCGCCTGGCCCGAGCACAGCAGGGGCAGCCACTTGTGCTTCTGGGCCTCGGTTCCGAACCGGTACACCGGCATGGCGCCGAGGGAGCATCCGGCCTCGAGGGTTATGGCAATGCTCTGGTCCACCCGGGCAAGCTCCTCGATGGCCAGGCAGAGGGTGAAATAGTCACCGCCCATCCCGCCATACTGCTCCGGGAAAGGTAGGCCGAACAGCCCCATCTCTCCCATCTGGCGCACGATGTCGTAGGGGAAGGTTCCTGTCGCGTCATGATGGGCCGCGACAGGAGCAACTACCTTGCGCGCAAAGTCCTCCACGGTCCTGCGCAAGTGCTCCTGCTCCTCTGTGAGCGTCGTGTCAAGCATTTCATCTCTCCTCGTATGCGGACATGGGGATGACCATCGGCGGTCTCAAAGCGGATCACTCGAGGGTGGGCGCCAGGGCTGTGAGGGTGCGCGATGGGCTCGGCCTGCCGAGCAGGCGCGCCATCCACAGGCTCGTGCGGCAAAGTGCCTCCAGATTGACACCGGTTTGGATACCGAGGCCGTGGAGCTGCCACACCAGATCCTCGGTTGCGAGGTTCCCCGTGGCGCTGCCTGCGTAAGGACATCCACCCAAACCCCCAGCGGAGGAGTCCACCGTCGTCACCCCATGTTGGAGGGCTGCCAGAGTATTCGCGAGAGCTTGCCCATAGGTATCGTGAAAATGGACGGCCAACCGATCAGGCCCCAGGCCGTGCCTCCCCAGCTCGGCCAGTAGTCCGACCACCTGGCCCGGCGTCGCCACGCCTATCGTGTCTCCCAGCGACAGCTCGCCGCATCCCATCTCGGCCAGGCTCACGGCCACCCGTGCCACCTGAGCCTCGGCCACCTCACCCTCCCATGGGTCTCCGAAGCACATCGATATATATCCCCGAACCGCTAGCCCTGCGTCGACCGCCCGCGTCACGACGGGACGGAACATCTCCAACGACTCCTCGAGAGTTCGGTTGAGATTGCGCCGAGCGAAGCTCTCCGTGGCACTTGCGAACACCGCTATCTCGCCTACACCGCATGCCAGGGCGCGATCAAGGCCCCTCTCGTTCGGCACCAGGACCGGGTGCCTGCCCGGCAGGTCGCCGACCATCGCCAGGAGGTCCTCGGCATCGGCAAGCTGTGGTACCCACTTGGCCGGTACCAAGCTGGTCAGCTCGATGCAGCCCAAACCAGCCTCGGCCAGTCGCCTGATGAACTCGGCCTTCGCCTCGACCTCCACCACCTGGGACTCGTTCTGCAACCCGTCACGGGGCCCTACCTCGTAGATCTGCACGCGGTCGGGCAAACCTCCAAGCTCCCTGCGCTGTGGACTTCGCACCTACGCATCTCCTCTACGCACGGCCCGGCTCTCCTCCGTTGTCTTCCTGGCCGGTCCACCGCCTACACCGACCGTACCACCGGCAACGCAACCGGTGACACCTCACCGGTTCGCCAGGTGCCACCCTCCGCACATCTGGCATATATAGGCAACCTGGTCATTGCCGTGCTCTATGCGCACCTGCAGTGAGACCCTGTTGGCATCGGCCTCCGTGGCATAGCGCACCTTCGGCTGGCCGTCGGCCCGCCAGTGCTCCAGGCGGATAGGCCGGCCGTCGTCACCCGTGCTCCGGCGGTCGCCTCTGAGATGCCCCCGTGGCCTACGACGGGCCTTCGAACTACGCACGGCGAGCCGCCTCGACACCGGCGCGCAGCTCGTCCAACAGCTCGGGGGTGGCTGCCGCAAGTGGGCATCGCCTGGCGTCGTGGTCGACTGTGAGCAGATCGAGCCCACCCGCTTCGACGACGACCGCCCCCGCTTCGGTGCATACGAGCATCCCACCCATGTAGTCCCACGACCCCAGCGAGGAGTTGCCAACCACTGCGTACGCGTCCAGAGCCCCCTCGGCAACCGCGCAGAGATCCAGCGCTGCTGCTCCCAGGCAACGGTATTGGTTCCAACCCAGATGGCGAGCCGGATATCCCGACAGCGCCACGATCGCCTGAGGAAGTGATACGCATCCCGACGCGCTGAGGGGCCTGTCGCCGCGACGGGCGCCGCCGCCTCGTATCGCGTCGTAGCGAACGCCCGTGGCTTGGTTGGCGACCACCGCCGCCCTCGGGCCCAGATCGTCGAGGACACATACGCTCGTGGCATACCAGGGAAGCCCGTGGGCAGCATTGCTCGAACCGTCCAGCGGGTCCAGCACCGCCAGCAGTTCCCTCTGCCCTTCGTGCAGCCCGCTCTCCTCGGAAAGTACCCCCATCCCCGCATCCAGAAGAACAGCGACGCCTGCGGCGTCAGCTACTAGATCGACTGCATACTGACCTGGGCGTTCCCCCGGCCTGCCCCAGCCTTCGACGGATCCTATGGCCAGCGCTATCTCGTCTGCAACCAGGTTGCAGACTGCCAGAAGGTCCGCTTCGCCCACCCCACGACCCTACCCGATGCGATGCCACGCATCGAGGGCAGGTCTAGCCATGGCCCGGCACACCCCAGCCTGGACACCCCAGCCTGGACACCCCGGCCTGGACACCATGGCTCGGCATACCCCGGCCTGGACACCATGGCTCGGCATACCCCGGCCTGTCGGGCAGACGGCTGCTGATCACCCGGTATGATCGGGACACTGTGGCCGTGATAGACGTCGCCGGGTACATAGCCGACCTGAAGGACCATTCCGTCGACCACGGGTTCCATGTCCATGACGAACGCCACTTCGTCGAGACCTACTCACTGCGCCAAGCCTGGGAAGTGGATCTCCACCCCGAGGAAGGGTGCGGGGGGCCGCTGGACCTCCATCTGGCGTTAGAGGTGGATCCGCGGACTCTGCTGTCGTTCGAGGATGCCGTTATGGATCTCCCGGAAGACGCCGAGCCGGCAGACGAGTTCCACTTCCCCCTCACCTTTACGTGGGGCCTGCCACCTCTGCCTCATGGGCCCGATCTGTTACGGCTGGCTATCGACCTTGCCGGAGTCGGCGGCATGGAGCTTCCACTGGAGGTCTCGGCGATCGATTCGTTCGCATCGGCCACGGACGGCCCCGAGCGCCGCCTCTCCATAGTCGCCCATCATCCCGTTTCGCTAGCAAGGGTGTTGGCCGGCGAAGAACTGCTCTGCGAGGTGTTTGACCGTTGCCTGGCCGTCAGCCGATTCCTCCTGGAGGCAGCTCCGGTGTGGCTGGACGGGTGAGTCACCGGCATGCTTGTGGGCACCGCACAGGCACCCCGAAGCCCATGTGCTAGACGTATCAGGCATGCCGGGCGCATGTCGATCCCGGCAGTGGCGTTGGTGGCCATCTCGGCCATCGGGCTGACGGGTTGCGCCAATCAAGCTGGTCTGGCACTCGCCCGGCGGGCGTGCAGCCATGTCGAGCGCTCCCTGAGCCTCTTCAGGGTCGCGGCCGATGACCCCTCCACCGTCAAGGCCGCCAAGCAGCAGGCAGCCGCCCTTCAGCAGCTCCGCGATGCGCTCCAACCAGCAGCCATCGCAGCAGGCGAGGCCCCACAGTGGCAGGCGCTTATGACTACCGTGGCCGAGAGCTCGCGGGTGCCAGAGGCCAATCTGGTCACCGCCTTGCAACGGCAGTGTGCCGTGGCGGACAGCGCGAACCCGCTGCTCGGCCCGATCGGCAGCAATGCACCGGGAACACCTTCCACAGGCAACTCCGGCACAGGAGCATCCTCCGCCTCGGTACCTGGCTCGGCCGCATCAGGGAGCAGCTCATGAAGGGCCGGGCAGGGTGGGCGGCTCGCTGACCGGGTAGACCAGGCGCTTGCCCTCGGCGAGTTGCTGAGCCTCCTGTTGGTGGCCAACTCTTACCCACATCGGCAGGACCTTGGGTGCCAGCACCTCGCCACCACGAACAGTGAAATGCACCCCGTCGGCCCTTCGCACCTGCACACCATCGATATCAGGCTCGAAATGCCCACCTGGGCACACCATCGACTCGAAATTCTGAACGCTCACTTTGCCCGGATACTCGGAGGCCACCTGCCGCAGCAGCGAGTTGTAGGCGTCCAACCTCGTAGAGCTGTCCTCGGGCCATGGCAGGCCATCGGGCTGCTCGCCTGATGAATAGCACGGTGCCGTCATGAAGATCATGCGAGCGCCCTTGGCCGTTGCGACCTGGACTGACTTCTCGAGCATCCGCTTCACGTATGCCGCGTAAGCGGGATGGGTGATGTTCGTCCAGTGCCCGTGGTATGTCCGCTCCATGACCTCCCAACGCCCGGCCAGCAGCACCACCACGTTTGGTTGGAACTCATCGATCCAATTGGCCCACGCTGCGGGCCATTGAACGTAGCCCTTGGCCGGATGGGTATTACAGGCCCACCCGACTGGATAGACGACTCCATGAGAACGATAAGAGCTGCCGATCGCCACACCACAACCAAGGATGCCCTCGTCCTCCAACCAGATGCCGTAGGAGCGCGTGTCGTAGCTCAGGCCAATGCCAAGGGTCAGAGCCACAGAATCACCCACGAGCATCACCTTGACCGGTGCACCATGCAGGGCTGGCTTCGGAGGCGGAGGAAGCGCGACCGAGCTCGCCGGCACGGCCGTTCCGAGCACCACCGCCAAGACGACACAGCCGACGAGAGCCGGCGTTGCCAGCCACGCGCGAATGGACGTGAAGAACGTTCCCTGACGTATGGGCTGCTCCAGCAAATAGTAGGACGCGATGCTGATCGCCAGCGTGGCCATCAGACGGACACCGTCGAGCTCGTAGCCGTACAGGCCCGTCCTGGCACTATCGATCAGGAACTCTAGAGGCCAGTGCCACAGGTACATGCCGTAGGAGATCCTGCCGACAAAGCGCAGAGGAGAGAGCGACAGGACGCTCGCCACCGGACCAGTAGGATGCAGCACTGCGCTGGCTATCACGCCGGCAACGGCCAGTCCCGCAACGACTATCCCTCCCCGGAACACGAACGGATCGTTGTAGCTGAGCTGCGACCACGCCCAGGCCGACACCCCTATCCCAACGATGCCGAGACCGAGAGCTGCGGTCCGACCGGTCGCAGTTCGCACCAGCGAGGTGGTACGCGTCTCCACGTCGCTCACCCGGCGCTGCCGCCAGAGCACCATGCCCACAGCTAGTGCTGCTCCGATGAGGAGGCTCTCGGCGTGCGTATCGGTTCCGAAGTAAACCCGCGTCGGATCATGCCCCGGCCTGTACAAGATGGCCATCTCTGCCGCCGACGCCACAGCTCCGACGACCGACACCCAAAACAGCGGCCAGAGGGTCCGACGTCTACGAACCAGGAGCAGGACCACCAGGGGCCACACGATGTAGAACTGCTCCTCGATCGACAGGGTCCAGGTGTGAAGCAGCAGGGATGGGGGGCCCGTCCGGACGAAGTAGTTCTGTCCCGCGAGGATGAAATGCCAGTTGGCCACATAGAACAACGTCGCCAGAGCGTCGAGACGGAGACCGGGGTACATACCCCGTGGCGCGATGAAGCGCGCGTAGGCCACAACGGCGATGACCATGAGGAAAAGCGCCGGCAGGAGACGGCGTGCCCGCCGCGACCAGAAGGCCCCGAGCCTGATGCGATCCGTCGAATGCCATTCGCTCACAAGCAGGGAGGTGATGAGGAAGCCCGACAGGACGAAGAACGCGTCGACACCGAGAAACCCGGCCGGCATGATCGAGATGCCGTCATGGTAGGCAATAACCCCCAGGACCGCGAGTGCCCGGAGACCGTCCAACGACGGGACGTATCTGAAGCGCTGGGCCTTGGGGGGGCCTTGGGCCACCTAGGACATCCTCCTGCCATGATGGTGCCGGGCTGACCACTCATTGTCGCAGACCAACATGCTGCTCCAGCGTCAGGATCCGTGCCGGTCCGTGTCCACGTCAGGGGCGGGCTGGACTGGAGGAGCATCGGCTGCCAATGCCTGATCGGCTGCCAATGCCTCCATCACCTTCGTGAAGATCGCAGCGGTGTCACGTTCGAGATGGTCCCTCGCTGCTAGCAACAGAAAAGCGCCCACATAGGCCACCGGCGTCACTATCAGGAATGCGCTTCGGAAGTTCCCTCCCATCTTCTCCGCCACGAACGAGGTAGCGACCGGTGCAGCCGCCGTCCCGAACAGCACCGAGGCAAGGTTGAACGCGCCGAAGCCGGCCCCGCGTAGATTCGCCGGCACGGCGTCGGTCAGGCCTGCCCGCAGCGCGGGGATCGCCAAGGTCGCCGTGAAGAACGCCACCAGTTGGATCGGAAACACCGCCCAGAACGGCATCGGCAGGTACGAGACCATGAACAGAGTGCAGGTGGTCAGAAGGCAGTACCCAGGTATCGCCACCCTCGCTCCACGGACCCTACGCGCCCACCTGTCGGCCAACCTGCCACCAAACAGCACGCCGGGCACGCCCCCCAGGACCACCAGCGCGCCGAATGCCGCCGTAGCATCGCCTTGGCCAAGGTGGAGCTGGCGTTCGTAGAACTCCGGCATCCATGATCCGACAGCCGTCACTGTGAACAGAAGGGCAGATACCCCAACCAGTGCATAGCGGAGCGTCGGTATGGCCAGGATCGTGGCAAGGTCCGCCCTGAGTCCTCGCCACATATCCCAGGCAAACGCCTTTGCGCTGCCCCTGAACACCCTCTCGTGACCCGGGGCAGCCATCTCTATGCCATCGACCACCCCGGCACTGGCACGGTCGGCGGCCCCACGTCTCGGTTCCACCAGGCGAAATGCCATCGCAGCTATTACCAGCCCAGGCACGCTCGACACCACGAACCCGGCGCGCCAGCCGTAGCGGGGAGCTATCGACCCACCGAGAGCCAGACCAAGCCCGATCCCGACGAAGGTGAGGCACTGCTGGACAGCGAAGGCTCGGCCACGCCGTTCGAGCTCGTAGTAATCGCCTAGAAGGCTCGACGAAGAAGGGTCTGTGACCGCCTGTCCGAACCCGAGCAGACCGCGGCTTGCCACCAGGGCGCCGAATGTCGGCATGGCACCCCCGAGCGCGCTCACAATCGACCACAAAGCGACTGTCGTCCCGAGGGAACGAGCGCGATGCCAACGATCTGCCAGGTAGCCTGCCGGCAGTGTCACGAGCCCGTTGACAACCACGAACGCTGACATCAGCACGCCTATGGCGAAGAATCCGACATGGAAATGGGCCTGCAGCTGGGGAACCATTCCACGGACGATGTTCTGGTCGACATTGTCGATCATGAACACCAAGGCGATCACCCACATAGGCCATGCAGGCACACGGCCATGCACAGCTCCCCGCTCCCCCGAGATCATCAGCTATTTGTAGCCGAGCCAGAGGTCGACGCGCCATGTCCAGTCCGTGGCGATGGGGATGCCCAGAGCGGGAAGCACCCCGGTTACCCCGGGTCAGGGCCTGACAGGAGCCTCCCGGGGCACGCCCCGGCTGCGCAGCCGCTCAGCCAGCCAGCCGACTCCGTCCGGGCTTGCCATGGCCTGCTGCCACCCGTCAAGCAGGGCGTCGAGCTCCTGTTGGGTCGCGACCCACCCTATGACCGCAACCGCCAGCTCGTTCACCGGGAAGGACGTATTGAAGACGTCACCGAACGGATCCTCGGTCATGGGCACTGTCGGCTCCCGCATGACGTACAACTCACCGGTGTCGACTACCCATGACAGCTCATAGCGCGCGCCGTGGGTATCACGCCAGTCCTGACCAAGCTCGATCTCCTCTGAACGCCGCCTGCGTTCGTCGGCTTCGTAGAACTCCTCGATGTCCATTTGTCTCCTGTGGTCAGCGCTCTGTGATATTAGGGCACCGTTGGCTGGTGTGCTGCTCCTGCAGCTTCGCGATGCCTGTGCGAGGTGCATCCGCAACGGACATCAGGCTCGGCCACGCGATTGTAGCGACCTGTTTGGCGACACCCTCAAGGCCGGTTCGCACAGGGCACCCTCGATGATCCTGGTCGCGCGAGCAGCGGTGAGCGAGGCACCGTCGGCTGCGATGCCCGTAACCACCGGTCAAGCACCTGACGAGCAGGCGCTTATCCATTCAGACGGGCGCCTCGAGGCAGAGGCGCGGGACTCTGGGCGGCGGCTGGCTGTCCCACAGGTCTGCCAGGAGCGCGTCTCGCAGGGAACGCTGCGCTGGATCGTGCCATAGGTTGACTCGTTGCAACGGATCGTCGGTCAGATCGTAGAGCTCCCCTTCGGTGCCGTCGTGACAAGTACCAGGCAGGTAGGCAGTGCAAACCCAGTGGTTTCGCATGATGGTGCGGAGATGGAGGCCGACCCCGAACAGCTCGCTGTCCCAAGCCGTCAAAACCCGCTCGAATCCGCGGGCGTCGGCGTCCGAGTCATCGACGGGGAGTGACGACCCCTGCATCCATTCAGCCGGTTCGAGCCCGGCGATGGCGCAGAAGGTTGGCGCCAGGTCGACCAACCCCACGGGCCGGGTCACCACCGCCGGCTCTGGCGCTACGGCCGACGGGGCCGGTCGCCATACCAGGGGAAGCCTCATGAGAGAGTCGACATGGTAAGGACCTTTGAACAGTAGGCCGAAATCCCCTTGGAACTCGCCGTGGTCCGTGGTAAACACCACGTCCACCTCATCAGCCCAACCTCGCTCTGCGATCCGTCTCAGAACCCGCCCAAGGGCTTCATCGATGAGCTCGCACTCGACTGCATTACGCGCATTCACCTCTCGAACCTGGTCGGCAGTGAGGGTAGCCGGTACCCAGGCGGCGGGAGCCTCGTAGTTGGACACCAGCGTACCGTCGTACCAGAGGCGCCAGTGACGGGGTTTGGCATCGAGGATACGCTCCCGTCCTGCGGCGGTGTCCGGATAACCCGCCGGCAGGGGAACCTCACGCCAGTCGATGCGGCCGACCTCCGACTGGGGCGGGTCCCAGGGGTGATGGGGATCGGGAAAGCTCATCCAGCAGAACCAGTCGTCGTCGGCATCCAGGGAATCGAGCCATGCGATGGTTCGGTCGGCCACCCAGTCGGTGTGGTAAATATCACGTCCTATGGGGTTGACCTTCACCTGCGGGGCCCCGGTATCGCCACCACCCGACCCCCTGACCTGAAGCGACTCATCGAGCACCTGGTAGAACCCGCCAACCGCGTCGGGGTGCTCGGCGGCCAGCCAACGCGCATAGTGGAGAGGACCCACCGGCCCGTGGGTAGCAAGCTCCAGGTGCTCGAAGCCACGATGGGTCCCGCCTTGGGGCGTCGTCCCGGTGAGGCTGAGGGCATTCTCGGCGAAGCGAAGGAACGGATCCAGGTGCGGCTCGAAGTGTGCCTTGCCCACCAGCGCCGTCCTGTAACCCGCGTCATGGAGCAGCGATGCCACCGAGGGAGCATCGGCCGGAAGGGGGACCCCGTTCATCCACACTCCATGGGTGACCGGGTGCTGGCCGGTGAGTATGGTCGAGCGCGATGGCATGCACACCACCGACTGGGGGTGGGCACGCTCGTAGCGAATGCCGGTTGCAGCCAGCGCGTCGACGACCGGCGTGCGGGCCAGCAGGCCCCCGTTGCACCCGAGAGTGTCGTAGCGCTGCTGGTCGGTGGTCACGAAGAGGATCTTGCGACGTGGCATCAGCCGTCTGGCTCCATCAGCCTGCGAAGATGGGCGAGAGCGGACCCAGCCGCTCCTCCTATGACTAGAGCCAGCATGGCCGGATCGGCGTCGGTGCCGTACACCACGAGGCTTGTTCCGTCACCCATGTCGAGAACGTCGATGGTCCCTATATGCTCTTTGAGCATCGGAGCGGTTATCCGGTACTGGAATCGTCGCTGCAGCGGATCCACGGTGAGCAGCTGCTCAGGCATGGGCATACCGGCTCCAGTAGTGACAATCCGTTCGTCACCGTCGACGACACACGACACAATCCCGGGAAACCACTCATGAATCCGGGATGGATCGCCGACGACCTCCCACACATCGCCAGGCGGGCGGGCAATGCGAACCTGGCGCCGGATCGATCCGCGGGTCCCGATCACCGCCAACATCCGGGCGACGACTCCAGCGGGCTGCTCAGGTCCATGATCCGCTTAACGGGGGAACTCCAAACCGCCGCACAGGTACTGAACAGTGACGACCGGCCAGCCACCGCTCCCAGGGAGCCCGCACTCGCAACTCTGGTCCGGCTGTGAGGGCGCAGCACGACGGTGAGCCTAACAGTTGGCAGGGTTGCTGACACCGACTCGAAATCGGTCCAGCTGCCGGGTCATCCAGAATCCCGTACGGGTGGCCGGCCTAGGTCCGATGACTTATATCGCCGCTAAAGACAGGTTAACAACTCTAGGTCCCTGACCTTGACTTCTCTGGTGGGCCCGGCAGGGATCGAACCTGCGACCGAGGGATTATGAGTCCCCTGCTCTGACCGCTGAGCTACGGGCCCCGATGAGGTAGCGTGCCAGATCATAGGTACTCGCGCCAGCCAGCCATGCCGGCGCCCACTGATCGCGCTCACGTTAGGCGCCCGCGCTCGATATGGTGGCACTGTGAATCAGCTTGCTCCAATGGCGGCCCGCAGCCCGGGATCCGTCTACGGCCTTCGATGCGAGGGGGCGGATCATGCTGCTGCCTGCAGCTCGGGCCGCGTCGCCAAGCGCCTGCTGGCACTGGCAGGTACGGCTACTGCCACACTCATCCTCGCCGCATGCAGCAGCACGCCGGCCAAGGTCGTCACCACCGACCATGCACACCGGCCTCACCACACGTCGCGACCGGCTACCTCACCGACCACCACGCCGACTACTAGCGCGACTCCTGTCACCACACAGGCGGGGCCGGCGCGCTGTCACGTAACGGGGCTGTCAGCCACCATAGGTGCCTACGGTGTGGCCACTGGCCATGTCGGCGCAACGATCACCTTCACTAACACCTCCACCTCAGCCTGCACGCTCGACGGCTACCCGGGACTTGGACTGATAGGGGCCACTGGGCAGGCACTGGCGACCACAGTTCACCGCGGAACCAGCTATACCGTCCCCGCGATAGCTCCGCGCTCCGTCACACTCGAGCCGGGCCAGGAGGCATCCTTCCTGATCGGCTACAACGACGCCACGGGCTTCTCGGGGGAAACCTGCCCGTCTTCGACGCAGGTCGAGATAACTCCTCCGAACGCCTATGGCCACCTGACCATTGCGGCCCACATCGGTGCCTACGGCCCCTGCGGGGCAGTGACGGTGTCCCCGGTGTTTCCTGGTACCGCTCCTCCCACGGCAACGTCTTCATCTTCGTAGGAATCTCGCTCCGGGGGAGAGACTCGAACTCTCAACCTAGCGGTTAACAGCCGCTTGCTCTGCCAATTGAGCTACCCCGGAATAGATGGGCGCATGGTAGCCGCGCTCCTCGAGCTCCCGCAGCACCCGCCGGTACAGGACGGCGTGGCTCGGGGCTATGTGGTCCTCGCGTGCGACCACGCGGCGGGCCAGCCACTCGGCGATGCCCACCGCCCGCGCCCTCCCGACCCCGCCCTCGGTCAAGTGGTCGACGAGAGCGAACAGGCCCTCCAGATCCGGAGGCGCCCACCGGACGACCAGCTCGTCCAGCGCATCGGAGCGCAGCGACCGCACACGTGTACGCACGTCGCCATGTTACCCCATGGCTGTCACGGTCTGGAGTTCCTCGAGCTCCGTCTCCCACTCCGGAGGCAGCTCCTCCCCCGCCGCGAGCATCCTCTCTAGGAGTGCCCGGCGTTGCATGGCGGCGCGCTCGCGGCGCCCAGCAGCCTGCTCTCGGCGCCGGCGTTGATCGGCGAGCCACTGGTCCGCCTTCTCGACGAGGACGACCGGCGAGCGGGCCCAGGTCTGCTCGCCCAGGTACGCGGCGAGCGCTCCGGCGTCGGCGCCGGCATCCGCTGCGATGCGCCGCAGAGCGTCCCTCGGGCGCCCGAAGACTGCCTCGCCCGTGGCATCCGCGATGGCAGCGGCGAGCGCTCTGTAGGCGGCTTCTCCCGCGTCGTCGTCGTACGACGTAGACGTCCAACTATAAGAAACGGAGAAAGGAGGCGTTTCGTGTGTCGTTACCCGCGCGGCCGGATTCTGGAGGTCCAGGTCAGAAGGGGTGACGTGTGCAAGAGCCGCGCGTGCTGTGTCGTTTGCCGCGCGCCACGGCTCGCGAATGTCCTGGTGAGCAGTGGGCGGGAGCGCGAAATTGCCCCATTTCGGCCCTTGCCGCGCGGCTACTGACCCCTCCTGAGCTGGGAATCGCG
Organism: Actinomycetes bacterium; assembly: GCA_021851165.1. Taxonomy (GTDB): domain Bacteria; phylum Actinomycetota; class Acidimicrobiia; order Acidimicrobiales; family JAJZJN01; genus JAJZJN01. The sequence continues at coordinate 26,081 of JAJZJN010000019.1, forward strand.
CGGCTCCTGCGAAGCGCGCGCGGCAAACGCACGCCCCAATCACGAGGGCGACGCCCCTCGCGGAGCTCCGCCAGGGCACCTGCCACCGCTCAAGGCGCCCCGAGATCGCCCACACGTCGGGCCGCTGTCCGGCCCCTGTCCACCGATGGAGCACGCCGGCGCTGGCGAGCTCCTTGGCGACGGTCCGGGCCCTCCCCGTCTCGCCGCCGGTCATGCCCCATTGGCGCAACCACGCAGCGGAAATTGGCGTCGGCTCCAGGGTCTTCGCCTGTTGCTCGGCGACGAAGTCCAGGAGCCTGCGAGCAGCCGGGCGCCGGTCGAAGTCGAGATGCGCGCGCACGAAGGGCCAGTGCGCCAAGATGGTGGTCTCGTCGTTCATGGACCTCATACTAGACAGCGTAAAATCCGTCGTCTAGTATCGGACCATGGACTTCTCCCTCGCTTCGTCGGACTACTGCCGGCTGCGGCTCATCGAGATCCGCATACGGGCGGACGCCGTCCTCGCCGGCGCTCGGCTGACCGTCAGCGACACTATCGATCTCTGGTGGGAGGTCTGGGCCCTCTCAGACATGGCACTTGACGCCCTGATGGCCGACGTGTTGGGCACCGAGCAGTGAGCGGGCCGTGGATCGTCCTCGTGGTGAGCTCTGCTGCCAATCTGGCGGCCTGTCTCACGATCGTGCTCCAGGGCGCCATCGTGCATCGGCTGCGCCGCCAGGTGCGCCTTGAGCGGGCTCGGCGCTACTCGGCTCAGGTCCGGGCCGACGCGATACGCACCGTCGCCTCGCTTGGCGGTGCTCCAGTGCGTCCACTGTCCCGCCGATCAACGCCGCATGACCTTCCACCGCTTCCTTCGCCGCCGAGGCCTTTCGGAGCAAAGCTCGGCGTTGTACGTCCGTACCGTCGCGACGATCGCCGCCCGGGCCGACCGGCTGGCGCTTGACCTCGTGACCGTCGACGTGCCCGAGCTCGACGAGCTGGCGAACCTGTGGCCCTGGACGCGTTCGTCGCGCCAGCTGCTGCGCTCGACCCTGCGCTGGTGGTGGGAGTACATCGAGCGCCCCGACGCCCCGGTGGCGGCGATCCGGGTCCCGACGAAGCCCCAGGGACGCTGCCGAGCGCTCGATGAGCGGGCCGCCAGGGCGCTCGAGCGCCGGGCCCGGGCAGACGGCGGCCCAGCGGGCCTGGCGGTCCTCCTGGGCCTCTACGCTGGCCTCCGACGGGCTGAGATCGCGGAGGTGCGTCGGGACCAGCTCGGCGACGGCTGGCTCACCGTGGTCGGCAAGGGCGACCGCACACGGCATCTGCCGCTTCATCCCGTGCTCGCCTCGACGATCGCGTCATACCCGCCCCGAGGGCCGTGGCTCTTCCCGGCGCCGGCGAGTTCGTCACACGTGCGCCCGACGACGATCTGGACATGGGTGAAGCGGTTAGCCGCCGATGCGGGCATCCCGGCGATGACGACCCACCAGCTGCGCCACACCGCCCTCGCCACCGCCCTCGACAACACCCGGGACCTTCGGGCCGTCCAGCAGCTCGCAGGCCACGCCCGGCCCGAGACCACTGCGCTCTACACCCGCACCACGGCCCAGCGGCTCATCGAAGTGGTGGCCGCGATCGACTACGGAGGTTGACATGGCTAACGACAATGGGAGGATCATGCTGCGTGGGGATCGGCCCGACCCCGGCGCTTCTGTGCGGCTCGACGATCACCGGCGCCGTGTGGCACGGTGCCTGGCGTGTGGCTGGTCGGCGGCCGACGACGGAACCGACACGTTCCCGGCCTCCGTCGCCGGGCACCTGCGCGGCCATCGAGACAAGCTCCAACTCCCCGGCTTCGAGTCACCGTGGGACGCGTCGTGACACTCGCCCACGACCACCGAGTCGTCGTCCTGGAGGCCGGTTACATCCGCTGTGCGTGCGGCTGGAGTGCCCGTCGCCGAGACTTCGGGCTCGCCTATACCGCGCACTGTCTTCACCTGATCGCCGCGTTTCAGGGCCACGAGCCGGGGCCAGCGACGCCCGAGCCCGAGGCCGCTCGGTGACCCAGGATGCGAGATGTCGGTCCTCGCACTGCGAGTACTGCACACCGTGTCCACACCCGGTACGTACATGGGATGCTCACCCGGTGTACATCGGATGCGTACCATGTGCATATGCCGAGAGTGACCTGCTATCTGCCTCGTGACCTGCACAGACGCTACGTTGAGGAACTCCCGAGGGCCGAGTCTCTCTCGAGAATCCTCCAAGAAGCCCTCGAGGCGCGCCTTCCACCGCGCACAAAGCGTACCGAAGCCGCCAAAGACGCCGACTGAAAGCCCAGCTCAGCGACGTGCATACCCGGTATTTACCGGGTGCGCATCCTATGCAGACCCGGTGGGCACACCGATAATGGGTCCATGGGATCCCTCCGAGTCCTGGCCTGTCCGCACTGCGGTCAGGAGCGATCCACCAAGGCCTCGGGCCGTCAGGAGCTCCGCTGTGACGGCTGCGGCAAGCGCTACGCTCCGGCAGACGCTGAGGCGGCCGGCCGGCAGGCCCATGATCCGCCCGCGGGCCACGGCCTGGCCGCCGAGCCAGCGGGAGCCGAGCCAGCGGGAGCCGAGCCGCCGGCCGCCTCAGCCCCCCCCCCCCCCCCCCGCCGTCCGCCCCCCTCCCCCCGGGCGGCCGCCCGCGGTGCCTCCAGCGCGATCCCCGCGGCCCCGCCGCCCCCGCC
>JAJZJN010000154.1 GCA_021851165.1 Actinomycetes bacterium
TCCCTCACCCGTCCTCATCTCGGCGATCCACCCGAAGTGCAGTGCCATTCCTCCCATCAGCTGCACGTCGTAATGACGCTGGCCAAGCACCCTGCGACTCGCCTCACGCACGACAGCGAAGGCCTCCACGAGCAGGTCGTCAAGCGTCTCGCCGTTGGCGATCCGCTCGCGGAACACCACAGTCAGATGCCGCAATTCCTCATCTGTCAGCGCCTCCATCTCCGGCTCGAAGCCGTTGACAAGAGGTACAAGTTCGGCCAGCCGGCGGACCTTCTTACCTTCGCCCGCGCGCAGCACCTGGGTCAGGATGCTCATGAGGTGACAAGTCTACCGCCGCGTCCCTGCCACTGGTCGCGTGCAGGCACGCGCACCAGGAAAGGGCGGCTTGCTCAGGAACGGCCGGCGGCTCGAATCGCCTTGGGGTGTGAGCGCCGGACCAGCTTGCCCTTCAACCGCATCGCCTGATGGGTCAGCTTGTCCACAGCACGATCGACTGCCGACGGCAGGTCATGGCCCCACGTACGTGTTCTTAGAACATGCCCGTGCCCGACAATGGTCACCTCGCAGAGGCCCCGCTGCGTCGCGGGTCCGGACGAGAACTCCGCCAGACGGACGTCGGCATATTCCAGCACCGGCGCATAACGAGCCAGTTTCGCCACCTTGGCTTCGGTCAGAGTCCTCAGATCCTCTGGAACGCTAGCCTCGTGACAACGAATGGCGACATCCACTGCGGTACCTCCTTCAGCTAGTAGGCCTGTTGGCCCTCCCTCTCACTTGCATCAGGTGGAACAATGCGGATTGCGCTCGGCTGACCTGGTCTTTGACCCCACACTCGCCTGCAGAGGAACTGGCGGCCGGGCGCGGGCGACCACCGTGTAGATGGTCCGACGGCGCCCATCTTGGCCGGCTTCCTCCCTTCTCCATCCGGTACCGCGAGCCGGTACCTCGATGGGCAGGACTTACCTCTAAGCCGCACCATGCTCAGCAACCACGAGTTGCCTTACGTGGGTCGTTTTGCCTGCGACTGGCGTCGACTTGCAACCACAGACCCGAGCGCAACCCACGCTTGTATTGTATGACCGCAAGCAGGAAAAGTCACCCCCCGGGGGGCGACCGGGCGGATCGGGGGTCTGGTGAGCCGAGCAGGCTGGGCAGTTGGCAGGAACCGAGCAGGCTGGGCAGTTGGCAGGAACCGAGCAGGCTGGGCAGTTGGCAGGAACCGAGCAGGCTGGGCAACGGCGGGGAAGCAGCGCCGAGTCCCCACGATTGCCACCGTAATGGTGCTGTGCATCCTCGGTGCCCCGGCCTGGCTCGCGGCAGCTGCCCCAGTGGCTGCTGTAAACCCAACTCCATTGACACAGTTCCTCACAGCCAATCCCGAGCCTGGCTGGCAGCAGGCACCGGCTACGAGTGTCCAGCCGATCGTCTCGCGCCTGGAGAAGGTGGATACCAACGCTGCCCAGGGGCAGCCCGTGGACGTCGCCGCCGGTCTGTGGATCTCCCCTTCGGGCAGCTCCATGCTCGGCATCACGCTGGTGCGCTGGCCGCCGAACATCGGCGATCTGGTCCAGACCCTCAGGGCAGCCACCGCCAACGAATGCGTCGCGGTGACCGGCAACGATCCCGGTCTCATGTCCAGCGAGCCCGGGATACCTGGTTCCCTGGTAGCCGGATGCTCCGGCAGCGGGCCAGGCGGGCAGACCATCCAGGAAAATATCGTTGCAGCCCTGCGCGGCGACGTATCGATGCTCGTGGAGTCCTTCGGCACCAGCCCTCTACGAGTTGCGCAGCTCTATGCACTTGCAGCCAACCAGTACGCAGCCCTCCCGGCAAAGCCCAATGATTCCGTGCCGGCGATAACCGCCGGCGTGCTTGCTGTGGCGATCACACTCGCCCTCGTGGTCCTCGTCGCATACCGGCGGCGGACCAGACTCCGCCGGCCACCCGTGACAGTTTCAACCGGCTGGTACCAGACGAGCCATCCGACCGAGACGGCACGACCAACCGAGGCAAGCCAGACGATCTGGGCACCCGAAGCGGCTGCTCCAGCCACGTACGATCCGGTCACGAGTGCTCCCGCCGGCTGGTACCCGGATCCCGTAGATCCCATGGTCCAGCACTACTGGGACGGAGCGCGATACATCGCCCGCGCCCGCTTCGACGGGACCACCTGGGTCACAGCCCCAGGTGCCGACGAACCAACCTGATCGGCGGCACTCGCAGCCGCGAGCCGGCTGCTACTGGCTTAGTACCGGTAGCTATCAGGTTTGAACGGCCCGTCCACGGACACCCCGATATAGGCGGCTTGCTCCGGCCTCAACGTAGTCAGGCGGACTCCAAGGGCATCGAGGTGCAACCGGGCCACCTTTTCGTCGAGATGCTTCGGCAGCACGTAGACCTTGTTCTCGTATCGCTCAGGATTTGAGAACAGCTCCAACTGCGCCATCGTCTGGTTCGTGAAGGAATTTGACATCACGAAGCTGGGATGCCCAGTCGCGTTGCCCAGGTTGAGAAGCCTTCCCTCTGACAGGATGATCACCGCGTGGCCATCGGGGAACACCCACTTGTCGACCTGTGGCTTCACGTTGACCCTCTGGACGCCCGGCACCTTGGCAAGCCCTGCCATGTCGATCTCGTTGTCGAAATGACCGATGTTGCCGACAATCGCCTGATGCTTCATCCGGGCCATGTGATCAGCCGTGATCACGGAGAGATTGCCGGTGGCGGTAACGAAGATGTCGGCCTGCGCGACAACGTCCTCGATGGTAGCGACCTCGTAGCCCTCCATGGCAGCCTGCAGGGCGCAGATCGGATCGATCTCGGTGACGACCACGCGCGCACCCTGACCCCTCAGGGACTCCGCACATCCCTTGCCGACATCACCGAATCCACAGATCACTGCGACCTTGCCGCCGATCAGGACATCCGTGGCACGGTTGATGCCATCGACAAGTGAGTGCCGGCACCCGTACTTGTTGTCGAACTTGGACTTCGTCACCGAGTCGTTGACATTTATGGCAGGGAATAGCAGCTCGCCGCGACGCTCCATGTCGTAGAGCCTGTGGACACCGGTCGTCGTCTCCTCGGTCACCCCCCTCACCTCGTTGGCAATCGAGGTCCACCGCCCAGGATCCTCTTGCATCACGCGTCCGAGAAGCTGGAGGACTACGGCCATCTCCTCGGAAGCAGCCGAGGAGGGGTCGGGTACAGCCCCGGCTTTCTCGTAAGCCACACCTTTGTGGATGAGCAGGGTGGCGTCGCCACCGTCGTCAAGAATCATATTGGGGCCGCCTTCAGGCCACAGCAGTGCCTGTTCAGTGCACCACCAGTACTCCTCCAGGGTCTCACCCTTCCAGGCGAATACCGGTACACCGCTCGGGGCCTCAGGAGTACCTGTCGGGCCGACTGCGACCGCAGCTGCCGCGTGGTCCTGCGTGGAGAAGATGTTACAGCTCGCCCAGCGCACCCGAGCCCCCAAAGCAACCAGGGTCTCGATCAGGACGGCTGTCTGCACGGTCATGTGCAAGGAACCTGTTATCCGGGCACCGCTCAACGGCTTGGTGGGCGAGTACTCGGCGCGCATCGCCATCAGACCCGGCATCTCGTGCTCCGCCAGCTCAATCTCGGCACGACCGAAGGCTGCCAGCGACAGGTCGGCGACCCTGAATGCCGGACGCTGCTCAACTGTGACCATAAGAGTTCCTCTCCATGCTCTACCTGTGTGGGCTCTCTCTGTAGCTCTCTCGCTGCGCCTACGCTTGGCGCAAGCGCAGCTTCAGATCCTCGAGGACGGGTACAGGGCCAGGATCTATGCCCTCGCGCAGTGCCATGTGCAGCGAAACGAAGTCGCCGATCATGACCAGATCGAGCAGCTGGGCAAGATCACCCTCTCCCTGCGCCCTGATCTCGACCACGCCTGCCACCACTTCGCGCAGGGTCTCGGTAACTATCTCGAAACGTCGACATACCTGTGGATGCTCAGCATCGTGACGAAGATTCACCAATGTGAGCACCTGACGGGTCACATCGCCATTGTGCCCCCAACCGGCCAGCTCGTTATGGCACAGCTCGGGGTAGACGTTGTAGAACGCCGGGCTCTTCGCGTTCTCGTTCACCTGGGTCTTCCACCTCTGCGCCGCAGTTCCCCCGATCGCCTGGGCTCCGTAGACCAGAGGTATGGTCCGTCCGATCTGCTTGGCAACCTCGCTCGCCAGCCCGCCGGGCTGGGAAAGCTCGTCACGACGGCGCGCAAGTTGATCGACTGCGAGCGATACCCATTGCGACGCCCCTGGGAACAGGCCGATCTCCTCCAGGATCACGAGCGGCGGAATGGCCATCGCTCCGAGGGCCGCGCGCGGCTGGGGGATATCGCCAGGAACGCGGACGACCGGAGCGCCGATGCCCTCGGCCAACCGCCCGAGCTCTCCGCCGGACGTGACGGCCACCAGCTGGGCGCCGGCGGCAACGGCCTCCCCGGCGGCCTCGACGGTTTCCTCCGTATTGCCGGAAAATGACACCGCGAACACCAGAGATCCATGACCCACGAAGTCCGGCAGGTCGTAGGACTTCACCACGGTAACCGGTACCGGAAGGAACGGACCGGCAACCGCCACCATCACATCGCCCGCGATCCCACTTCCGCCCATGCCAAGGACCACCACATGCTCCACATACTCGTGGTCGGGAAGGCCATCTATGCCGGTGGCCGCCTCCACAGCTGCCAAGATCTGCTCAGGTAAGCGCGCCGCCGCTTCGAACATCGACTGGGAATCTAGTGTCCCCGTCCCCCTCGCGGCGCTGCTCACGAATCCCCGGCCTTTGCATCGTCCGGCCCATCGTCCTGCCCATTGGATGACCCATTGGATGACCCGTTGGATGACCCATTGGATGACCCATTGGATGACCCATTGGATGACATCGTCGAGACCGCCCCGCCAGCCGCCGCCTTGGCAAGAAGACGCTCGTGCTCGGCCTCGTCGAGCGTAACGGCCTCGTCTATGAGCATTACCGGTATCCCGTCTCGCACGGCATAGCTGCGGTGCAATCGCGGATTGTAAAGACGATCTTCGTCAGCGAAATACAGCAGAGGCCCCTTGTCCTCCGGGCACGCCAGGACCTCTAGTAGAAGAGGATCGAGAGCCATGGTAGATCAGTTCCTCCCTTTGGTTACCTGTGCACTGGTTGCATCCGATGCGCCCTGAGCGGAGGTCACCAGGTCCAGAACCTCCACAACCCGGGCATCGCACTCCCGGGCATCTGGCGCTTCAACGTTGAGACGCAGCAGTGGCTCGGTGTTCGAAGGACGGAGGTTGTACCACCAGTCACCGTGATCGACCGTCAGACCGTCAGTGCGATCGACGTTCACACCCTCGGCCATGAGCCGTTCCGCCAGCGCCTCCACGGTCCCAGCCGGATCAGCCACCTGGGTGTTGATCTCACCGGATGCCGCATACCGCCGGTAGGGCTCCAGCAGCCTCGACAGCGGTGCCCCGGCTTCGCACATCACCTCGAGCACGACAGTGGCCGCGATGATGCCC
>JAJZJN010000155.1 GCA_021851165.1 Actinomycetes bacterium
CGCTCACGAATCGAATTTCTCACAGAAGCTCCGCCAATTCTTCTCGGTCAATACCGGCATCCCTGAGGATTCCGCTGAGGGTGCCCCGCTTAAGTTCCTTGTGCAACGGAATGACGAGAGGGATCGAACGATCGGGATGTTTGAGCCGAACATGACTCCCCCGCTGGCGCACGGACTCCCACCCCACCCGTTCGAGAGCTTGAATGAGCTGGGCGCCGGAGACTACCGGCAGGCGGTCACTCACGCCGGGATCGAGAACCTCCGTCGAACAATCCCTCTTCCGACCGGCCGACCATCTTCTCGGAGACCTTCGACATAGAGCGCCAGCGCTTCTTCGGCGTTGGCGACCGCTTCTTCGAGAGTGTCACCCTCGGTGTGTAAACCAGGCAGATCAGGGGCGTAGACGCTGTAACCACCCTCATCCTGGGGCTCGAACACGAACTCAATTTCGGTGGGCTCGCTCATGGGACCAGTCTACGACGGAGATGGCCCATCGTCCCGCGATCCGCCCTTCCGCGATCAAAACCCACCCAACGGCATCGAGAGTGAGCAGTCAACTGCCAATTGAGTGGGGATTCAACTTCGTGTCGGAGGGGGGACTTGAACCCCCACGCCCTTGCGGGCACCAGCCCCTCAAGCTGGCGCGTCTGCCTATTCCGCCACTCCGACAAGTGCTGCGGCTACGGCCCCGGGCTATCTGGAGCCGTCAGAAGATTAGCGCGTGTCGGGGAGCTTCCCGATCGCGTGTACCGATCCCCCGTGGGCGATCTCGGGAACGAGCACTTGCCACGACTCGGCATTCCACATCAGTCCCGGGGCACCTGTGTCCGCCGACGGTCCCTGAACTGTGTTTTCCGTCACTGTGAGAGTCGGCTCTGCAAAGAGCGGCAACGAGACCATGTTCTTCCAGAGGATCTGATCTATCTCCTGATAGACGGGCCCCGATCTGACCGGGCTGAGCTCGCGGGACGCCTGCGCGAACAACGCGTTGACCGACGGATCATCGAACCCCCCCAGGTCGCTGATAACACCTGCGCTCGAGCTGGGGCTGGTACTGGTGCCCGTACCTCTGCTTGTCCCTGCCCCTGTGCCTGCCCCTATGCCTGTCCCTGTCCCTGTCCCTGCCCCTGTGCCTGCCCCTGTGCCCGTGCCTGTCCCTGCCCCTGTCCCCGTGCCTCCGCCCAGCGGCGTATAGATGTTCTCCATCTGTGTCGGGTATGTCGTAGACGGAGTCGCCACTATTGCCAGCTCGTAGTTGCCTTGCGCCATCACGGTCCCAAGCGTGCGCGTGTTTGCAACGGGCGCGGGCTTGACTGTGATACCCATAGCGCTCAGCTGTCCTATCAGGAACCTCGCCACGCTCGATGTCCATGGGTCATCGGCCGCCCATGTCATACCGACTACGAAAGGGGCCCCGGCCGAGGTCCACAATCCACCGGGGCTCATGATGAGCCCGCCTCTCAGCAGATCACGCTGTGCGCGGCTGGGGTCCGCATGGCCATATCCCGACGCATTGTCCGCATAGCCGGCTTGGACATTGGCAAATAGATGGTTCCCGTCCTCCACCACCGAAGGTGCTAAGGGGTCCACCACGGTCGACACGAGAGCCGATCTTCTCACGTAGTGGGCTATCCCGGAACGGATATAGACCGACGACAACTTCGGATCCTGCAGATTGAACGCCAGCTGCACAATCGCCGTTCCTCGCGACACGCGGCTCTGCAACCAGGGAACCCCGGTGGCGCTTGCCAGCAGCGAGGCATCGAATCCGCGTGTGTAAGCCACCTGGACCACGCGTGATCGTAGCGCCGCTGCCATGGCGTCAGGTGTGGCCTCTCGTAGGATCACTATCTTGCGCAAGATCGGGGGAGGACCCCACCACAATGGGTTGCGTGTTAGTACTAGCTTCTTACCAGGATCCCAGGAGGTAACTTGGAATGGACCTGCTGATACCACCGGTTCGGCAGAGCCAGAGGTAAAGGCATGGTTCCATCCGACTCCAGCCGCTATGTGAGCGGGGAGGAGGCTGGAGAACAGTGACTCCCAATCGGCGAAGGGCGACTTGAACACCACGGTAACCACGCTGCCTGCCGCAGAGCCCGTTACCGAAGCGATGTCCCTGTAGCCGAGCGTCGAGACAACCGAGTCCGGCTGCCCGCCCGTTCCTACTGCACCACCACGCTCACAGTGCCACGCATAGATGAAATCGGCAGCATTCACATGCACCCCGTCCGACCACACTGCTTTCGGGGAAATCTTGTAAACGACGGTCAGCGGGTTCGTGCTGATAGCTTCGGCGCTCGACATCACATTCGTATCAAGCTCGGGACCCGTTCCGGGTGCAACCTCGAACACCTGCGGCCAGATCAAAGATGCCACCATGCGAGTCGCTGCCGTGTTCCCGGCGGTGGTATGGGGATTCAGAGTGACGGGAAATCGCTCCACACCGACAGTCACGCTGCCACCTTGCGAGACGACCAGCCTGGGCTGCGTCATGGCAGCTATGAGATGGGTCGGCGTGTCGATGAGCGGGGCCCTCCGGGCCGGTGGGACCCCACATGCCGACACAGCGATAGCCATGGTCGCGATACACGCGAGCGGGATGCGAATGGCCTGCGCATGCAAGTGACCACCACGATTCGCCGGCGCGGGAGTGCCTGAGCCTGGCCGGACCCTGGGGGCGCGACCAAGCCGGAGGCCCTCTGGTATCACTGCAGCCGCAGAGCCAGCGTGATCGTCGTGAAGGTGAAGATCAGCGCAACCGTTATCGTGATCCGGTCCAGATTGCGCTCGACCACTGTCGACCCGGCTGCCACCTGCCCCACCGAGCCCCCGAACATGTCGGACAACCCACCACCTTTCCCCGAGTGGAGCAGGATCAGCACTATGAGGGCCAGTGAGACGATCACATGGATCACGACGAAGATGATGGTCAACACGACGGCGCTCTCCCGGTGCCCTGGTGGTCTGTCGGACGTAACGACGCTAGCAGGTTCATCCTACGACCCTGGAGGCACCCAGGATGATCTCCGCAAAGCTGGCCGGCTCCAGGCTTGCTCCCCCGACGAGGACCCCGTCCACATCGGGCTGCGACAGGAGATCGCCCACGTTGCCGGCGGTCACGGATCCCCCATAGAGCACCCGCAGGGCACCTGCGCATTCCGTTCCATCAGGCGCCTGAGCGCACGCAATCTGCCGTATGTGCCTTGCCACAGCCTGAGCATCCTCGGATCCGGCGGGAGTTCCGGATCCGATCGCCCATAGCGGCTCGTATGCTATGACCACCCGGGCGACGTGTTGGCCTGATAAGCCGTCGAGCGCCGACTTCAACTGCGAAGAGATGACTTCGGATGTGGCCCCTGCATCACGCTGCGCAGCCGTTTCCCCCACGCAGAGAATTGGCATCATTCCATGCCTCAGCACCGCACGCAGTTTCAACCCAACGAGCTCGTCGGTCTCCCCCTGGTAACGACGGCGCTCCGAATGGCCAACTATGACGTAGCGCACCCCGAGACGGGCGAGCATGGGCGCGCTCACCTCCCCGGTGAAAGCCCCCCTGTCCTCCTGATGGCAATCCTGAGCCCCGAGTGCAACCGGTATGGTCCGGTCCTCCAAGGTGGTCTGCACGGACCTGATGTCCGTGAACGGCGGATGGACGGATGCTTCAACCGATCCCATGTCCTCGCCATGAAGTCTGAGTCCGACCTCGCTCACAACCCGTACTGCCTCGAGATGGTCAAGGTTCATCTTCCAGTTTCCCGCCACGAGTGGCCGCCGCACACCTTGCAGAACCTCTTCGTGGCCCGCAGTGCCCATCTCGTCTGGACTACCAGAACTCGAGCCGCCAGAGCTCGAGCCACCCGGCCCGGGGCCACCTGATCGCGAGCTGCTCATCTCACCTCGCTGTCGGAGCCTCACGCAATGCCGCCAGGCCCGGAAGATCTCCGTGCTCGAGCAGTTCGAGCGACGCGCCGCCGCCCGTCGAGACGAAATCGATGCTGCCGGTCAAGCCCATCTGCTCGATGGCTGCGACCGAGTCGCCTCCGCCCACAACCGTGAAACCTTTGGAGTGCGCCACCGCTTCGGCTACCGCATGAGTGCCATCGGCGAATCGCTCGTCCTCGAACACGCCCATAGGCCCGTTCCAGAAGACAGTCGCCGCTCCGGCGAGCGCCTCCGCACAGGACCTAGCCGTCTCGGGACCGATGTCCAGTCCTCTCCACCCCTCGGGGATGTCCCGGCCAAAGACCTTGACGTCTCCGCAGCCTGGTCCGGAGCATCCAATAGAGCCATCCGGGCTCAGAGCAGCCACATCAAGGGGGAGGATCAGCCGATCTTCCGCATCCGCGATCAGGCGCCTGCAGTCGTCCACCCATTTCGTGTCGACGAGTGAAGCCCCGATCTCATGACCTGCCGCAGCCAGGAACGTGAATGCCATGCCCCCGCCCACGATGAGCCGGTCGACCCGGGCAAGCAGAGCCCGTAGCGCGCCGATCTTGTCTGCGACCTTGGCGCCTCCCACCACCGCCACAAACGGTGATGGCGGCGAGTCGAGCAGCCTGCTCAGCACCTCCACCTCACGCGCTAGCAGGCGACCCGCAGCCGAGGGCAGGCGCTCCGGTGGTCCCACTATCGAGGCATGGGCTCTATGTGACGCACCGAACGCGTCGTTCACGTACATGTCGCAGCCGGTGACCAACCTGTCCACGAACTCCGGCGAGTTCGCCTCCTCACCCGGATCGAACCGTAGGTTCTCCATCAGCTCCACATCGGGTGCCAGCTTGCTTAGAACCTTGCGCACCGGCTCGACGCTGAGCGAAGGGTCTGGCTTACCGTGCGGCCGGCCGAGATGGGTGCATGCCTTCACATGGGCGCCCCTGGAGGTAAGCCACTCGATCGTGGGCAGCGCCGCCCGGATCCTGAAATCATCCTCGACGGTTACCGTGAGAGAGTCACCCACCCCGCTTCGGCGCAAGGGAACGTTGAAGTCGACCCGCAGCAGCACGGTTTGACCCTCGACGCTCGGAAGATCCTCCAGCACCGGAATCCTAGAAACGCCTGTAGGCGACCCCACGGTCCTTGCAGACGACCCGGGAGCGTCGCCCGTCATCATGCCTCTCCACCTGCTACCCGGGCAGCACCCATAAGCACGGCCAGATCAACCAACCGGTTGGCATATCCCCACTCGTTGTCATACCAACCCTGCACCTTCACCAGGGTGGATGCATCGTCTACAGGCATGACCATCGTGAGCCCCGCGTCAAACGTGCACGAGGCAGCCCGCCCCACTATGTCCGAGGAGACGAGGGCCTCCTCGGTGTAGTCGAGGACGTTGCGCAGGGGCCCTTCGCTGGCAGCTCGGCGGAACGCTGCGTTCACGTCATCGACGGTGACGGCAGCCGGGACAAGCGCGGTGAAGTCGGTGATCGATCCGTCTATCACCGGCACTCTGAGCGAAGTCCCGTCCAGACGCCCTTTCATGGTGGGAAGCACCGATCCGGTAGCCCTGGCTG
>JAJZJN010000156.1 GCA_021851165.1 Actinomycetes bacterium
TCCTTCTCGAGCACCCCGGCGTGGCCGAGGCCGCGGTGGTAGGCATCCCCCACGCCGTGCTCGGTGAGGACGTGGCTGCGTTCGTCGTGCCGGTGGAGAGCCCCGGCCCGAGTGAGGATGAGCTGATTGCCCACTGCGCCGGCCGCCTGGCTGACTACAAATGCCCCCGGCGGATCTCATTCGTGGCCGGGTTGCCCCGCAACGCCACGGGCAAGGTCGTGAAGGGCGAGCTGCTCCGCAACATCTGAGCCGGACGTGTCGCCGCTGGATCGCTGGGCCGCTGGATCGCTGGGCCGGTAGGTCACGGCTCAGGGCGCACCTCGGCTCAGGGCGTACCTCAGCTCAGGGCGTACCTCGGCTCAGGGCGGAGGAGTTGGCGCGTGCACGTCGAGAGCCGCCCGGCGGCGGGCGAACCGCCACCCGTCAGGGGTACGCACCAGCTCGTCGTGGTAGTAGCCGCTCCGCTGGATGATCGGCGCACGGCGAGCCTCTCCGTCGCGCTGAACGGCTCCCGGACGTCCTATCACTAGCAGCGTGCAGTGCTGGGTTGCGCGGTCTCCTGCCACGGTTACCTCTGCGTCTGCGGTGACGTGCATCGTGCCGAACGGGGTGCGCTCGCACATCTCGACGAGCGCGGCGCGTCCCGATAGCGTGGGCCCCCCCTCGATAACGACCTCCCCGTCGTCGACGAAGGTCGCCGCGAAGCCCTCCGCGTCGCCGGAGTCGAAGCAGTGGTTGTAGCGGGCTGTCAGCTCGCGGATGCGAGCTCGGTCGACCAGCCATCCAAGCTCGTGGTCCACGCTTCGCCCTGGGGTGTCATGTCTCGCCTGTCCTGTCTGTCTCACGGTGGAACCATAGCGAACACTTCGCACCTGGCCCACCTGCCCGCAAAGCCCACCTGCCCATAGGGCGCACCGGCTGCTAGACTATGACGAGTGCGTCAGGATGGCTGGGGCCGGGCCGGTAGGGGGAGTGACCGGTCCGGCTCCGGTTGACCGGCAAGCGCCGGGAGGAGGGGACTGGTGAACGTCGACATGGTTTCGCTGGCAGGGCACCGGGACCGCCTGGTCGAGCAGGCGGAGGTGGACCCGGTCACAGCCGAGGTCGTGCGCGGGTTCATGGAGACCGTCTGCTTCGAGATGGCGACGTACGTGTCGCGCACTGCGACCACCCCTATCCTGAACCAGTCCAACGAGCGCAACGCGACGATCCTCGACGGCCAGGGCCGCCTCGCTGCGTTGAGTGTCGGGATACCGCAGTTCATGCTCACCTCGACCCTGCCCGTGCGCTTCGCGCTCGACTTCCTCGGGGCAGGCGAGTTCCGCGCCGGCGATGTGTTCGTGGCGAACGACCCCTATCACGGTGGTGGCCACCTGCCGGACTACAACGTGTTCGCCCCGGTTCTCGCGGACGGGCGGCTGGTGCTGATTCCGAGCATCCAGTGTCACCATGGCGACACCGGGGGTGCCGTGCCCGGTGGCTACAACGTCACAGCGAACGACATCTGGGGCGAGGGTGTCCGCTGGCCGGCAGTGAAGGTAGTCGACCAGGGTCGGGAGCGCCGCGACGTGATGTATGCCCTCCAGGCGAACAACCGTCTCCCGGGCTTCCTCGGGGATCTCCGGGCGCAGATAGGTGCGGCCCAGATGGCCGCCGCCCGGCTCGGAGAGCTCATCGAGCGCTACGGAGCTCAGATGGTCGAGTCCTCGGTTGACTACATGATCGACTACGCGTCGCGCCGCTTCGTCGAGGAGGTTGCGGCATGGCCCGACGGCGTCTACGAAGCCGACGCCTACGTCGACCACGATCCGCTCGGGCACCCCGACGTCCACCTGCACGTGAAGGTAACCGTGGCCGGATCGCACCTGGAGGTCGACTACACCGGATCCGATGAGCGCCAGGAGCTGCAGGCGTGGTCCACCTTCGGCAACACCCGGGGATGCACAGTTGCCCAGATCGCCTCCATGATGGACCCCGAGATCCCGAAGAACGAGGGCTTCTTCGACTCGATCGACCTCGTGGTGCCGGCGGGCTGTGTGCTGAACCCCCATCCCGGCAAGCCGGTCAGCGCGGGCACCCACCACCCCGGCATCGACATCGGCGAGGTGATAGCACTAGCTTTCTCGAAGGCCATGCCCGAGCGGGCCGTGCCCCAGACCTATAAGACCGGGATCCCGACCACGATAACCGGCACCGACCCCCGCACCGGGCAGCCCTTCATAGACCCGTCCACCGAGGTGTATGCGGGATGGTGCAACGCCGCGCGGGGTATGGACGCCTGGGGAGCGCAGGCCGCGTCGTTCGGGAACCTCTGGAAGGCAACCGCTGAGATCAACGAGAGCCTGTTCCCCCACGTTCAATGGTCGCGTGACTACCGGATCGATTCCGGCGGGCCCGGTCAATGGCGGGGCCTGTGCGGGAGCCACTACGAGAAGGAGGTCCGGGTTCCCGCCAAGGTCTATACCTACGTCGTCGGGATGAAGTACCCGATGCCCGGGATCGCGGGAGGCAAGGCCGGCGCGCCGAACTGCCTGACGCTCAAGGTGGGCTCGTCCGAACCGCTCGTCGTGACGCACACCGCCGAGTGGGTCCCGCTCGCTGCTGGAGAGAGGATTGTCTACGACTACGGCGGGGGTGGCGGCTGGGGTGACCCGCTCGACCGTGATCCCGAGGCGGTCCTCGACGATGTGCTGGACGAGTATGTGAGCCTCGAGGGGGCATCGCGCGACTACGGCGTGGTGCTCACCGGCTCGCTCGAGGAGCTCGACTTGGCCGTCGACGGCGAGGCGACGGCGCAGCTGCGGGCGCGGATGCGAGCGGAGGCGCAGGCAGTCATCTGAGCAGGTGGGCAGGTGGGCGGCCTGCCAGCGCGTCGGCTGCTCCCTCGGCTGCCATCCGGGCCATGGCGGTCCGTGTGGCTGTGGAGGCGCTGCCCATGTGCGGGAGCAGCACCGTGTGGGGTGCTGCCAGAAGGCGGGGATGGATGGCGGGCTCGTTCTCGTAGACATCGAGGCCCGCGGCGAAGATGCGACCCTCCGCCAGCGCGTCGGCGAGCGCTGCCTCGTCGACTACGGGACCTCTGGAGGTGTTCACGAGGACTGCCGACGGCTTCATCACAGCGAGCCTTCTAGTGTCGATGATGTGGTAGGTCTCGATGCTCAGCGGGACGTGGAGACTGACTATGTCCGATATTGCAAGCATGGAGTCGAGATCTGCCATGTAGCCGGCCACCCCGGTGGCGGTGCGCGAATGATGCAGGACTTCCATGGAGAAGCCCCTGGCACGGCGGGCCACCGCGCGTGCTGTCCGCCCGAAGCCGACCAGTCCGAGGGTGGCTCCGTGGACGTCACGGCCTAGGTAGCCGTCGAGCGCCCACCCACCCCATCGCCCGGCACGCAGGTCCGCCTCAGCCTCCGACGTTCTGCGCGATGCAGCGAGGATCAGTGCGAACGCGAGATCGGCCGTGGTCTCGTCCAGGACACCGGGCGTGTTGCAGACGAGCACCCCCCGGGCCGAGGCAGCCGCGACGTCGATGTTGTCGTAGCCGACGGCGACGTTCGCCACCACCCTCAGGCGGCTTCCATCGCCCTGCACCTGCTGGCCCTGCACCTGCTGGCCGAGAACCTGCCGGCCGAGAACCTGCCGGCCGAGAAC
Organism: Actinomycetes bacterium; assembly: GCA_021851165.1. GTDB lineage: Bacteria > Actinomycetota > Acidimicrobiia > Acidimicrobiales > JAJZJN01 > JAJZJN01. The sequence continues at coordinate 3,655 of JAJZJN010000156.1, forward strand.
CTGCCGGCCGGGCCTCCCCCTGCCGGTTGTTCCGGCGTCGATCACCCCGGCATCGATCCGGTCGTTCAAGGTGCAGACGATGGCCTCCGGGGCGAGGTCCCTCACCACTTCGGCGAGCGCCGAGCTGCCTGCAGCCCACGGATCGAGGATCGTGATGTCGTGGCCTTCCAGAGGCTCCAGGGATCCCGGCGGGAGCGGTCTGGTCACGAGCACCCTCGCCACTACAGCGCCTCGCGTTCAGGCATCACCGGGGGCAGGCCTGGCGCATGAGCTGCAGGAGCCACATGCTTGACCTCCTCCCCATGGCTGAAGCCAGGGGATTCCGATGTGTTGCCCATGCTGTCTCGCACTTGGCTGTCGATGGTGTTGGGTAGCACCTAGGCCGCCTGCGCCGTAGGCAAGAGCTGGTTGACCGTGGACGATTCCACGGCTACTCCATCTTCTGGCCGAGCAGTTCTGTCGGAGGCTCCGCGAGACCTGGCCTCGTGTCGCCTGCGGATCCGTACCAGTGACCGCCGCCCAGGTGGACGACGGTACCGGACTCGCTGCTTCTCCTGTCCACTCAGGGTCTTATCCGGCCCTGCGCCGAGGTCCTGGCACATTAGTGGTGCTGGCACAGGGACGCCTTCCTGCTCCCACATTGTCGAGGCCAAGGGCGAAGCTCCTAAGAGCTCGGCCTTGGCAGCGTCTAGGTCTAGTGTCTCATAATCGTCGGCAATATCCACATGGCGCATGAGGAACGCCGAGAAGAGATCGCGGTCGAGATCGAGCCCGCAGTTCTCGCAAACGTGGCGGCGCTCAGAGAGGGGCTTTTCCACCCTGGTCCCGCATACACAAGTTTGGCTGAGTGCAAGATGGGAGTCGATTTCGGTGTAGCTTCCACCTGCTCGCTCGGATGCTCTGGCCATCCTGGCTAGTTGAGCACCTGGTCCGCGGTGCTGGACAGACTTCGACCAAAGACCGGCTTGCCAGGACTTCACTCCGTGGTCCTCCGTGCGGACGTTCGGAGATATGCCAACGAGCTCGTTCGCTAGCCTCCCGTGGTCGGAGTCTCGACGAGCTGCCATCACTCGGTTAGCCTCCGATAACTTCGCCTGAGTACCGTTTGCTGCCTTGGAGCGGTCCTTCCAATAGCAAGAGCCCTTTACGTGCCGACCTTGCTCGTCGAAGCACCTGGGGCTTCCCGCTCGATGCTGGCGGTCGAGCTTGCGGCTCAGGCAACGAAGCTTTTTGGCCGTATTCTCGACCGAGGGGGCGAGTTCCGCGTGGAAGCTCCCGGTGTCGTGGACCACATGCAGCATGGACGGCCCGGAGTCGATGCTGACCATCGACTCGCTGCCAACCGGATGGCGGAGCGGTGCGAGGCCGTCCATGACGAACTGAGCCTCGTGACACCAGCGCCCTGCGATCGACCTGGAGACCACCCGACAGTAGAGAAAGCCACCAGCGGCGATGTGAGTGGCAATGCGTTTCAGTTCTGCTGACTCGGCCTTGGTTCGTGGGTCTGCTAGAGACATGACGCGCCCCCGGCCCCACTGGATGCCTACCAACCGGGTGCCGTCCATCACAGGCTTGATATCGCCATGCAGGTCCTTGCACTCAGCCGAGAGCACCGTGCGCTTGTGGTATGCACGGAACTTCGGCTTGCCCGCCTTGCCAAGAGACCACCGCTTCACAGCCTTGAACGCATTCCTTGCCTCGACCTGGGCCTCTTGGGCGCCGACGAGTTTGCACACCCAGTTCACCCGAAGGCTCGAGGCATA
>JAJZJN010000020.1 GCA_021851165.1 Actinomycetes bacterium
TGGTGCGCTGCTGGTGTCGCCGCGTTGGCTACACCAGCCGCCAATGGCAGCAGCCCGAGCCCCGCCGCTGCTGCGGCGAAGAGGCTGAGTGCCCTTCGCGAGATGCGGCGCCTCTTCGGCGTCGATCCCTCCGTCAGGTTGGTCACCTTTACTCCTCCTTGTGGATCCCACGTATTGGGTGTTGCTTTCGGTGTCCCTCGCACCATAGCCGTCCCGACTCACGCCGGACGCGGCAATGGCCAGTGGACACGTCGACGCGAACCCTAGTTACCCTCCACGTGCCGTGTCAAGGACTCCCCCGGACTTTCGGCCCGCTGGATGCCCGAAGCGTATCGCCCCGCTCCGCCTGGGTCCCCTGGGGGAGCTACGCCTCGCCCGGCGCCCGCGCCGAGCGGCGCCGGGCAATCTCGAAGCACGCCACGGCACCGGCCGCTGCCACGTTGAGCGATCCGATGCTTCCTCGCTGCGGGATGCTCACGAGATCTGCGCAGCGCCGCCGTGCGAGCGGGGAGATCCCGCGTCCCTCGCTGCCCAGTACGAGCGCCACCGGGCCGTGCACGTCGCCGCCGAGGTCGTACACGGTGTGCTCGGCACCCGCGTCCAGGCCAACTGCCATCACGCCCATGTCCGCGATGCTCGACAAGGCGCTCGGGATCCCCGGGACCACGGCTATCGCCAGGTGCTCGATGGCCCCTGCCGCGACCTTCGCCACGGTCGGGGTCACATGCGCCGCCCGATGCCGGCCCAGGACCACGCCGGTCACCCCTGCGCACTCCGCCGTGCGGAGCAGCGCCCCCAGGTTGTGCGGGTCGGTCACGCCGTCGATCACGAGCAGGAACGCCGGGCTTCTAGAAGCGGACCTTCCCTGCCCGTCGCCGGCCAGGGACTCGAGAGGAACCTCCTCCAGAGGATCGGCCCAGGCGATCACTCCCTGAGAGGAGTCCGTCCGCGCCGCGGCGAGCAGCCGTCCCCTGGAGACCTGGCTAACCCGCACATGAGATCTAGCAGCGAAGCGCTCTATCTCGTCGAGCTGCGGGGAAGGGTCGAGCCCCTCGGCGATCCACAGCTCCTTCACGCGCCTGCGCCGCGCGCCGAGCAGCTCGCGCACGGCCTGGCGTCCCTCGACCTGGCTGCCGCCTAGCCCGCGGCGGTCCGATGTCCCGCTCGTGTGGGGAGGCTCCCCGGAGCGCTTGTAGGTAGCCTTGGCAGGCTGCGCTGATCTGGCGGGCTGCGCGGGTCTCGCAGGCTGCGCAGACGCTGTCGGCCTGCCGGGCCTCGCGAGTCCAGCCGATCTGGTTGGCCTCGCGGGCTTCGGGGGCCTGGGCTTCCTGCCCCGGCCACGCGATGACCCGGTCCCGCCCGAAGCGGTCCCTCCCGAAGCGCTCAAGGCCCCTCCCGACCAGGACCGCCGGGCACCGGCGGGGAAGCCGCCATGAGCACCACGGCAAAGCACGCCAGCCCCTCGGCACGTCCGAGAGCCCCCATGCCCTCCGCCTTGGTCGCCTTCACCTCGACCGGAGCCCCGAGCACACCTGACAACCGCTCTGCCATCCCCGGGGCGTACGCCGAGAGCGCCGGGCGCTCGGCCATGATCGTGCAGTCCGCGCTCAGGGGTCGGAGTCCGCGCTTCGCTGCCATAGCCATCACCTGTGCCAGCAGCGAGATGGAGTCCGCACCGGCCCACCTGTCGTCGGTGTCGGGAAAGTGCCTGCCCAGGTCGCCCAGCCCCGAGGCCCCGAGGACAGCGTCAGCCAGCGCGTGGGACAGGGCATCGGCATCGCTATGGCCCTGCAGGCCCGCGCATCCCGGCACTGTCACGCCGCCGAGGATGAGCAGGCGCCCGGGGTCGTTGGAGAACCGGTGGACGTCTATGCCCTGTCCGATCCGCAGAGCCGGCAGGGTCGGCTCGCTCCACCCGGCCTCCTGGGTCGCTCCGGCCGGTCCGGTCGCTCCGGCCGGTCCGGTCGCTCCAGCCGGCTCACCGGGCATCCCCGGCACGCCAAGCTTTCCCGGCACAGCGCCCCGCCCTTCGACCGAGCTCGGCACCCGGAGCATGGCCTCGGCCACCACCAGGTCAGCCGGCCCGGTCAGCTTCACATTGCGCGGATCGCCGGGCACCACGTGAACCGTAGCGCCAAGGGCTTCGACCATAGCGGCATCGTCGGTCGCCTCGCCGCCAGAGGCGTGAGCCCGTCGCAGGGCATCGGCCCGGAATGCCTGCGGGGTCTGGACCGCCACCAGGGCGGATCGGTCCAGGGTCGCTGTCACCAGCCGCCCCTCGACACGCTTCAGGGTGTCCGACAGCGCTATTGCCGGAATGGCAGCATCCACCCCTTCCATGTCGAGCTCCGCCAGCACAGAGGCGAACAGCCCCGGGGACGCGAGCGGTCGCGCTGCGTCGTGGACGACGACGACATCCACATCGTCGGGAACCGCCGCGAGCCCGGCCCTCACCGACGCCGAGCGCGTGGGGCCGCCCGCGACCACCCTGTCCACCAGGCTGGCGAGCCCTCCGGGCATCCCGGCAGCGGACCCGGCAGTGGAGGGGCCGGCAGTGGTGTCCGCCGCAGGCACCACCAGCACCACACCGCCTGCTACCGATCTCGCTGCCTCGACCGCAAGCTCGGCTACCGTGCGCCCGCCGAGCATGGCGAACTGCTTCTTGGATCCGAAGCGCTCACCCGAGCCGGCGGCCACCACGACCGCCCAGACACCTGCCCTGCCAGCCACGCCGCATCGGGTCCGAGCCAGCGCCTCGGCGGCGAGGCTCAGGGAAGGGCCTCGTCGAGACGCACCTCGGCGGTGGCCTCGTCGACACCCAGGGCGAAGGTCAGCTCGGACACCAGGATCTGGCGTGCCCGGCTGAGCATCCGCTTCTCCCCGGCGGAGAGGCCCTTGTCCTTGTCACGGATCGACAGGTTCCGCACGACCTCGGCAACCTGATAGATGTCGCCGGAGCGCAGCTTCTCGGAGTGGTTCTTGTAACGGCGGGACCAGTTAGTCGGCATCCGGGCCTCCTTCTTGCGAAGGACGGCGAACACCTCCTCGACCTCCTCGTCGTTGATCACCTCGCGCAGGCCCACCCCTTCGGTGTTGTCCGCCGGAACCATGAGCGTGAGGTCGCCGTACGCGAGACGCAGGACGAGGTACTCGCGCTCCTGGCCGAATGCCTCCTTCACCTCGCGGCGCTCGACGATCGCGGCACCATGATGGGGGTATACGACCTTGTCGCCAATGTCGAACAATGCCACTCCTAAAGCGATCACGCGCCGGCTGGAGACATGGTGCCGGCCAAGGGGTTCCTATACAGGATACCTGAGCCGGCAGGGCCACCTGGCGAAGCACCCAGCGAAGCACCCAGCGAAGCGCCGAGCGAAGCACCTGGGGCGGGCGCCATGAGCACCGCTGGCGGGGCCGGCCACGCCAATGGCGGCTTCACCCGCGCCCTCGCCCGTCAGTGCCGGCCGATCGCCAACCGGGGCACGCATGGGCCAAACGCCATCCCCGGCACGACTTCAGCCGTAGCGATCGAGGATGCTCGCCTCCACTAGACGGGAGAGCCCTTCTTTCACCGAACGCGCCCTCGCCTCGCCTACCCCGCCAACCTTCTCCAGCTCAGCCACCGACGCGCCCATGATTCCCTGGAGGCCCGCGAAGTGCTCGACTATGCGGTCCACCACGACCTCCGGAAAGCGCGGTAGGCGATGCAGCAACCGGTAGCCGCGAGGCTCTATCGGAGCGTCGGAATCGAGCTGGGATGCTGGTATTCCCAGGATGGCGGCAACCTTGCGGACGTCGAGCAACTCCTCTGTCGACAGGCGCCGGAGCGCGTCCATGACCTGCTTCTGGAGATGATCCGCCGGCTGGGCGGCTGAGCCGTTGCCCTGGGCATCTCCGGCCGCGATCCCTGCGAATCCGGGAACCGCCCCGCCCTGGAGATAGTCGCGGACCACGAGGCGACGCACGGCCTCGACACCGTCGACAAGCTCGTGCAACTGCAGCCGCAGCAGGCGCCCCTCACCCCCGAGCTCCAGCAGGTATCCCTCGATCTCGTCGGCCAGGCGCATGACCAGCTCGGCAGGCTGGAGCACGGCCACGACGTCGCGCACGGTGACGGTGTCCTCCACCTCGAGCCCCGACAGCGCCGCCACCGCCAGGTCGAAGCGCTGCTTGAACCGCTGCATCGTCTGGAGGGCCTGGCTGACCCTGTCATTCACGCGGGCAGCAGGCTGGACCACGTGCTTGGCCGACCCGCGATAGACCGTCACCACCGACATGGCCGCAGACACCGAGATCACCGGCACGTCTATCGAGCGCGCGACACGCTCTGCGGTGCGATGGCGCGTACCGGTCTCGGTGGTGGGTATCGAGGGATCCGGCATCAGGTGCACGTTGGCCCTCGCTATGCGGCTCGCGTCGGGCGAGAGGATGATCGCGCCGTCCATCTTCGCCAACTCGGCCAGGCGCTGGGGCGAGAACTCCGCGTCGAGCAGGAAGCCACCCGAGCAGATCGACAACACCTCAGGGCCGTCACCCACCACCACGAGCGCACCCCGCTTCGCCTGTAGCACGCGCTCCAAGCCGTCGCGAAGCGGCTGGCCTGGCGCGACCATGGCGAGCGCCTCGGCCATAGCCGTACCTGGTTGCACCACCACGGTGGAAATCGTACCGTTCCCCGGCCCCGAGGGGAACCGGCTCCAGCCGTGTGGGCGGCGCCGAGCGCTAGTTGACTACCTGCTGCAGCGCCGTTCACCACCGGCCGCTGGTCGATGCTGCCAAGCTGCCGCGCCCTTGCGGGCGGGGAGGTTCACCGGATGGGCAATGTCTGTATTGCTAGAACGCCAAGGGATCAAAGCACGTGCGAATTCGCGGAGGATCCGCCTCGAAGGTCGATCGGCACAGATTGCAATGCCGGAGCGTTCCAGGCGTCGCCACTTCGCGTTCGGCTGCTCAACCGGCCGAGACGCCAATTCCTGGCGGGTTGCCTAGGTGTGGCGGGTTGCTTAGGTGTGGCGGCGGGTAGCTGGAACCTAATGCGATGCCGGTACCTGGCGATGCCCCGTGCCCTGGCGATGCCCCGTGCCCTGGCGATGCCCCGTGCCCTGGCGATGCCCCGGCGGCCCGCACCATGGCCTCTGCCAGGCTCCCAACCCGGACGGCCTCTATGCCCGGAACCTCCGGAGCAGACAGCGGGACCATTGCACGGCCAAATCCGAGCCTGGCAGCCTCCGACAACCGGCGGGCGGCGTGGGGCACCTGCCTGATCTCACCGCCGAGGCCGACTTCCCCGAAGAACACCAGGTCGGCCGGTAGCGCCACGCCTGCGATCGCAGAGGCAACGGCCATGGCGAGCGCCAGGTCTCCCGCCGGCTCGCCCACCTTGACCCCCCCTACCGCGGATGCGAACACATCCGCCTGAGCTGTGATGATCCCGAGCCTGCAGGCCAGGACACCGAGCAGCACTGCCAGGCGTCCAGCCTCGATGCCCTGGACGGACCGGCGGGGCTGGGGCAGGAAGCTCGGGCTCACCAGCGCCTGGATCTCCACGAGCAGGGGGCGCTGACCCTCGATCGCCGGGAACACCGCCCCGCCCGGCACGCCGGGACGCCGGTCCCCGAGCAGCAGGGCATAGGGGTCGGCCACCGCAGCCATGCCCTCCTCTCCCATCTCGAACAGTCCGAGCTCACCGGTCGAGCCGAAGCGGTGCTTGACCGCCCGTACCAGTCTCAGGGCGTGATGGCGATCGCCCTCGACGCTGAGCACAGTGTCCACCAGGTGCTCGAGCACCCTGGGGCCGGCAAGCGAGCCATCCTTCGTCACGTGGCCGACCAGCACGAAGGCAACACCACGCTCCTTCGCCAGTGCCGTGAGGATGTCGCTGCATGCACGCACCTGGGCCATGCTGCCGGGAATACCCGTAGTGGCTGGATCGGAGACCGCCTGGATCGAGTCCACCACCACCAGGTCGTAGTCTCTCTCGTCGAGCACGGCACCGAGCACGCTCACGTCCGAGCCCGGAACGATGAAGAGACCAGGGGGCAGCGGGCCCAGGCGCTCCGCACGCACGCGGACCTGCTGGGCGGACTCCTCGCCGGACACGAGCAACGAGGAACCCCCCCCTAGTGCGACCGAGCGCAGGACCTGGAGCAACAGCGTCGACTTGCCCACGCCAGGCTCGCCCCCGACGAGAGTGACCGACCCGGGCACGAGGCCTCCTCCGAGCACGCGGTCGAGCTCGTCTATCCCGGTCCGGCAGGGTGTGCCGCCAGCCGGATCCACCGCCGCGAGCGCTGTCGCCGCCGTGGCACCAGCGCTGGCGGAGTCTCTGTGAAGCCTTGCATCGGACCCTGATGACTGCCGGTGCTCGACTTGCTCCACGAGGGAGTTCCACTCCCCGCACGCGCTGCACCGCCCCGCCCAGCGGGCCTGGATAACCCCGCACGACGAGCACCGGTGAACGAGATGAGGGCGGGCCATGCCTGACACCTTACGTTGACGGTGTGACGCCGGCCTTGGCATCCTCCCGATGGCCAAAGCCACAGGCTTGCGGGGCGCGTTTGGCCAATCTCCCTCAGGGCACTCTCAACGGCCGGTGCTCCTCGCCGGCATCGACTCGGAGATCGACGTGCTGATCGATCCGCCCGCCCCGGCCCTGGTCGCTCAGATGGCCCAAGCGATCAGCTTGCCGGGCCGGCGCCCGCCATCTCCACGGGTGGAGGCTCCAGACCCTGGATGGCGGTGAACACCATCTCGCCGTCCTGGACGTCGACCACTATGGTCTCGCCCACACGGAACTCCTTCCACAGGATCCTCTCCGAGAGCGGGTCCTCGACCATCTGCTGGATCGCCCTGCGAAGCGGACGAGCCCCGAGAGTCGGGTCATAGCCCTTCTCCGCGAGCATCGACTTGGCCGCAGGCGTGAGCTCGATCCCGATCCCCTGGGAGTCGAGCTGGTCAGCTACCCGCTTCACCATGAGGTCCACGATCTCGACGACCTCGTCCTTGGACAGCTCGTGGAACACGATGACCTCGTCGATGCGGTTCAGGAACTCAGGCTTGAAATGCGCCTTCAGAGCGTCGTGGACCTTGGCCTTCATGTGCTCGTAGGTCACTGCCTCGGATGTCTTGGCGAACCCAACGGAGGACTTGCGAAGATCGGCCGTGCCGAGGTTCGAGGTCATGATGAGCACTGTGTTCTTGAAATCGACCGAGCGTCCCTGGGCATCGGTCAGGCGACCGTCCTCCAGTATCTGGAGCAGCGCGTTGAACACGTCGGGATGGGCCTTCTCGACCTCGTCGAACAGCACGACGGAGAACGGCTTGCGCCGCACCGCCTCGGTGAGCTGACCGCCTTCCTCGTAGCCCACATAGCCTGGCGGGGAACCCACCAGGCGGCTCACCGCGTGCTTCTCCATGTACTCGCTCATGTCGAGCTGGATCAGTGCGTCCTCGTCGTCGAACAGGAACTCCGCGAGCGTCTTGGCAAGCTCGGTCTTGCCGACACCGGTCGGCCCCAGGAAGATGAACGACCCACTCGGGCGCTTCGGGTCCTTCAGGCCGGCTCTGGTACGCCTGATCGCACGCGAGAGGGCCTTGATCGCTTCCTCCTGGCCGACCACACGCTTGTGAAGCTCGTCCTCCATGCGCAGCAGCTTGGCGGTCTCCTCCTCGGTCAGGCGGTAGACCGGTATGCCGGTCCAGTTGGCCAGCACCTCGGCTATGACCTCCTCGTCGACCACGTCGAACAGATCGACGCCTTCCGAGCGCCACTCGGCTTCCATGGCCGACTTGCGGTCGAGACGCTCCTTCTCCTGGTCGGCAAGCTTCTTTGCCTGGTCGAAGGCCTGGCGCTCTATGGCGGACTCCTTGTCGCCACGGATGCGGGCGATCTCCTCCTCCAGCTTCTTGTAATCCGGTGGAGTGCTCATCCGACGTATGCGCAGGCGGCTTCCCGCCTCGTCGACCAGGTCGATGGCCTTGTCGGGAAGGAAGCGATCCGCCAGGTAGCGATCGGCCAGATTGGCCGCAGCCACGAGCGCCTGGTCGGTGATGGTCACCGAGTGGTGGGACTCGTAGCGGTCGCGAAGACCCTTCAGTATCTCTATCGTGTGGGCAACCGTGGGCTGCTCGACCTTGATCGGCTGGAAACGACGCTCGAGTGCGGCGTCCTTCTCCAGGTGCTTGCGGTACTCGTCCAGGGTCGTGGCTCCGATGGTCTGCAGCTCTCCTCTGGCGAGCATGGGCTTCAGGATCGAGGCGGCGTCTATCGCCCCTTCTGCGGCACCCGCTCCGACGAGCGTGTGGAGCTCGTCTATGAACAGCACTATGTCGCCGCGGGTGCGGATCTCCTTCAGCACCTTCTTCAGGCGCTCCTCGAAGTCACCGCGGTAGCGGCTGCCCGCAACCAGCGCACCGAGGTCGAGGGTGTAGAGCTGCTTGCCGTGGAGCGTCTCGGGCACGTCGTCCGCCACGATCCGCTGCGAGAGGCCTTCGACGATCGCCGTCTTGCCCACGCCGGGCTCGCCTATGAGCACCGGGTTGTTCTTCGTGCGGCGCGAGAGCACCTGCATGACCCGCTCGATCTCCTTCTCGCGGCCGATTACCGGATCGAGCTTCCCGTCGCGGGCCATCTGAGTGAGGTTGCGGCCGAACTGGTCGAGCACCGGGGAACCCGCGGGGGTCTCGGAGCCTGCAGACCCGGGGCCGGCGCCCACCGACTCCTTGCCCTGGTAGCCCGACAGGAGCTGGATGACCTGCTGGCGGACCTTGGCCAGGTCTGCACCAAGGCTCACCAGAACCTGGGCCGCCACTCCCTCGCCCTCACGAACGAGACCGAGGAGCATGTGCTCGGTGCCTATGTAGTTGTGACCGAGCTGCAGGGCTTCGCGCAGCGACAGCTCGAGCACCTTCTTCGCGCGGGGGGTGAACGGCGGCGAGCCGGTGGGCGCAGTCCCCGACAGGCCGATGGTCTCCTCGACCTTCTCACGGACTGCCTCGAGGGATATGCCGAGCTGCTCGAGTGCCTTCGCGGCTACACCATCCCCCTCGTGGATGAGCCCGAGGAGGATGTGCTCTGTCCCGATGAAGCTGTGGTTGAGCAGGCGCGCCTCCTCCTGCGCCAGCACCAGCACCCTTCGGGCTCGGTCAGTAAATCGTTCGAACACTCAACCGCCTCCCTCGACGGCTAGACAACTGCACCTAGTGTACCGGTCAGGGTGTGACATCAGACACCGGGGCCACCAATAGCCCATGTGAACATCTCATCACATCCCCGACACCTCCCCGGTGCATCGCAGGCACTTCTCCTGTGCATCCCCGACATCTCCCCAGTGCATCGTGGAGTCCTTCACCACCACCTTTGCACGATCCGGGACCGTTCGTTGTCGCCGGGGGTGATTTTTCGCCTATTCTCCTTCCTGGTGAACGTCACGGCGCTCCTGTCCCTTCCTCATATCGACGCCGACATGGCGCGACTGGAGCCTTTGCTCGGAGATTCAGTCAAATCCGGAGACCGGTTCCTGGACGAGGTGACCACCCACCTGATCAAGGCGGGGGGCAAGCGCCTCAGGCCCAGCCTCGCCATCGCTTCGGCGACCGGCGGAGACCACCCCGCGAGCGACGACGACCTCCAGGGAGCCGTGGCCGTCGAGCTGGTCCACCTGGCCTCGCTCTATCACGACGACGTCATGGACGAGGCGACCATGCGGCGCAACGTCGTCAGCGTGAACGCACGCTTCGGCAACCTCGTCGCCATAGTCGCGGGTGACTTCCTCCTCGCCCGCTCCGCAGAGCTCGCGGCGGCGCTCGGCCCGGAGATAGCCGGTCTGCTCGCCAACACCCTGGGCAAGCTCTGCGAGGGCCAGGTGGCCGAGGTCCGGGCCGCATACCAGGTAGACCGCTCCGAGGACGACTACTTCAGCGCCATAGCAGGCAAGACCGCAGCCCTGATGGCCACCTCGTGCCGGATCGGGGCGCTCACGAGCGGGCTCGAGCGACCTCAGGTGGAAGCCCTCACGGCCTTCGGGCACAGCTTCGGCATGGTCTTCCAGCTACGCGACGACGTGCTCGACATCATCGGCACCGAGGAGGAGCTGGGCAAGCCGTCGGGCCAGGACTTGGCCGAAGGCATCTACACCCTGCCGGTGCTCGTCGCCCTGGCCGACGGCGCGACTGCGATCGAGCTCAGACCCCTGCTCGGCCAGCCTCTCGACCAGCCCGAGCGCGACAAGGCGAGGGACATAGTCGCGGCTTCGGCCGGGATCGACGCGGCCATAGCCGCCGGACGCCGCTACGCCGGACAGGCAGCCGAGGCAGCCTCGCATGCCGTGCGCCCCGCTCTGGCCAGAGCCCTGAGCGAGCTCGCCTACTCGCTCCTCGACGGTCTTGCGGTCCCACAGCGCTGAGCTGCGTTCGCTGATCGGGTGGCGGCCACGCCGCGAACTGCCGCCGGGCAGCGTCGGGCGGCAGCCAGCAGCGGCCCGAGTAGTCGCGGCGGTGCTCGGCGTGCTCGTCGTCGCCACGCTCCTTGCCTCGTGCTCGTCGAGCACGACCATCCCCTCCCCGACGTCGCCAAGCTCGCCAGGCACCGTCAACATCCCCGTCGGCGGCCTGCCGGGACTGCCGAGCACCCTGACCACCACGGGCATACACGTGGTCCACCCGAGCGGTGGCCCGCCGTACCTGGCCGACTCTGCAGGTCAGGCCGTGCTGCTCCGGGGAGTGGACACCAACGGGCTCGTCCAGTACCCCGCCGACTACCAAGAGGAGATCCCCCCGACCAAGAAGGACCTGGTCGAGATGTCGGCCCTCGGGTTCGACTTCCTTCGCCTGGCGGTCTCGTGGAGCCGCATAGAGCCGTCACCGGGCCACTTCGACACGGCCTACCTCGCGAAGGTCACACAGGTCGTCCGCTGGGCGCGTGAGGAGGGCATCGCGGTGCTGCTCGACATGCACCAGGACAACTGGGCTGCCGACACATATCCCGGCCACGAGGACGACGGAGCACCGCCATGGGCGACGCTGGACGGCTCGACGCCGTGCACGCCGGAGATATCGACCACCGCATGCTCCCTGGCCGCCTTCGCCAGCTTCTGGGCAAACCGACCGGTGGACGGCAAGCCGCTGCAGTCGTGGTACCTGGGAGCGCTCCTGGCCCTTGGAAGGGCCGGCGGGGCCATGAACAGGCACTCCAACGTCGCGGGCATAGAGCTCATGAACGAGCCCTGGCCGGCGGGACCCCAGCCGTTCGAGACATCCAGCCTCTACCCGTTCTACAACCGCATGATCGACGGGCTGCGCTCAGCGGGTGTCGTCGTGCCGCTGTGGTTCGAGCCGTCGATAGTGCGAGACCTCACGGAGAACGCCGTGGCAGAGGCCAAGCGGTTCTCCAACTATGCGAACCTGGTCTACGCGGTGCACATCTACACGGGGGTCTTCTCCCCGCCGTTCACAGCCCCCGTTCCCGAGAAGACAGCCCTCGCATCCTTCGCCGCCGCCGCCAAGGAGGCCTCTATATTCGGCACCCCCTGGGTCGACGACGAGTTCGGCGCCAATGCATCGCCCACCTGGGACGGCTGGATCGCCCAGCAGCTCGCCCTGCAGAACCGCTATGGCGTCGGCTCGGGATTCTGGCTGTGGAAGCAGCACCGGGGCACCTGGTACCGCTGGGCGCTCGTGAACTCCAACGGCAGCCTTCGCCACTCGACCAAGCGCGCCCAGCTGCTGTCCATCCCCCATGTGGACGCCGTCCCCGGCCGGCTCCTCGCAACATCCGCGAGCCCATCGAGGCTCACCGTCACCGTCGATGGCCCCGGGGGGAAGGCAGTGCTGTGGGGCGGGACGGTGGTGAAGCGCGGTGGCCCCACACTCGTCGCCGCGGGAAAGCCTGTCGTGGAAGTCGACGGCAGGATCGCCCATTCGCAATGCCGGCAGGTCCGCTACGCGAGTGCAGCCGTCGATCTCAGCGGTTGCCAGGTCACATTCCACGTCCCGGCAGGACGCCAGTCGATCACCTTGTCGACAGGCTCCTGAGCGCCGGCCGGCGGTGTGGGCATCAGCCAGCCAGGGGACATCGGCCGGCGGTGTGGGCATCAGCCAGCCAGGGGACATCGGCCGGCGGTGTCGCCAACTGGGCTTAGCCCGACACTTCGTCTCAGCGCTCGGGTCGCAGGGTAGGGAAGGCGATGACCTCCCTGATGTTCGCCACGTCGGCCAGCAGCATCGCCAGGCGATCCAGGCCAACGCCCAGGCCGGCAGTGGGCGGCAGGCCGTAATCGAGCGCCCGCAGGTAGTCCTCGTCAACCACCATCGCCTCGTCGTCGCCGGCAGCCCTCTCGGCTGCCTGAGCCTCGAAGCGTGCCCGCTGGTCGTCGGGGTCCACCAGCTCGCTGAAGGCGTTCGCGAGCTCCCGCCCGGCGACGATGGCCTCGAAGCGCTCCGCCAGCGCAGGGTCCCGCCGATGCCGGCGTGCCAGGGGGGATACCTCAGCGGGAAAGTCGGTGACGAACACCGGACCCCACAGGTCGGTCTCGGCTGCCTTCTCGTACAGCTCGAGGAGCAGCTTCCCCGATCCCCAGGAGGCGTGCGGCTCCACCCCGAGGCCTTCCAGACGGCGGGCCAGCTCGGCGGCAGGCGTGTGAACGTCCACGGCAGCGCCGACAGCCTCCGACACCAGCTCGGCCATCGTCGCCCGCCGCCAGGGAGGGGCGAGGTCCAGCTCACGCCCCTGGTAGGTGATCGTGGTCCTGCCGAGCAGCTCGCCGGCCAGCTCCGAGACGAGCTGCTCTACCAATACCAGCAGGTCGGTATAGTCCGCGTAGGCCCAGTACGCCTCGAGCATGGTGAACTCGGGATTGTGGCGCGGCGAGATGCCTTCGTTGCGGAACACCCTGCCTATCTCGAACACCTTGTCGAAGCCCCCCACCACGAGGCGCTTCAGGTATAGCTCGGGGGCTATGCGCAGGTAGAGCCCCATATCTAAGGCGTTGTGGTGGGTAGTGAAAGGACGCGCCTGGGCACCACCGGGTATCGAGTGGAGCACCGGGGTCTCCACCTCTACGAACCCCAGGCCCTCCAGGCGCCGCCTGATAGAGCTCACCATCCGGCTGCGCAGCAGCAGCACGTCACGTGTGTGCTCGTTGGCCCACAGATCAACCTCACGCTGGCGAAAGCGCGTCTCGACGTCGGTGACGCCCTTCCACTTGTCACCGAACGAGCGTCGGGCCTCCGCCAGCAGCTCCCAGTGCTGCACCTGCACCGACAGCTCGCCGCGGCGAGTCTTCACGACCCTGCCCCTGGCACCGACCCAGTCGCCGAGCGACAGCCTCGTGAATCCCTCGAAATCCTCCGTGGCTGCCTTGGTGGCAAACAGCTGGATCGCGCCCGAGGCATCGCGCATGGTGGCAAACGCCAGCCGCCCCTGGGGACGCACCAGCATCACCCGCCCGGCTACGGACACCTCTACGCCGCTGTCCTCGCCCGCGTCGAGCCCGCCATGCTCGGCTTGGAGGGTGGCCGCGTCGGCAGTGCGCTCGAAACGGTAGGGGATCGTCCTCGGGCTGGGCTGGTCGGGGGCTTCGCTGGGCTGGTCGGGGGCTTCCGGTGGCATGAGGTGATCAACCTTGCCGGAAGTTGCGCTCGTAGACCAATCGGAGTCCGTGCAAGGTGAGCCAGGGCTCGACATGCTCTATTCGCTCGGAGTACGGCGCTATCAGCTCCGACAACCCGCCGGTGGCCACCACAGCCGACGGGCCCAGCTCCTTTACGAAGCGCGCGCACAGCGCGTCGACCTGCCCCGCAAAGCCGTAGAGCGCGCCTGACTGGATCGACTCGACAGTCGACTTGCCGATGACATGGCGCGGGGCGACCAGCTCCACCCTTCGCAGCGCCGCCGCCGCGTCGAACAGGGCATCGAGGCTGATGGCGACGCCAGGCGCTATGGCACCGCCCAGGTACTCGCCGGCCTCGGAGACGGCATCGAGCGTCGTGGCAGTGCCCATGTCGACGACGACGCAGGGCCCGCCATACAGGTCGAACGCACCCACGGCGTTTGCGATCCTGTCCGCGCCGACCTCCTTCGGGCTGTCGTAGAGGATCGGCATCCCCGAGCGCACGCCCGGCTCGAGCACCATGCACCTGACGTCGAACCAGCGGGCTGCCATCTGGCGCAGCGCTCCGGTGACCATTGGAACCGACGAGGTCACGGCCATGTCGGTCACCACCTTGGACACGTCGAGCCCGTCGAGGTTGAGCAGCTCGGTCAGCAGCAGGGCATGCTCGTCGGCCGTCCTCACGTCGACCGTCGAGATCCGCCAGTGGTGGGTGAGACCTACCGGCTCAGGGGGCACCGGGGGCCTCGGCCTGCCCTGCGGTGGTGGATCCTCGTCCGCGCCGGTACAGAACAGCCCGACGACCGTCTCGGTGTTGCCAACGTCGATGGCCAGCAGCACGTTCAGCGAATCTCGTCTTCGAGCAGGTCGAGACCGATGTCCATCGCCTGCGCCGACTGGGTGATGGCCCCTACCGACACCAGGTCGACACCGGCTGCCGCGTAAAGGGCCACCGTCTCCAAGGTCATCCCCCCCGAAGCCTCGACCAGCATTCCCCGGCCGGCGGGATCCGAGCGCACCATGGCCATGCAGGCCGACACCTCCTCTGGCGTCATGTTGTCGAGCAGCACCGCCGAGGCCCCGGCCACAAGCGACTCACGGACCTGGTCCAAGCGGTCGCACTCCACCTCGACCTGCCTGCCTGGCCAGCGGTGCCTCGCCAGTGCCACGGCCTCGGCGATCCCGAGACCGCCGAGGTGGTTGTCCTTCACGAGCACAGCCTCCGAGAGATTCCCGCGGTGGTTCCACGCGCCACCGGCACGCACCGCCGCCTTCTGCAGGGAGCGCAGGCCTGGCGTGGTCTTCCGGGTATCGAGCACCCTGGTCCCACCGTTCACGCCGGCAACCTGGTCCACGAAGCGGCGGGCGGTGGTAGCCACCCCCGACAGGTGGCACACGAAGTTGAGCGCCGTCCGCTCGGCACTCAGGATCGACCGCAGGGGACCCGACAGCTCCGCCAGCACGTCGCCGGGGGACACCCTCGTTCCGTCCGGCAACAGCCATTCGACCTCGACTGCGGGATCTACCTGGAAGAAGGTCTCGATCACACACAACCGTCCGGCGACAACCCCTTCCGAGCGGGCCACGAGGGCCATCCTCGCATGGGCTGCTTCGGGCACCAGCGAAGCCGTAAGGTCGCCGAGCGGCAGAAGATCCTCCGCAAGTGCCCTGCTCACCGCGTCTCGCACGGCGAGCATCGGCGGATCCACCCACGGCGCGTCCGTGGACGGGCCGCGAAGATCGAGCGCGTCCGTGGACGGGCCTTCCCGCTCGCCCGTAGCATCGACCGGACCGGAAGGCCCGCTCACGCCGGCAGGGCCCTACTGCCATGGACGATCCGCCTGCGCCACTCCGACGAGGTCTCAGGGAAATCCACCCTGGCGTGAGCCCCTCGGGTCTCCTCCCGGAGAGCCGCCGCTCGCACCGCAGCGCGCGCGAGCTCGACTAGGTTCTCGAGCTCTCCGCGCTCACGGTCGTCGGGCAGCTCCGCCAAGCTCTCGCCCACGAAGTCGACCTCGCCCGCCACCTCGGCCAACGACAAGGCGCTGCGCAGGACACCTGCACCTTCGGTCATGGCCCTCTCGAGCGACAGGCGCAGCTTCGCCATGTCCGGCGCTGAGTCCCACGCTGTGCCCCCGTCCGCCCCACGTAGCCCCGCCTCCGACGCCGCCTCGTCCACCCCACGTAGCCCCGCCTCCGACGCCAGCTCGTCGATCCCACTGCATGGGATGTCATCACCATGTTCGAGCAATGCCCGCATCACCCCTGTGGGCTCGGGGGCATCCTTGCCCGCCGCTAGGGCCTCCGCCACGCGTGCAGCGAACACCATCCCCTCGAGCAGCGAGTTCGAGGCGAGGCGATTCGCTCCGTGGACGCCCGTGCATGCCACCTCCCCGGCAGCCCACAGGCCTGGCAGGGCGGTAGCCCCATCAAGGTCCGTAACCACGCCACCGGACAGGTAGTGCGCAGCGGGGGCTATGGGAAGCCATTCCGCACCGGGTTCGAGTCCCGCCGCTGCCAGCGACGAGGCAATGGTCGGGAAGCGCTCGTCGAAATGGTCGAGCGACGTCGCATCCAGCCAGAGATGGTCCACGCTCTCCTCGGCCATACGCGCCGCCATGGCCCTGCTGACCACGTCACGAGGGGCGAGCTCGTCGACGAAGCGCTCCCCCGAGGCGTCACGCAGAAGCGCCCCATGGCCCCTCAGCGCCTCCGACAGCAGCGGGCGCGGCATGGCGGGGTGGTGAAGAGCCGTGGGGTGGAACTGCATGAACTCGATGTCGGCAACCGGCACCCCTGCTCGCAGTGCCATCGCGATGCCGTCACCGGTTGCCTCCGCAGGGTTGGTCGTCACCGCATAGAGCTGGCCTGCCCCACCCGTCGCCAGCACCACATGGCGGGACGTGACATCCCTGCGGCGTCCCTCGGGGTCCAAGGCGACCACACCGACACATCGCCCGCCATCAACTAGGAGGTCGAGGGCGAACCATCCCTCGAGGACCAGAGCAGCGGTTGCCCTGACAGCGCTCACGAGTGCCCTCTCCACCTCGGCGCCCGTTGCAGCCCCTCCTGCATGGAGCACGCGAGCGGTGGAATGGCCACCCTCCCGGGCTCGCTCCAGAGCACCCTCGGCAGAGCGATCGAACACGGCTCCCGTGGCAATCAGCTCGTTCACCCGCTCGGGTCCTTCACCGACAAGGATCCGCACGGCATCCACGTCGCACAACCCGGCTCCGGCAGCCAGGGTGTCGGCAAGATGGAGATCGAGGGAATCCTCGTCGCCGCCGAGCACCGCTGCTATGCCTCCCTGAGCCCAGCGCGTGGCAGACTGCGACAGCTCGGCCTTCGTCAGTATGCCGACCCTGAGACCGCCGGTATCTCGCGTCGCAGCCCGGGCAGCGCCACCCGGCACCCCTTCACCGCCGGCCAGCCTCACGGCAGCAGACAGGCCCGCCACCCCGCTTCCAACCACCAGGACGTCGAGCTCTACCCGACCGGCGCCCCGACTCGCCGCGGCGGTCCTGCCAAGAGATCCCTTCGCATCCTGCCTAGAAGGAGGCGGCATGGGTCAGCTCGGCAAGCAGCGTGGCCGTCGCCTCGCCGACGACACGGTTCTCTGCATCCACGTGGACGATCCTCGGGGCGAAGCCATCCAGCTCGGCCTCTTCGAAATCGGCGTAGGTGATAACGATCACCCGGTCGCCTCTGTGCACCAGCCGTGCGGCAGCACCGTTCAGGCATACCTCCCCGGGACCGCCCACGATCGCATAGGTCTCGAGGCGAGCACCGTTGTCGATGTCGAGCACCGCCACCTGCTCGTACTCCCGGATGTCGGCCAACGCCATCAGATCCGGGTCGAGGCTGATGGATCCCACGTAGTCGAGGTTCGCATCCGTGACGGTCGCCCGATGGATCTTGGACTTCATCATACGCCGGCGCATAGCCTGATGCTCCTCTCCTCGGCCTCGTAGGGCCCTATAGGCGGTGCCGTAGCTCCCAGATTGTCTATTAGCCGCACGCTGCCGAGCCAGCCTGCAAGCAGCAGCCTCACTTCACCTGCGACCACCTGGGGAGCCTGCAGCGTCGCGGCGTCGACTACCGTCGCATAGTCGACCACAACGCCAGGCTCGCCCGCCAGCACGACCTCCATCACGTCCGCCACCCGCTCGGGATCCCGCTCTCCGTCCTCGATGGCAGCTACACCGGCCAGGAGCGCTTGGTGAAGCACCCTTGCCGAGACACGCTCCGCAGACGACAGCCTGGCGTTACGGCTCGACAGGGCAACGCCGTCTGGGTCCCTAACCGTGGCGCAGGCAACCACATCGACCGGAAGGCGCAGGTCCGCAACGAGGCGTCTGACCACTGCAAGCTGCTGGTAGTCCTTCTCGCCAAAATAGGCGCGGCAGCGCCCTGTGATCGCCAGCAGCTTCGTGACCACAGTGGCCACGCCGTCGAAATGCCCCGGACGAGAAGCTCCCTCCATGGCTTCGGTGACTCCGGCCACGTGCACCGTGGTGCCACTCGTATCCGGGAAGCCGGGATACATCTCCTCCACCTGGGGAGCGAAGACCAACGACGCACCCGCCTCCTCGGCAAGTGCCACGTCCCCGTCGAGATCACGCGGGTAGCGCTCGAGATCGGACCGGTCGTTGAACTGGGTGGGGTTGACGAACACCGACACGACTGCCACATCGCACTCCTGGGCTGCGCGCTCGACGAGAGAGCGATGACCGGCATGAAGCGCCCCCATGGTCGGCACCAATCCCACCGAATGCCCAGCTCGCCTGGCTTCGTCGAGCTCGCGCGAGAGATCCGTGGCGGTCGTGATCACGCGCATCGGGCCACCTCGCCCCTGCGTGCCCGATCCGTGCCAGGCGCACCCGTGCCAGGCGCACCCGTGCCACCTGTCGAATCCCTGGTACCAGCGAGCTTCACCGCTAGGGCGACCCCGGCATCGTAGCCAGGCAGCTCGGCTGGATCGAGGGCCGCCCGGTGCCGTTCGATGGTCGACTGATCTCCCCGGGCCGCCGGACCTGTCAGAGCTGCCGCTGGTCCCATCGCGGCTGCATCGGCTACAGCAGCCGCTGCGAGCGGAGCGAACATCTCGAAGCCGAGTCCCGCCGCGTTTGCCACCCGCTCCACCTGCCCCAGGAGCGCGACCACATGGTTCGCTGCTATGCACGCCGCTGCATGGTATGCAGCGCGCTGGGCGCCGGTCACGGACACCTCGATGCCCCCGAGCAGCTCAACCAGCTCCGACGCAGCCGGGTCACCATCGACAGCGAAGCTCACGCCGCCGAGCAGCCGGCGTGTACCGGTCTCGGGGTTCGGCAGCGGCACAAGCGGGTGCATGGAAGCCCGCCTCGGATGTGGGACCAGCACCTCGGGGCCAAGCGAGCCCGAGAGGTGGACCACCGCTGTCGTGGGGACAGGGACCACAGCTCCGGCAACGGCCGCTATGGCGGAGTCCGGTACGGCTATCACCAGCACGTCCACGCCTCGGGCGGCGGAGCTCACGGGATCTGCCCGCCCGAGCAGGTCCACCACGTCACAACCCACCTGCGCAAGAGCACCCGCCAGGGAAAGCGCGGCACGGCCCGCGCCAATGAAACGTACCTTGGGAGAGCGAGCGTCGGTCACTGGACCCCTTTCTGCGCTCCGGCCCCTCGCCGAGGGTGCCGGTCGTGTCAGGTGATCACTTCTGGAACGACTCCAGTGTACCGCGGCAGCTCACCTCTCCACCAGCCCTGCCCCAAGCACCCTGTGGGATCACCTCAGGAGCCAGATCCGCCAGCGGAGCCAGCACGAACCGCCTCTCGAACATGCGCGGATGTGGAACGACCAGGTCCTCCTCGTCGACCACCAGATCACCCACCAGCAGCACGTCGACATCGAGGGTCCGCGGCCCGAAGCGCACCGTGCGCACCCTGCCTGCCGCCTGCTCCAGTTCGTGACAAACCTCCAGCAGCTCCCGCGGCGTGAGTCTGGTGTCCAGTGCAGCCACGAGGTTCAGGTACGGTCCCTGGCCAGGTGGACCGCCGACGGGAGAGGTCTCGTAGAGTCGCGACACGGCCACCAGGTCAGGGGTTGCCGCCAGCGCCTCCTGGAGGTATCCACGCCGGTCTCCCAGATTCGATCCCATCCCGAGATACGCCCTCAACGTGCCGGCTTCCCATCGACTACCCACCATGTGGTCAACTGCTATCAGCCCGGTTCTCGCCGGCCATCAGGTCACGTCTCTGCCGGGGCTTCTCGGGTCCGGGATCGAATGCGGGATCGGGATCGAATGCGGGTCCGGGCTCGAATCCGGGCTCGGGATCGAATCCGGGCTCGGGATCGAACGCGTGATCCTGACGCCTGCGGAGCCCAAGTCTGCCTCGACAGGAGGCCTGAGCTTGCGCAAGGCCACGGTCACGCAGGCAACCCCGGCTATGGCGAGCACGCTGCCGGCCACCTTCTCGGCCAGGGTCTCGATGAGGTTGCACGGCTCACCGGCCATCACGGCCGCGGCGGCCTGGACCACCAGTGCATAGTCGACCGTTCGGGTCAGGTCATCGACATGGCATTCGCTCGTGGAGCCGGGGAGGCCGAGGTCCATGGTCTCTGGATCTCCCGCCAAGTAGACATCCAGGTCGAGCTCGAAGGGCTGCGCCCTCAGCCGCTCCTCCGGCAGGATCCCGTGGGTGCCCATCAGACGCAGGCTGCGCAACTCGATCCGGTCGCCTGGCCAATCGGACAACCCGCTGGGCCGATCCGGTTGGCTGGGCCGATCCGGTTGGCTGGGCCGATCCGGCCTGTCCAGGCTTCCCACCAGCTCAGCTTGCGACGGAGCCGCCACTGCGGGGGGGAGCCGACAGGGCGACCACCTCACGACCCTGGGAGCCCATCTGGCGACCGACCAACCGCTCCACTACGGCAATCGCCTGTGCCCCGTCGGCAAGGCGCCCCGAGTAAAGAAGGTAACCGGCAACGATGCCCATCACCCGATCACCGAGCTCCTCCTGGTGCACGAGCACCTTCTCTCCCGAGCTCACCCAGGCGTTCATGTCCTTGTAAAGCGTCCCCAGCACTTCACGCGACATCCCGGTGGGCGGGAGCGGGAAGTGAGAGCACACCAGATCACCCTCCTCGTAAGCCGCCAGGTTGTGAGGGGAGGGAAGGAGCGATACCACCCGTGTGAAGCCCTGTACGCGGAGCCAGATGATCTCCTCGCGCCGGCGGACCTTCCGATGATTCGGGGCGAACCCTCCTGGCCGTTCGCTCACAGCCAACCGATCCTTGACCACCCAGGCGAAATTGCGCGGTGGTATGCCTGCGGCCCACTTGCCCCTCACGACCCTAAGCTCCTTCCCGGACCATCTCTTGACGCCTCGCCGGGCCAATCAGCTCGGCAGCCTGCACGGTCGCCCGCACGTCGTGGACGCGCACCATCGCCACCCCCGCGAGCATCCCCCAGGTCCCAAGGGCGAGCGAGCCTTCGAGGCGCTGGTCGAGCGGTGCCGGGGCACCGTCGGGCTCCGGTGCAATGGCCCCGACGACTCCCTTCCGGCTCACGCCCAGCAGAACCGGAAAACCCGTTCCAACCAGAACATCCAGGTGGCGCACAAGGGACAGATTGTGATCGGGACCCTTACCGAAGCCGATGCCAGGGTCGATCCAGATCTCCTCCACACCCGCCTCCGCTGCCAACGCAGCCCTCTCCATCAAGAAGCGGTGGACCTCGCCCACGACGTCATCGTACGCTGGGCTGAGCTGCATGGTTCCCGGTGTGCCTTTCATGTGCATGGCCACCCAGCCGACCGAGGGCCCCGC
The DNA here is from genome assembly GCA_021851165.1 of Actinomycetes bacterium. Taxonomy (GTDB): domain Bacteria; phylum Actinomycetota; class Acidimicrobiia; order Acidimicrobiales; family JAJZJN01; genus JAJZJN01. The sequence goes on from JAJZJN010000020.1 coordinate 21,420, forward strand.
CACGGCGGCCACCGGCCAGAGGGTGGCCGAGATGTCGTTCACGAGCGTGGCTCCCGCTGCTACGGCAGCCTCTGCCACCGCCCGCTTGCAGGTGTCGACCGAGACCCGGACGTGGCCTGCCAAGGCGGCCACCACGGGCAGCACGCGGCGGATCTCCTCGTCCTCGGGAACCTGGGAGGCCCCGGGGCGACTCGATTCCCCGCCGACGTCCACCACATCGGCACCTTCCTCGACCATCTGCATCCCGTGGGCGACGGCCGCATCGAAATCGAGGTAGCGACCACCGTCGGAGAACGAGTCCGGAGTGACGTTGAGGATCCCCATGACTAGAGGGCGCATCTCATGTAGCGTAGAGCTATTCGCGCCATCCTGCGTCGTTGGGTGGTGGACCTGCTGCGCGGCGGGCACAGCCGGAACTGCTCAATGCCCGTGGACGAACGCCATCGCCTCGGCCCGGGTGCGCGAGTCCTGGCGGAACAGCCCCCTTACTGCAGATGTCACCGTCAGGGTCCCGGGCTTGCGCACCCCTCTCATGGACATGCACAGATGCTCGGCCTCGACTACCACGAGCACGCCACGCGGAGCGAGCACCGCCTCGAGCGTGTCGGCGATCTGGCTCGTCATCCTCTCTTGGACCTGGAGCCGGCGAGCGTATCCCTCGAGCAGCCTGGCCAGCTTCGACAGCCCGGTGATCCTCCCGTCCTCACCGGGGATGTAGGCGATATGGGCCTTTCCTATGAACGGGATCATGTGGTGCTCGCACAGCGATGCGAACGGGATGTCCCTGACCATCACCATCTCGTCGTGGCCTGCCGCGAAGGTCACCGTGAGGTAGCGCCCGGGATCGTCGTCTATGCCGGAGAACAGCTCCCCGTACATCGCTGCAACACGCCTGGGCGTGTCCAGAAGACCTTCACGGGCCGGATCCTCCCCGACCGCATCGAGGATCTCCCGTACCGCACGTTCCACCCGCTCGACATCGACGCTCAAGTAGACTCCTCTCAGCCGACCGCTACCGGGCCCTGGTAGACCCGTACGTCGGGGACGTTTCGATAGCGCTCGGCGATGTCGAGGCCATATCCGACCACGAAGTCGCCGGGAATCCTAAAGCCTACGTAGCGCAGATCCAGTGGCGCCCGCTGGCGCCCATCCTTCACGAGCAACGCGCACACCTCCAGGCTGGCGGGGCGCCGGGCCATCAGGTTCCGACGCAGGTAGGACAGGGTAAGCCCACTGTCCACTATGTCCTCCACGACCAGCACATGGCGATCCGTGAGATCGGTGTCCAGGTCCTTAAGTATGCGCACTACCCCGCTCGTCGTTGCAGCCGACCCGTACGAAGCAACGGCCATCATGTCTACCTCGACCGGTAGCCTGACGGCCCTTGCAAGGTCGCTCATGAACACGAACGCGCCTTTCAACACACCGACCAGCAACGGGGGGCGATCGCCGTAATCCTCGGTCACCTCGTCGGCAAGCTCACGCACCCTGCGGCGTATCCCCTGCTCGTCCACCACCACCGATCCCAGGTCGGGATCGTCGTCCCAGTGGGAGGTGGCCGGGCTAGGCAGTTCCATCGCCCCGGGACATTACCGGACTGGCGGTGCGCACACTGCCCGCACTCAGCCGCCCAGCTCTCCTGCTCACCCTCACACCCGGTGGCACCTCGGTCGCGATCGCCTCACCCCGGGCCACCGCCAGCACTCGATCCACGGCTGCGAGGTCGGGAGGATGCGGTCCCCCAGCCCGCAGCCACCTGCGCACCGCACGCCTGGCCAGGATGGCAGGTGCCTCCGCCAGCGATCTAGCAGAGGTCGGGTCTACGCTGCCTGCAAGCGAATCGAGCAGGTCGGCTTCCGCAGCGAGCACCATGGCCTGCCGGGCGAGAACGGGCACCAGATCACGACCTGCTATGGCACAGCACAGCGGCAGCAGCTCGTGGCGAACCCTGTTGCGCACGAAGCGCGGATCGGCATTGCTCGGGTCCGACACGGGCTCCAGCCCCATGTCGGCACATACCGCCCGAGCCTCGCTACGGCGCAAGCCGAGCAACGGGTGACGGGCTCCCTCTCGCATAGCCGCCAGACCGTCCACACCGGAACCGCGCAGCAGGTTGACCAGCACCGTCTCGGCCTGGTCGTCCATGGTGTGACCCGTAGCAGCGTCATCGGGCAGGACCGCCCTTCGCGCCGCCCTGGCCCTGGCCTCCAGGTTCGGCCCCGGCGACAAGCGCACCTGCTCCGCTCTGAAGCCGGCTCCCAGCTCGCGTGCCGCTTCGGCAACCACCTCCGCCTCTGCTGCAGAACCGGGCCTCAGCCCATGGTCCACATGGACCGCGGTCACCACACACCCCGAGCGCACGGCGAGCACCATCAGCGCAAGCGAATCCGGGCCACCCGACACGGCGCAGGTGAGCGGGGCACCAGCAGGAGGGAACGTGCACCTTGCGAGCAGCGCCTCGTAGTCCAGCCCATGGGAGGCGGTGGAGGTTTCCGGGCTCACGGCACCGGAACTGCCAGGGTCGACACGCTCAACGGCTGGACCGGGCAACCTCGGAGCCGGCTCGGCTGATCCACAGGCCGGGATCCCGGATCTCCTCCATGGTCGGAAGCCACTCGGCGCCCTTCCAGACGACGCCAAGCAGCTCACTTCCACCGCTGGCCTCCACGGCCCGAACGAAGTTCTCTCCCTGCTCGTACTGGCGCATCTTCGCGTCGATTCCGAGCAGCTGCTGGATGAGCCTGGCAGGAGCGCCCCCGGACTTCCTTCTCTCGCGCAGGCACTCGGCGAACCAGGCGGCCTCCGGTACCGCGTCCTTCCCGGCTCTGTCCATGGTCACATCCCCATGACCTTCGAGAAGGCTCATGAGCGCCTGGATGCGTCCGAGGAGCTCCCGCTGCTCGGGAGGGACCAGCATCCCCATCAGGCCCATCTCGCCCACCGGGTTGCCTCCGTGGCGCGCGTCATCGAGCGCTCTCCTCAGGGCAGCGAGCATCTGCCGACCATCGGGGGACAATGCCACGAGGCCCTCCTCGACCAGCCCCAGGAAGTAAGGCCCGAGCCAGTCGACGGCCGTGAACTGCGCCCGGTGCGTCAGCTCGTGCAAGGCTATCCAGAGGCGGAACTGTCTCTCGGGGAAGCCATAGCGCTGCTCGATGGCCAAGATGTTCGGCCCCACATAGCGCACGACGTCCCCGTCAGCGTCGTCCTCAGCGAGCAGCAGATCGTACTGCCCGAGCACCCGCTTGGACATCCAACCGAGCACCACGCCGAGCTCGACGCCCGTGGCGGCACCGGCGACGTCGCCGAGAGGACCCTGCATGAAGCGAGACCTGCTCGCTACCCGATCGAGCACAGGTGCAGTCAGGCGCTCAAAGGTCCTGAGGTTGGACTTCACCCAGCCGGGCCTATCCAGCACCTCGGAGCGTGCCGGGCCTGTGAGCGGGCGTAGACCGGTAGCCTCCTCGACCAGCGCTGCGGCAAGCACGGTGGCCTCACTCAGATCCGCCTCCAGCCGGAGGCTCTCCGCAACCGACCGGAGCGATGCAGGTGATCCCTGCTGGGTGCGAGGATTGCCCGAGGCAACCCAGCCTGCCACCCGCTCTGCAAGTGTCCATGAAACAGAGTTGCCCACCCACCCAGCATACGGACGATCTGCCGTGCGCGTGTCCGCGCTCCGTCTCGAGTGGGCGGAGCCGATCCCGAGCTAAGCGTGCTGGAGAGATCTCAGGCGATCTTCTTGCCACGAAGGCGTGGGGCCGTCATGGGCTCGTGCAGGTAGCAGTACTCGCTCTCGTTGTAAATGGAGAGCTTGGTCTTGCAACCCGGCTCGCTGCAGACTCTTCCCTTCGGAAATGTACGCGATGGCCGACCGTAACCGGTGAACAGCATGCCGCTCACGGACCCAGCCGCCTTGTCCGATCGATCTACCATGCCCCCGACAACCCCACGGACTAGCCCTCCTATTCCCGACTAATGCCCGCTATCGGCACTTCCGAGAATATCGCTCGCATCTTCCGGCTCGGCAGCCCCAGAGCCCCCGGCCACCTCGGCATCCGCTTCACCGAGCACCCTGCGGACACGGGCGATGAGGCTGTCAGGGACGTGGTCCTTGCAACGATTGGCTATAACCTGGCGAAGCTCGATCTCGAATCCGTAGGCGCTCACGCATGGAGCGCACTCGTCAAGGTGGCGCTCGATGGCCAGGCGACGATCATCGGTGAGCTCCCCGTCGAGGAAGTGGTACAGCCGCTCTATCGTCGCCTCGCAATCCACTCCGTGGTCTTCCCTCCCCGTCACCTTGCCTCCGTAGGACTCACAGCTCACCGGCCACCAGCCGGATCGACAACGCTCACCAGCCCGTGTTCACGCGCAAATTCCAACAACGCCTTCTGGAGGGCCTTTCTTCCACGGTGGATGCGGCTCATCACCGTGCCTATGGGCACGTCTGTGATATCGGCGATCTCCTTGTACGAGAACCCCTCTACATCGGCCAGCAGGACTGCTATGCGGAATGCCTCGGGCAACGACTCGATAGCCGACTTCACCTCGTCGTCGGTGATGTGGTCAAGCACCTCCTCCTCAGCCGAGCGGCCCGGATCCGCCCCCTGCAGCTCACCTAGACGGTGATAGAGGTAGAGGTCCTCGACGTCCTCCACGTCAGCCTTCTCGGGACGCCGCTTGGCGGCCCGGTAGCTGTTGATGAAGGTGTTCGTGAGGATCTTGTACAGCCACGCCTTCAGGTTCGTCCCCTCGCTGAATCCCCCGAACGAGCGATATGCCTTCAGGAACGTCTCTTGAACCAGGTCCTCCGCGTCGGAGGGATTGCGCGTCATGCGGAGAGCCGCCGTGTAGAGCGCCGGCATGTACTCCATCGCAAGCTCCGTGAAATGCTCGCGGTCAGCCATCAGAGCATCCCGCCTGCATAAGCGAGTCCGAATTTCAAGTGAGCCACACGAGCGCCGGTGGGCAGCCGGCTTCGCCAGGAGTGAAGAAGGTCACGGAGGAACCCTAGCTCCACCCGGATGCCCATGGTGATAACACGAACACATGTATAGGCACTAGCGGAGGATTCGTGGTAAGCAGTCGGCTACCCCTGGCCTCCGAATAGGCCGACGACCGAACAAGACGTGATCATCAGTTCGCGGCGATGGCTGATGATCCCGCGTGTGCCGTAGTCGTGGCGCCGTGTGGATCGGCCAAGTTGGGCGTCTCGAAGCGCGGCGTAGGAGGCCAACCGAGAGCCTGCCTGTTAGGCGTGATGCTCAATAGCCTCGTAGATGTAAGCGTTCGCTGCCATAGGCGGTAGCGAGTATCCCCTGCCGAACGGTAAGACCCTGATTCGGTAGGATTTCCGTCCCAGCCCCCGAACCGAGACGAGCGACGCGGCTGGGCACGCTTCGCCGTAACGGGATCGACTACTGAGATGGACCTTCCCACGGATTGGTCACGCTAATGCCGGTGGCGTCGAAGTCGGCGGTGTTGCGGGTGGCCAGCCTCGCCGACCGAGACGCACAGATCGCTGCGATCTGCGCGTCGACTGTGGCGATGGGCCGGCCCACCTCCTCACGGCCTGCAACGATGCCGCCATAGAGGCGGGCAGCACGAGCGTCAAAGGACTCGATCACGTCGTCGAAGTCGGCGAACACCCCGGCCGCTGTCGCCGTCAACTGGTCCCGACGCCGGCCACCGGGGAGCCGAGCGATTCCGTAGCCGACCTCGGCGAGCGTGATCGCTGTCGTGTGCAACCGACCCGCGGTGGTGGTCCACGCGAGGACCTTCGAGTCGGGTTCGTCGCGCATCATCTCCGAGATCACGTTGGTGTCGATGATGATCACGACAGGTACGGCAGGTCGGCCGCTCGGGGCGTGTCTTGCCGAGGTAGGACCTCTAGCTCCACCCCGCCGATGGCGGCGAAGCGCTCTCGGATCACTTGGGCAAGGTTGAGCTGGTCATCCTCTCTTGCGACGACCGCGTCGGTGAGGATCGCCCGGACCTCAGCTTCCATCGACCGTCCGTGGCGAGCGGCCCGCACCTTCAGCCGGCTGGCCACGTCCTCGTCCAGGTCGCGCACGCTGATCGCTGCCATAGCCCATCACCTCCTGCTAGCAATGATAGCACACGGTACCGTTCAGGGATCCGTTCCCCGAAGCATCAGCAATCGTCTCACTGACCTTGGGACCACACGTCCGTGATCCTTACCGGGCACCTGGTGATCCAGATGTGCGACCTCGGTCCGATGCTCACGCATCAGGCCACCTCGGACTGACAGGCACCCACAAGGAGCACCGGTGGCTCGGTCGCTTCCCGATCAAAGGAGCAGTCCCCGTCTCTACTAGCACGGGCGGTCTTCCTCTCCCCCCATCGGCCTTTCGGCTTCCGGCTCGGGCACCTCCCCGCGAACTGCGGGTATGGTCCGACTCCCAGCCATAGGGCCTAATGGGGAGCCTCGACCAGTCAACCGGCGTACCGGTTGCAAGCTG
>JAJZJN010000021.1 GCA_021851165.1 Actinomycetes bacterium
CCATAGCGCAGACTGGCCCTCGACCTGGTGAAGTCGAGCACCTCGTGGGCAATGGGAGCCTGGTAGCGCTTCGCTATCCCCGTGATCTCGGCTGCCACTCGCCCGATCGCATCGTTGTTCTGCTCAGTGCTCCCGGTGAGATCGAGATCCACCTTGCCCCACGCCAGAGGGTTGCCCTCGGCGTCGATGACGCACCAGGCCACGTGGTCGGGGTTCAAGTCGATGCCGAGCACGCGAACGAACTTGCGCCGCAGTACCCTGGACGGACGAAGGACGAGCCCAGGCTCGTCCGGCTCGACGCTAGCCACTACGTACCACGCACCCTTGCGTTCCCGCCAGAGGACCCGCACCGAGATGGGTCGTGAGGCGAGAGTGGCCTTATAGGGGGTTGTCGGTGGCTTCCTCGGGAGCCCCCTCGCCCACCACGGTCTCCTGCCGGTGAAGTGCGTCACCGCCTCGGCGAGCGCCTTGGACTCGGCGAGCATCGGCTCGATCGTGGGCCACTGCTCGCGGTCATGGGCCCAGCGCACACGGGCCTCGGCAGCCGACTCGCCAGGCTCGAGGGCATCTTCGATCTCGCTACGCCCGTAGGAGAAGCCCCGAACGGGGATCTGAACCCACTCGGCCCCACCCGACAGCTCACGCAGGCGCACACCTGTGCGCGTCGTGAGATCGGGGACTCTGAGCTTTAGGAAGTCGCCATCATCTAAGAGCACCAGCTTCGCACAGGAGTTGCCGAGGCTCGATCCCTTGTCGCCCTTCACGTAGATGGTGCTGGACCGGGCACGGTCCCACCTGCCACGCCATGCGGCTCGGTTCTCATATCCATGTGCTACTGGGTCGTTGCCCGCCTGAGCGAGCTTGCGGCTTCCGAAGCAAACCCGGACGTCCCCGCCTTTGATGCGCCGCTCCAGACGAGGGTCACCCGTCTAGAGCCGGTCACGGCGTCGTGCAAGACCATGGCGCTGGCGGCAGCGTTTCTTGGAATCACCCGCCATTGCCCACATGAGCTTCTTGTCGACTTCCCCCAGGTGTCGGCGGGCGCTGTCCAACGCGAGTGTCGTGGACTCGACGGCTGCGTCCTGGGCGGCCTGGGCGGCATCCATGATCGAGTCGGCCTCGTCCTCCTTCCAACCGCGGCGCACAAGCTCAAAGCGCAGTGCCTGCTTCGGCTCACGCTTGACGAAGAGGTGCACGTAGGACTCGCGCAGGGTCTCACCGTAGAGGGTGCCGTAGGCAAAGATGAGCGGAGCCCACGCGTCATCGACCTTGCCCTCGGATGAGACGAAGGGTGTCTTGGAGACTCCCTTAGCCACACCCTTGCCCACGATGCAATGATAACCAGATCGGGCGAACATATGTGCGATGCCATCGCCGACCAGGATTGGTCCATGGTGACCCACCACGTCGTCAACTGCTATCAGCCCGACCCGGAGCGCCCGGCCGCCTACGCTGATAGGGGTGATGTCGAAGGTTGACCGCCTCGAACGTTTGACGAACCTGATGCTCGTGCTACTCGGCACCTCACGCCCCCTCACGTTACGGGAGCTGGCAGATGCTGTGCCGGGCTATCCCGGGCCTGGTGATGCCAGGAGGCAGGCCTTCGAGCGCGACAAGCGCATCCTGAGAGACGAGGGCATCACGATTGCGGTAGAGCCAGTTGATGGTCCAGACCAACTCGGCTACCGGATACGCCACGAGGACTACTACATTGCCGACCTTGACCTCTCCCCCGACGAGCAGGTAGCGCTCAACCTGGCCGTCGCAGCAGTCCATCAAGGTGAGCCGAGGGGACGCGAGGCCCTCTGGCGGCTGGGCATCTCCACGCCGGTGGAATCCTTGGTGGTTGCCGACCTGCCGGACCTGCCTGCGCTGCCGGTACTTCATGAGGCCATACGGACCGCAGCAACCGTGGCGTTCGACTACCACGGCTCAACCCGCCGCGTGGAACCGGCCGTCATGCGCTTCCGTGGTGGGTGGTGGTACCTGATCGGCTACGACCTCGGGCACTGCGCAGCACGGACGTTTCGGGTCGACCGTATGGAGAGCCTGCCGGTTTGCGGGCAGCCGGGATCGGCAGCCCTGCCGGAAGGGTTCGATGCTGACAAGGCATTTGCCGACAAGCCATGGCTGCTCGGCAAGGACGACCAGATAGAAGTTGACGTGCTGGTCGACCCCATAGAAGCCCCGCTTGTCCTCCTTGAACTTGGAGAAGCTGCGGTCCTCGAACGCCGGGGAACAGCGGGGACTGTCTTCCGCATCCCTGTCACCAATACCGATGCGCTTCGCTCGTGGGTGCTCGGCCTTGGGCACCACGCTCGTGTCCTCTCACCGCCCGATGTGCGAGCTGCCGTGCTCGAATGGCTGCATGCAATGGCCGGCTACGAGGAGGCGTTGCGATGACCACCGGGCGTCTCGACGCGGGTAGGCGCCTCCGCCGGCTCCTGGCGGTGCTCGCTTATCTGGCCGAGCACCAGAGCGCAACGCTCGATCAGCTGGCCGTGCGATTCGAGGTGCCTGAGGTGGAGCTGATAGGCGACCTTCAGCTCGCAGCGTGCTGCGGGCTCCCGCCTTACACGCCGGACCAGCTGATGGAGATCCTCGTGGACGAGACGAAGGTCGAGGCGCGCCTTGGCGCCGAGCTCGCGCGGCCTAGGCGGCTCACCCGAGACGAGGGGTTCGCTCTCCTTGCAGCCGCTCGCGCCATAGCGGCCGTGCCGGGGGCCGATCCGCAGGGTGCGCTGTCCCGTGCACTCGACAAGCTGGACACGGTTCTGGGCAGGAGCGGCTCTGTCGTGGTCCAGCTCGATACTCCGCCGCTGCTCGACGATATACGGCACGCGTGCGAGGCCGCTCAGCAGATCGAGATCGAGTACCACTCGTCGTCGCGCGATGAGGTGACGGCACGGGTAGTCGATCCCGGGGGGATATTCGAAAGTGAGGGTCATTGGTACTTGGACGCGTACTGCCACCGCTCGGGCGGCGTGCGCCGATTCCGGGTCGACCGGCTGCGGTGGATGAAGCCGACCGGGTCAGCCACATGCCACCACGTGACGAGCGACAACCTGGTAGGCACCACGGGTGGGGCAAGGTCGGGTGGGGACAGCGACGTCACACGTGGGGACGCACTGATCGGCGACACCGTACGCGGCCCGGCTGCGGGCATGACGTTCGTACCCGGCCCGGAAGCCGCCGTCGTCAGGATGGCCATCGACGAAGGTGGGCGCTGGCTGCTGGAGGCCGTTCCAGTCCTCGGCGTTGCGGACCTTGACGACGGCAGGAAGGAAGTCACCATCGCCGTCGCAGGCCGGGCATGGTTCGACCGACTTCTGCTGCGGCTGGGAACCCATGCCCGGGTCCTGGGTCCGCCAGAGCTACTGGACGCCGCTACCCAGGCGGCTCAGCGCGTTATCGAGGCATACGCTGTGGCGGATACATCATGAGATGTAGTCAATTGCATTGACACTACATTAGATTCTACAGTAGACCCGGAGGGACCGGGTGCTACGTCTGGCGAAGGTGCGACATGGGGGGCAGGCGTATTACCTGGAACCCACTGGATGGCCCGAGCTAGGCACGGGCTCCGAACCACCGGGGCAGTGGAAGGGATCCGCCATCCCGACGATGGGGCTAGCGCAGGGTGGGAACGTGGATGGCAATCACCTGGCGAGCATCCTGGACGGCCGAAGCGCGGATGGAACTTCGCTGCTGTCCGAGACGTCTCGTCGCCGAATCAGGGTCGTCGCGTTCGATCTGACCTTCTGCGCACCGAAGTCGGTCAGCCTGCTCGGCGCACTGGGAGACGACGACGTTGCCGCTCAGGTGATAGCAGGCCATGAGGCGGCGGTGGCACGCTCACTTGCGCATCTGGAGAGTGACGTTATCTCGGTGCGTCGTCGCGCCGGCGGAGAGGACCTCTCGCTCCCGGTCGATGGTCTGGCGGGGGCGTCTTTCGTCCATAGGACAAGCCGATCGCTCGACCCTCACCTCCACACGCACATGCTGGTAGCCAATGTTGCCCGTGGCTCCGACGGAGCGTTTTCGGCGCTCGATGCTCGCGGGCTCTACGCGGACGCGCCTGTGACATCGCGGCTCTACCAGGCAGAGCTGCGTAACCAGTTGACACGGAGGTTAGGCGTCGAATGGGGGCAGATCGACCGCGGCAGGGCGGACATAGTGGGAATCGGTCCCGAGGTTCGCCACGAGTTCTCCACGCGTTCGGCGGCCATCGCCAGCCATCTGGCAAGCCGCGGGCTCGGCGGTGCACGGGCGCGCCAGATGGCATCACTCGTGACACGTCCGGAGCGTGCGACCGGCGTTCGCGTGGAGCAGCTCAGGGGATGGTGGGAGGAGCGCGCCAGAAGCGTCGGCTTCGGCCCGCATCAGATCGACGCTGCGCTCGACCACGGTCACGATACTGGCATTGCCCGTGCGTCGGAAGGGAACCCGGAGACCACCATGACCCCCCGGTGGCTCACCGACCTCCTCGGTACCGAGCCCTCGGCTCCAGCAGGAAGGCGGCTATGGAACGATGCGGCTGATGCAGTGAAGGCCTACAGGGCCCGATGGTCGGTGGATGACCCGGTCCGAGGACTTGGCAATCGGAGCGAAGCGGCTGCCGCGGGAGGTGGACGGTTGCCTGTGCGCCAGGTGGCGGAGCGCAGCGAGGTGGAGCGCGTCGTGGCCATCGCCCAGCTACGCCTCGGCAACGTACGCCTCGGCAACGTACGCCAGCCGGATCTTGCGCTACCAGGACGGCACCCACGAGCGACGCCGCAACGTGACGTGAGCGATGACTCCGGGCTCGGGCTTGCCCGCTGAGCGCCTCTGGACAACCAATCGCGAATCAGTGACCCGGCACGGGCATGACACGCTCTGCCCTGGTCACAGCCGGCACGACGGCAAGGATGACGACTGCAGCCCCGACAGCCACTGCTGCGGCATAGCCGTAAGCCCATGATGCGCTCACACCGTAGAGCAGGCCCATGGCCAGGTTGCCGACGAACACGCCGACGCTACGGTACGCCGAGAGGGCCCCAAACCCTCTCCCGGATGCCGCTCCGGGTCGCAGGACCGACATCACCGAGGGTTCGAGGGTCTCCACTATCCCGAGGGCGAAACCGATTATCGCCACTGCCAGCATGAGCACCCCAGCACCCAGGCCGGTCGCGTACCCTACAGCCATCAGCGCCGCACCTGCTCCGGCTGTCATATAACCGAGCAGGGCAAGATTCCTGAAGTGCTCCGAGACCGACCTGCCCAGGCGAGATCCGAGGAAGAACCCCGTCAACGCCGAGACAGCCTGGAACACGAGGAACGCCGCTATGCCGACAAGCGAGCGATGGCTGGCCTGTGCCAGGGTGAGCACAGGGAATCCGACACTGTAGGACGTGAACCCGTAGAGTGCCGTGGCAGCTAGAAGTGCCTTCGCACCTGGCAGACGGCGCTCGGTCACGCCCATCGAGGCCGAGCCCGAGACCTCCGGTGACGCTGTGACCGCGCCCGTCGGAGTGCCTCCGGAGGGATCGGGGGAACCTGGTGAGCTCGTGGCCGGCTTCACTCGTCGGCCTGCGCCACGCCCTGTCCCCGCCCTCGAGAGCAGGGCGGTGGACATCGCTAGTGGGATCGCAGTTGCAAGGAAGAGCCACCTGAACTGCAGATGCGATCCTAGAGCTATCAGAACGTAGACGGCCGCCAGCACACCGCCGCCGATGTCGAGGGCATGGAGGAAGCCGAAGGCCGGGGCCCGATCCTCTTCCCGGGGAACTGCTTCGGTCAGCATCACCCGGCGGGAGGGGCTACGCAGGTTGCGCGCCCACCATCCTCCCGAGAGCAGCCCGATCGCCACCGCCGGGCTCGCCACCAGTGCCGACAGCGACAGCAGGGGGATAGCAGCATTCCCCATCAAGGCAAGCTTCCTGTGGCCGATGCGGTCTCCGAGGCGCCCGCCGACCCAGGAGAAGACGGCCCCGCCGCCATAGCTCAGCGCCGAGGCAAGGCCGAAGAGCCAGACGGGCTGGTGCAGAACGAGAACCAGGAATATTGGAAATCCGGCAAGCACCGATTGGTACCCGAGATCGGCCAGGCACGCCGACCCAGAGATGGCCCAGACGTCGCGTGTTCTCCAGGACGGCATACTGCGCCTGGAGCCGTTCGAAGGGGCAGTCACAGCTCGGGCTGAGCAGGGCTTCCGAGCAGGGGGCCTGCGTCACCGTATCCTTGCCGGATTCCTTGTCCCGCACGCCTGGTGAGCGCTTCGGGCTCGTAGAGCATCCAGTAGGCGTTCCTGGCATGCTTGCGCGCCCGCTGCACGCACACATCGGCAAGGCGCTCTGGATCCTCCTCCTCGCTCTCGTGCACGAAGACCTCCAGGATGTGGGTGCTGGTGAGAAGCTGCGCGAGCATGATGCCCTGCGACGCCTCGTGGGCGCAGACCTGGTCTATCGGCGCGCGACCGGGCATTCCGAGCGCTATCACGATCGCACAATGCTCCTGCTCGATTAGACGCTTGCAGGCGACTCCCAGGTCCTTGAAACCAGGGACCGTGCGGCGCACCACCTCGAACAGCGTCCCGTAGCCTGCACACTCCCTAAGCTCTTCGAGCGCCTCGGATCCCATATCGTATCGGGCAAACATGGTATCCACGATCCCTATGCGGTCCATCAACCGATTCTCTCACGGACTTGCCGTCAGGCGCCCACTGGGCTCGGCTGGACTGGGCTGGACTGGACTGGGCTGGACTGGGCTCGGCTGGACTGGGCTCGGCTGGACTGGGCTCGGCTGGACTGGACTGGGCTCGGCTGGACTGGACTGGGCTCGGCTGGACTGGGCTCGGCTGGACTGGACTGGGCTCGGCTGGACCGGGCTGGGCTGGACCGGGCTCGCTCGCTGGTCAATACTTCCACGACGTGGAAGACGTCGAGAGCGTGGGCACCGGATCGGCAACGGCAGGGCAATGGATAGAGCGTGACGCAGCAGTCGTCTGGCACGGCTTCACCCAGATGGCAACATTCCCGTCAAGCGAGCCGATCGTCGTAGAGCGAGCCGAGGGCCGGGAGCTCATCGACGTGGACGGACGCCGGTACCTGGACGCCATCTCCTCCCTGTGGGTAACCACTCTTGGCCACCGTGTGCCCGAGCTCGATGCAGCACTCGCACGCCAGATCGACCGCGTGGCGCACTCGACAATGCTCGGAAACTCGAACACGGTAGTGGTGGAGCTGGCCGAGGCCCTTGCCGAGATCGTCCCGGTCGACCAGCCCCACTTCCTGTTCGCATCCGACGGTGCTTCCGCAGTGGAGCAAGCTCTGAAGATCGCCCTGCAGTACTGGGTCAACCGCGGGGCTCCGGAGAGATCAGGGTACCTGGTGCTCGGGGACGCCTACCACGGCGATACCGTCGGCTCGCTGTCGCTCGGCGACAGTGGGTTCGGCACTGGCATCTTCGATCCACTCCGATTCGAGGTATCGCGCACTCCGGGCTACGGGGACCCCGGCTGGCTCGACTCTGCACTCGACTGTCTGATGCGCAACGCCGACCGCTTGGCAGCAGTCGTTATGGAGCCCTTGGTACAGGGTGCTGCCGGAATGCTGGTCGCCGACCCTCGTGATGTCGCAGCCTTCGCCAAGGCATGCAGCGACGAGGGAGTCCTACTCGTCGCCGACGAGGTCGCGACTGGATTCGGCAGGACCGGGAAGATGTTCGCAAGCGATATCTGCGGGCTACATCCTGACCTTCTGTGCCTGGGTAAGGGGATCACCGGCGGGTACCTGCCCATGTCGGCGACGGTCGCCGCCCACCATGTCTACAGCGCGTTCCTAGACGACCACGTCAGCCAGCGCACGTTCTTCCACGGCCATTCCTACGGCGGCAATGCGCTCGCGGCTGCAGTGGCCCTCGAGCACCTACACATCATGGAGCGCGACATGGTCCTTGCCAACGTGACTGCCCGTGGTGCTCAGCTTGGCGATCTGCTGGAGCACAGCGTTGCCCCGCTCGAGGCCGTGGGCGATGTGCGCCGCTGCGGGCTCATGGCCGGAGTCGAGCTAGCTGCGGACACCGGCCGGCTCAATGCAGCCAGACGGGTCTGCGCGGCTGCCGTACGTCGTGGTGTCCTGCTGCGGCCGCTCGGTGATGTAGTGGTGCTGATGCCACCGCTCACCACCACCGCCGATGAGATAGAGCGCATCGTCACCGTCCTCACTCACTCGATCGAAGAGGTGGTCGGCTCCGAACCCGATGCGATGCATGCTCACAGCAGGGAACGAGCTTGACCGCCGGGGCGGGATCGGAGGTGCCGGCTGTCACCGACACTTCCGGTGACCGGTGCGGTTGGACAGCGGCGGTCCTGGATCGCTGCGCCGCCCTGGCAGCTGCCGGCCTGTGGCGCCATCCCCGGGTGTTCGAGGCTTCGGGTCCACGAGGCCTGCTCATGGATCCAGATCTCCCTTCCCAAGCAGGCGAGGCACGCTCGGTGGTCGCGTTCGCGTCGAATGACTACTTGGGGCTGGGCTCACACCCCACAGTCGTAAGGGCTGCCTCGGATGCCCTGTCGCGCTACGGTGCGGGAGCCGGGGCCTCGCGTCTCGTGACAGGGTCCAGGCAGGTTCACCGCGATCTCGAGAACGCCCTGGCCGACTGGAAGGGAACGGAACGAGCTGTAGTGTTCCCTACGGGCTTCGCAGCCAACGTGGGCGCGATAGCAACCTTCGCTGACGCCGGCACCCTCGTGTGCTCCGACGAGCTGAACCATGCATCGATCGTCGACGGAGCACGCCTGGCACGCGCGGAGGTTGCTGTCTACCGCCACGGAGACCCCGAACATCTAGAGGCGATCCTCAAAGGATCATCGGGACCGACCATGGTGATAAGCGATCTCGTTTTCTCGCGGGACGGCGACATCGCCCCGATCGAGGCCATCGGCGCGCTGTGCAGGCGCCACGGTTCCCTGGTCCTGCTCGACGAGGCACATGCGGTTCTCACCGCGGACCCTATGCCGGCGCTCGAGGGCGTAGAGGTATTACGCGTCGGGACATTGTCCAAGACGTTGGGATCCATGGGGGGATTCGTCGCGGGTCCTTCCGCGTTCATCGAGCTGATCGAGAACCGGGCCCGCCCGTACATCTTCTCCACGGCGCTGCCTCCTGCCTCGGCAGCCGCAGCCCTCGCAGCGCTCGGGCTGCTGCGCTCTGCCGAGGGACATACCCTCCTGGATCGCCTGGCCGGACATGTCGAACGCGTCGCCAGCGGCCACGCCACTCCTATCGTGCCGGTGCTGCTCGGCAGCGAGCAGCGAGCTCTGAACGCTTCGGCCGCCCTGCTCGACGAAGGCATATGGGTTCCCGCCATCCGCCCACCCACGGTACCCGAAGGAACATCGCGGCTTCGCATAACGTTGTCAGCCGCACACACCGACGACGATGTTGGCCGGCTGGTGTCCGCCCTCGGGCGACTGGATCTGGGCGCGTGACTGGATCTGGGCGCGTGAGGCGTCCTGATCGCCTGGTAGTGGTAGCCGGCACCGGGACCGATGTCGGCAAGACCTGGGTGTCGGCGAGGCTGATCGAGCTCTGGCGGGCATCGGGGTGTCGTGTCATGGCACGCAAGATCGCCCAGTCGTTCGACCCCAGCCAACCGCCCACGGACTCGCAAGTGCTATCCGCAGCGAGCGGAGAGGATCCCAACACGGTTTGCTCGCCGGAGTACAGCTTCGAAACTCCCATGGCCCCGCCGATGGCTGCGGACGCGCTCGGTCGCCCAGTGCCGGAGTTGGCCGATCTGCTGGGTGCGTTGAGCTGGCCCGATGATCAACCGGTCGAGACCGGCGGCAGGCTCTCGCCTGTCATCGGTCTCGTTGAAACCGCGGGAGGGCTTTGCTCTCCTCAAGCGGGTGATGGCGATGCGCTCGACGTGATCGCTGCGTTGCTACCCGACACCGTCATCCTCGTCGGCGAAGCAGGCCTCGGAACGATTAACTCGGTGCGCCTATCGCTGCGTGCGCTGGAGCCCCTGGCCACGGCCGGCGAAGGCCGATGCGCTGTCGCAGTGGTGCTCAATCGCTTCGACCAGCGTAACGCCCTCCATCGGCGCAACTTCGCCTGGCTTCACCAGTGCTGTGGCCTCGAGATGACAACCATCGTTCTGCCCACCCTGAGCGGCTTGGCCCGTCGTATCGAGGATGGCGCAATTGGATCCTCTCTCGCGGTTTCGCCGATGCAGGCTCACTGACCCAGCGGTCGCCTCCGCTCCGACTCAAGCTCTCTGCGCTCTGCCTGGCGCTCCAGGTGGCGTGAGGCCTTGAGACCGAAGGCTGCCACCGTTGCGACAATCACCCATGCCGGCCAGAACCCCTGATAAATGCCCTGCGATGCTCCGGTCATCGCCCAGATGACGATGCAGAGGAGATCAATGATCAAGTACCGCATCGCCGCGTAGTACAGCGAGTGACGTCTCGGGAGGAATGCCTCGGGGCGCTGCCACTGCGCAAGCAGGCTCACTGGCTCAGCCTCACCCGGAACGGCTGGATCGGGCGGCAAGTCACCTACCAACGCATCCAACTGACCCAGCGTAGTGGCACCATATGCCTGTCCCACCCGATCAGAGAGCTCGTCGAGGCTCAGCCGACCTTCACCTGCGTGTCTACGAAGCAAACCGGCCACATGTTCCCGGTCCGCGTCCGATGCACGGAGCTTGTCACGCCCATCGCCATCCGCGCCTGGACCCATACCATAGGAATTATAGGCCATCCGTCAACTGCCCGTGGTCTCGGCACGATGCAGAGTACCCACCAGGTGTTACCAGGACCGCCATGCGCCTTCCGCATCGGGAACAGAACCGCGGCGGGTCGAGAGCCCTCCCACAGCCGCTGCACACCGACAGCGGGCGCCCGCAGCCAGTGCAATGCGCTTCCTCGGCAGGTGAGCCACCGGGGGATTCCGCCGCTCCGTCCGCCGACTGTGGCGATCCGATCATGTCCACCGGCAGCTCGTCAGCTCAGAGCGCCGAGCCTACGGCACCGATCGGCATCCGCAGGTCCGACAGCATGCGTAGGTCCTCCTCTGCGGACCTGCCAAGGGTCGTCAGGTAGTTGCCGACTATCAACGCATTGATTCCCGCCGCCATGCCCATTGCCTGGAGATCGCCGAGGGTGACTTCCCTGCCACCCGCATACCGGAGGATCGCACCGGGCAGAGCAAGCCGGAACAGGGCGATCCATCGGATCGCATCCCAGGCCGCTACCAGGGGCTCGCCTCCGAGCGGCGTGCCAGGCCGGGGGTTCAAGAAGTTGACAGGTACCTCGGCAGGGCCCAGTGCCCCGAGCTCCACCAGCAGCTCGACGCGCTGGGCATCTGATTCGCCCATGCCGAGCAGGGCACCGGAGCACAGGTCCATGCCGTTGGCCTTGACCAGGCGACAGGTATCCAACCGCTCGTCGAAGGTGTGGGTGCTCACCACCGCGGGAAAGAAGGACCTGGATGTCTCCAGATTGTGGTTGTAACGGCGTACGCCGGCCTCGGCAAGCCGCCGAGCCTGGTCACCGGTCAGAATGCCTGCAGAGACATTGACGTTCAGCCCGGTGCGACTGTGCACGAGCGGCACCAGCTCGACGAGCCGTGCCATGGTCCGCTCGTCGGGCCCGCGCAGTGCGAGCACGATACAGAACTCCGAAGCCCCTAGCGATGCTGTCTCCTCTGCAGCGCGCAGCACCTCGCCGGTATCCAGGAAAGCGGTCGCCTTGACCGGACTGTCGAAATGCGAGGACTGAGAGCAGAAGTTGCAGTCCTCTGTACACCCACCGGTCTTGGCCGACACGATCCCCTCGAGCTCGACATTCGGGCCACACCAGGCGAGACGGACTTGGTGGGCCAGCGCAGCAAGGGCGGTGACCGAGTCGTCTGGCACCACCGCCAGGGACGCCAGCTCATCAGGGTGGAGCGCTCTTCTCTCATCGAGCAGGGCAGAAGCCGCTTCGATCAGCAACGCACGGGTGCCAGCCGCGCTCGGCACGGGAGGCAGGGTAACAGGGCATTCCTGTGCTGCCAGGTCTTCTGCACGGATGCCAGAGAGGTCTACGTCTTGTCGCACATCGGACAACGTAGCGTCCGATCCGATCCCTGCCCAATCCCGGCAGGCTTCGCGACCTGTCCCGCCTGCGCTCTTGGCGAGGTGGGAATCATCGTTGACGCGTCAATAGCGCGCCTTGAACGTCGTACCACACCTCCATGCCGCCAATTCCCCGAGCTGGTTTACCGAGAGCCCGCGTGACGACAGCTGCAGCCGCCGTCGAGCCAGGCAAGCCAGGCTGCACAAGAACCACGGATACATTCCAGCGCGCCAGCTCGGCACGCACCCTGCCGATGGCAGACCGGCTGGCATCGGCCGCAGGGACGCCGAAGTCGGCCTCCTGGAACAACTGCGACACGGTGGACGAGGCCTGCGGAGAGAACGTGGCCCGACCGGTCGGGCCGGAGGGAGCCATGACATAGCCCCCGATCAGCCGGAACCGGAAGTTGCCGGCTGCCTGCCAGAGCATGGGCGCATCCCATGGGAGGTTGGCATCGCCGTTGGATGGGAACGGGTAGGTGAGAACAGGAGAGCCAGGTGGTATTTGTGCCAGTGCGGGTGAAGTGAAGAACTCCGGCACAGTGACCGAAGTGAAGTGATAGGGCCACGGGGGGAAGATGGGTACAAGCGCCAGCACCACGACCGACATAGCGATGACCCCTGTCATGCTGGGTGATGGGCCTGCCGAAGGTGTTGGGCCTGCCGAAGGTGATGGGCCTGCCGAAGGTGATGGGCCTGCCGGTACCACGCCGCGCCCAGCCAGACGGGCAACGCCCATGGCCACCAGCAACCCGATGAAGAGCGCCTCGGGATTGTCGAAACGCATGGGTCCCATGTTGTCTAGGACCGGCAGATGGTCGAGCAGTGCGAATGGAAGGGGGAAGGCCACGAAGGGCTTGCCGGTGGCATGGAAATATGGCCTCGCACCGAGTGACATCACGAAGCACACCAGGGCCATGGCAAGAGCGAACCTGGCGAGTGCCAGACGCCGACAGAGCCAGACGGACGCTACCAGGACGGCAATGAGAGGTAGCCCGAGCCCTCCGGGCGAGCCGGTCGGCCCGCAGTAGCCAACGAGATGGCACAGGAAAGGGCTGGCCGGGGTGACTTTCGGAAATACCACACCGGGCAGGTGGACTCCCGAGGCCGTCAGATGCGGATGGACGAGACCGGTTACGTGACCCGGGCCATCCACCGCATACCACATGGGGTATCCAAGCACTACGAGTGTCGTCCCAGCCGCCGTGCCGAAGAACTTGACCGCCAAGGCAGCTCTGTCGCGACTGGCATGCGGGAACAGCGCGAGACAAGCAGCCAGGCACAGCGCTCCTACCAAAGCGTCCTGGGCGAGCACTTCGGTCGAGACGAAGAATTGGGCTATCGCGAGCACTCCGAGGAGGAATCCCATGCGCACCGGGTCCCCCCGCTTCAGCCGCAGCGTCTGGTCCGCGACCAGCAGCATCAGAGGCTGGAATACCGCAAAGAGCATCATGAGGTGACCGAACGCTGCCGAGGAGACCAGGCCGCCGGCAAGTAGGTAGACGAACCCCGCCAGGAGCGCGGCCGGCTCGTAGCCAGCCCAGCGACGTGCGAGCACGTATGCGGAGAACGACGAGGTAGCTATGCCCAGCGCCCCCAGAACGTCGAGACTTGCCACAGGCCCGCTTGCAAGCGTCAAGGGCGCCGCGATGATCCCCAGCAGAGGCACAGACGTGTTGGCGAGCAGGTTGACCCCATGAGGCCACGCGAGCGAATGGGTAAAGAACAATTCCGTCAAGCGAGGCAACGAAGCGGCGGCGTGGGCGAGGAACCAATAGAACATGACCAGGTCACCACGCGATGCGGTGCCAGTACGAGACGGACCGTGGACCCAAGCAGGCCAGAAGGCGAAGATGCCCGCCGCCAGGTACACGGCGGCAGCGACCATGGCAGGCCTACCCAGCCGGATCGGCTGGATGGCCCCGCCCTCCCGGGCCACCGGCCGGTCAGGCTCTCTATATGTCGCTTGCACGGAGGACTCGGTTATGGGCGCTGACTGTACTAAACGCAGCGTCGCTCACAGGGCTTCCGACCTTGGGGATTCCCTGTCGATCGCGTGGTGCGCTGCAAGCTCGCCTCTGCCCGCTCGATCGCGGGCAACGTCCCCCCCCAGGATCTGTTCTGCCTACGCCTAAGATATTTATCGTGCGCAGCATGCCGGCGGTGATCAACTTCGTGGTTGCAGCGTTGCCGCCTCCCGCTCAAGAGCTCCGGACAGGCCACAAGTGACCTTGGAGGGGATTCCCTACGAGCCGGATCTGAGCCCGGAGGTGGCTGAGCGCAAGGGCCTCCGTAAGGGTTGGACCACTGGTACCTGTGCCTCTGCCGCTGCCAAGGCCGCCTTCATCGGACTTGCAACCGGGGTAGTGCCCATGGCGGTCGAGGTAGGCCTTCCAAACGGCCGGCGGGTGAGCTTCCCCGTCGAGCCGGATGGCCCGGGACGTGCAGTGGTCGTTAAGGACGCCGGCGACGACCCGGATTGCACCCACGGTGCCCGCATGACGGCAGAAGTGCGCTCCTTCCCAGCCCGCGGCATCACCGAGCTGGCCGCTGGACCGGGGATCGGCGTTATAACGAAGCCCGGCCTGGGTCTGGACGTAGGTGCGCCGGCCATCAACCCGGTACCACGGCGCATGATCATGGCCGCGCTCGCCGAGGTATCCCTGGATCCGGTAATGGTGACGTTCAGCGTTCCCGGAGGCGAGGAGATGGCTGCACAGACGACCAACTCCCGACTCGGGATTCTCGGAGGTATCTCGATTCTCGGAACCTCCGGCATCGTGCGTCCATTCTCGACCGCGTCGTACCGGGCTTCGGTGGTTCAGCAGATAGACGTTGCTGCTAGTCAGGGTGAATGCATGATCGTGCTGGCCACCGGAGCTCGCTCTGAAGCCGCGGCCGCCCTTCTGTACCCGGATCTCGATCCCGTATGCATAGTCGAGGTAGGCGACTTCACCGGCATAGCCTTACGGCGCTGCGCCCGGCTGGGAATGCGCAAGGTGGTGTTCGTGGGCATGGCCGGCAAGCTCACGAAGCTTGCCGCCGGGGTGATGATGACCCATTTCCATCGGTCGGATGTCGATACCAGCGTGCTAGCCGGCCTCGCAGCACGCAGCGGAGCACCAGGGCCTGTACTTCGAGCCGCCACGGCCACCGCAACTGCACGTCACTTCTTCGACACGTGCGTAGCTGAGGATTTCCTGGCCCCCCTGGAGCTACTGTGCGCCAAGGCCCATGCGGCCTGTACCGCACACTCGGGCAATGCGTTCGATCTCGAAGTCGTGCTGGTCGACTACGAGGGAGAGTCCGTGGTCGCCCGTGCCGGGAGCTGACGACAACCGGGATCAGCTGGGTAGGAGCTGGCAGCCGGCCCTCGCGCAGTAGCAATCGAGCACCCTGGATCAACCGAGCAGGAGGTGCTCAGCTCGCCCCATCCCCGACGTACTGGCTCAGAGCAGGCCGAGTACCGCGTCGGCAGAGCTTCTATCTACACCCGGCCCTTCCTCGACCTGCAGCGCCGTCACGATTCCGTCCTCTATCACCGCTGCGTAGCGCTGCGAGCGGGTCCCGAGCCCGAAACTGGTGCCATCGAGCTCTAGACCCATGGCCTTGGTGAACTCTGCGTTGCCGTCAGCCAGCATGACGAGAGCGTCGCCAACACCACAGCCTGCGCCCCAGGCGCTCATGACGAAGGCGTCGTTCACCGCGATGCAAGCGATCGTCTCGACCCCCTTGGCATGCAGTTCGTCGGCACGCATGATGAATCCAGGCAGGTGATAGTCGGTGCATGTCGGCGTGAAAGCACCCGGCACGGCGAACAGGACGGCCTTGCCCGTGCCAAGAACGTCCAGCACTCGGACAAGTCGAGGTCCCTCGTCGGTCATGATGTGAACCTGCACGTCAGGAACGCGCTCTCCAGCTGTGATCGTCACGGCGGCTCCTCGGTATTCGTTAATCGCACGCTAGCCGAGCCAAGCGACGGCAGCGACGGCAGCTGAGCATCAGCCTACCGCGGGCGGACCTGCGACCGGGCAGATAGGACACCTCTGCTGCGTTCGGACGCGAGCCCTGCAGCCCCTATTGTCTTAGCCAAGGAGAGTTTGACCATGCAGACTGACCGGTCGTGCGCCGTTGGGTCCGAGCACTTATACGGACGCGCCACACCAACCGACGGAAGGGGGATGGGGATCCAGCCGCGCCCTGCCGGCGCGCTTCCCCGGCACTGATGAGCTTCGATCTGCAAAGCATCCTCGCAGGGCGCGAGGGCGAGAGCTTTCGGCTGCACACTCGCTACATGAACCAGCAGATGGTCAAAGTACTCAAGACCATCGGCTTCGACCGGGAGTACGTCCGTGGCGAAGGCTGCTACATATATGACCGCGATGGAAATCGCTATCTCGACTTCCTGGCGGGATTCGGTGTGTATGCCCTGGGGCGCAGCCACCCCGGCGTGAAGAAGGCTCTCCACGCTGCGATCGATGCCGATTTCGCAAGCCTGGTACAGATGGAATGTTCCCTGCTGTCGGGCCTACTTGCCGAAGCCCTCGTGGCGCGGACCCACCCTGGCATAGAACGTGCCTTCTTCACTAGCTCTGGCACCGAGGCGGTCGAAGCGGCGCTGAAGTTCGCTCGCTACTCGACGGGTCGTCCGCGACTGCTCTACTCGGATCACGCGTTCCATGGGCTTACCTACGGATCCCTGTCACTAAACGGCGGCAAGGAATTCCGTGAGGGTTTCGGGCCCCTGCTGCCGCAATGCGAGCGTGTTCCCTTCGGAGACCTTGACGCGCTCGAGCACGAGCTCGCCCGTGGCGGCGTTGCCGCGTTCGTCACCGAGGTGATCCAGGGGAAAGGCGTCAACCTCGCGCCCGACGCCTTCTGGCAGGGTGCCCAGGACCTCTGCAGGCACCACGGGGCACTGTTCGTGGTCGACGAGGTCCAGACCGGGCTCGGGCGCACCGGGAAGATGTGGGCCCACGAGCACTGGGGCCTCTCCCCTGACATCATCACAGTGTCAAAAGCATTGTCGGGTGGCTTCGTGCCTGTCGGGGCGATGCTCTCGTCATCTGAGATCTTCGGGCGCGTCTTCCACTCCCTCGAGCGAGCGGTCGTGCATTCCTCGACGTTCGGGAACAACGCCTTGGCGATGGTCGCGGGCCTCGCGACACTCGACGCGCTCGACGAGGAGAACATCGTCGCACGGGCGGCGAGCACCGGCCAGGCCCTCTTCGATGCCCTTCAGCCGCTGGTGGAGAAGTACGAATTGCTCCACGCCGTGCGCGGGAAGGGCCTCATGATCGGGCTGGTATTCGGTGAGCCCAGATCACTCAAGCTACGGGCGCGGTGGAAGATGATCGAGATGGCGCGCAAGGGCCTGTTCTCCCAGCTGATCGTGGTCCCGCTGTTCCAGCGCCATCGGATCTTGACCCAGGTCGCTGCCGACAACATGAACGTGGTGAAGCTGCTCCCACCCCTCGTCGCCTCTGAGGCCGAGATCGACTACTTCGTCGGGGCGCTGGACGATGTGCTCGAGGACGCGCACCGCAACTCAGCCCTGCTGTTCGAATTCGGCAAGACGCTTGCTAAGAGCGCTGTGAGCCGTGGTGAGTCCTGACCCGCCGAAATCCCACTGGAATACGGCTAACCAGCCAGCTCCAGATGTTCCATCTTCCCAGGCCTTGGAGTTGGAGCCCGAAGACCGGGTCCTGGTCACGGGCGCCGACGGATTCATCGGCTCGGCGCTCACGCGCCTGCTCATCGAGCGTGGCGCTCGCGTGGCTGCCCTGGTCCAGCCAGGCGCGGAGCATACGAACCTGGACGGGCTGGACGTGGAGCGTGTCGAGGGAGACCTGAGGGACCCTGAGGCACTCCAGAAGGCCGCCGACGGGGCGCGCCTGGTATTCCATGTAGCTGCCATCTACCGATTCTGGGCGCCCAGGCGCCGGGATTTCTACGATGTGAACGTTGCAGGGACCCGCAACATGATTGCGGCAGCCCGGCGAGCTGCTTGCGAGCGGTTCGTCTATACGAGCACGGTAGGCACACTTGGACTCGACTCGACTGGAGCCGGCATACCTGCAGACGAGGCGAGCTTCGCATATGTCGACCATCTTTTCGGTCCGTACAAGCAGTCCAAGTACGTAGCCGAGCATGAGGTGCTGCGCGCCGGTGCAGAAGGACTGCCGGTGGTCATCGTGCAACCGACAACCCCGGTCGGACCTCGTGATCGTGCACCCACGCCGACCGGCCGCATAGTGCTTGATTTCATGAACGGCCGGTTGCCGGCGTTCGTCGATACGTCGCTCAACGTCGTCGACGTCGACGACGTAGCCCGCGGCCATCTGCTAGCCGCAGAGCACGGGGGCCTGGGGAGAAGCTACATACTCGGCGGTGAGAACCTCGCTCTCCGCCGAATTCTGGCCCTGCTTGCGGAGGGCACCGGGCTGCCCCGCCCGACGATCAGCGTCCCGCGTGGGCTCGCCCAGGCCGCTGCGCGAGTGTCAGAGCTGATCGAGGGAGGCCTGCTGCACCGCGAGCCGTCAGTGCCACTCGAGGCCGTTCGTATGTCGACCACGCACATGATCTTCTCCGATGCCCGCGCACGACGCGAGCTCGGTTACACCTCCCGACCAGTCGCTGAGGCCCTCACGAGAGCTGCGCGCTGGTACGCGGACAACGGCTACATATCCTCGCGCCGGCTTGCCCGGATCCGGTGGGCCCAAGGCTGAACGCAGCGATCGGAGAGGGCTTCCTCGGGACCAAGGCGTGAGCGCCTCATATCCCGCAGGGAGTGTCCACTCCCCCTACGCGGTTGTCGCCCACGAACTGCCATGGAGCATATTGCGTGCCTGTAAGGGCTGCCAGCCGTCGGCGGCTGGCAGCAGCTCCCCGGTCACCCGGCTCTCTCTTGCCACCCGCGAGCACAGTCCGATCGAACGGTCGCACCCAAGACGAAACGTAGTGAAGTCCTCTGCCACCAGGATAATGGAGCTCAAGTACAACGGTCGCCCTGCACCCGTCAATAGCCACCGACTCGACCGTCGCCCTGTCGTAGAGAGCCTCCGGATTCCTCCCCGCGGAGAGATATCGGCTGAACATGGCGCTCACCTTGGACTGCGGCGACACGATCGTAGTGAGAGGCGCCACAGAATGGGTTGCGTACACCGCGACGACCGCGGAACTGAAGTTTGCGTACGCATCCACCACTGTCCACTGGACTGCATCAAGTGGCTTAACTGAGGTGAAGGACACCCAATGGCCCGCGACATATTCGGCCATCCTGCTCGTCAGGGCTGCTGTACCTGACTCCCTCGCGGGGCGAGCAACGGCTCTTGTTCCGCATGAGGCAGCCAAGAGGCTGCCAACGACCGTGGCAGCAACCGCCAACGTGCGCCGAATCCGCTTCGTCCTCGTCATGCCAGATGCCGTGCTACTCGGAGTATCTGCGGCATCGTCGAAGATGGAGTGCTGTTCACGTAATACACCTGTCCTCTGGCATTGAGCAGGTAGTAGATATCCAGGTAGCTCCCCGGATCGTAGGTCCTGGTAAGCGCTTGGGATGAGATCCCGAAGGTCCAGTCAGGATTCGAGAAATTGGACCCGGCCAAGCTCTTCGCAAACTGCCCCATCGACGGCCCTGACTGGCCGAGATCGTTGTACAGCTCCACCTCGACGACACGGATACCGTCAGACGAGAGCGTGGGAAGGTTCCTCGCCATCGTCTGGGTGCCTGCCTGGCAGGAGGAGCACCACGTGGAGACAAACCACAGAAGGGTCGCCTTACCCCTCTGCTGCGCGACGGTCTCCTTCTGGCCTGCCAGGGTGGTGAAGGCACCGTTGGGCGCAGGGTATCCGACGGCCGGCACAGTGCCGGAGCCGCTACCCGGCTTTCCAGATCCGCCCGACGTTCCCGCCGAACCGCTCGCGAAGTGGAGCCCGAGGACGAGCACGAGGAGAGCCAGGACCACCATACCGGTCCCGCTCCATACCCAATGCCGACGCCGTAAGGCGGCGACCTCGGCGGCCTTGCGCCTCGCCCGGTTCGAGCCTGGAGCGCTACTGGAACTTCGACGGCCCTGCTTCACGATGGAGCGCCTTGCTCGACAGCTTCCTGGATCCGTCCATGTCCGTTGGGATCGACGGTGACAGCCGACGTTGCGTCCGGAGCCGACGTTGCGTGAGGAGATGGCCCCACCCTCGTCTCGCAATCTCCAGCATCGCATCCTCCTGCCGACAAGCAGGTGGCCCTCGACACCTTATGCAGGCTCCAAGCCCCGGTTGTCGCGAGCAGGGCAAGGCTGCCACCGAGAAACTCGCTCTGATGAACCGCGAAGAAGTGCTGCAGGGTTCCCGTCGTGTCGTAGAGGCCAACCCCGGAGATCCCGACGAAGGCGAGCAGGGTTGGAATGAGCGGCGTGCAACACAGGAAGCTCGGCAGCACACTGGCCACGAAGGCAAGTCCGCTGGCTGCACCGGCCCCTCTACGGGCCTCAGCTATCCGACCGATGGCGTAGATCTGCACGACAACCACGAGACCCATCCCGGCACCGAGCGCGATTGACCAGGCTACGAGCCCAGCATTGAGGTAATCCCAGTTGGACAGCTCGAGGCGCTGAGTAGAAGCGAACGGCAGCAGGATCGTGTAGAGCAGCGCTACGGCTGCTGCAACGAGCAGGAAGCCAGCCTGGCGCCCGGGCGAGCCGAGCACCTCCACGAGAGCCGTCCGCAGCGATCCGCGCCGGACCTGCACGATCAGCTCCTGCCTCCGCGCTCGGAAGTACCGGCGACAGGCGCATTCCGAGGTGATCGCGGCATATCGATCAGGCACATCGTCGTCACCCTCTTGGCACTGGATCTTCGGCATGTAGCAGGCCCCGCAGGATCACATATGACCGACCCGGCGATGAGTCCACCCGACCCCGGGCTATCAGCCAGACCCAGGTGGCACTACGATTAACATACTACTACACATTCGTAGATCAGGCTTACGCAGTACCGGCTCCTCCCGGCGCCGGACGCTCGGTCGACGAGATAGGACCCGCGTCGGCCCTGGGTGCCGCCAGGCAGCATCAGCTCCTATAGCGACGCTCAGCTCCTGGCGCGCAGTGCCTCGATCAGCTTGGGTAGCACCTTCAGGACGTCGCCGACAATGCCCAGATCCGCTACCGAGAAGATGGGCGCATCCTGGTCCTTGTTGATCGCGATGATGTTCTTGGCCCCCTTCATGCCAACCAGGTGCTGCGTTGCTCCCGAGATACCGCATGCCATGTAGAGCGTAGGCTTGACCGTCTTTCCGGTCTGGCCCACCTGGTACGCGTAGGGCACCCATCCCGCATCGACGATGGCCCGGCTCGCGCCAGGCGCTCCCCCTAGGAGCTTCGCAAGCTCCTCGATCATCGCGTAGTTGTCCTTCGAGCCGAGACCCCTTCCGCCAGATACGACCACCGCAGCCTCGTCCAGCTTCGGGCCGCTGCGCTCCTCTACATGGCGCGAGACCACCCGTGCGGTATCAACGGCACCAGCGTCCACCCGCGCCAGTTCGACCACCTGTGCGGGAGCCCCTCCCGATGACTCCGCAGCGAACGACTTAGCCCTTACTACGAAGATCCAGGGCCGCTCACCGGTGAAACGAGCCGTTACCACCTGGGCGCCACCGAAGATGCCGTGCTCCGAGCGGACTTCATCGCCATCGGCGGTGAGCCCCACCACGTTGGTGATCACAGACCTGTCCAGACGCACCGACAGGCGCCCGGCAACGTCGCGCCCGTCATAGCTGGCCGGCACGAGTATGACGTCAGGGACATCCTCGGAAGCGACCAATTCTGCCATTGCTGCCGCGACGGGCACGCCCGGGAGGGCATCGCCCAGGTCCCCTATATCGTGCACGACCGACGCCCCGTACTCTCCCAGCACACCTGCAGCGGCGGCGGTCGATGGGCCCCAGCTGATCGCCTCGACTGTCGTAGCAATGGAACGCGCTTCGGTCAACAGCTCGAGGGTGGTGGTAGTCGGCACCCCATCGTTGACTTCCGCTACAACCCAGACCTTTTCTATGGACATCACGATCTCCTAATCGTCTCTACGTTGACCAGCGTGCTCAGATCAACCAGCGTGCTCAGATCAACTTGAGCTGATCGAGGAAGTCGACCACACGGGCATAGCCTTCACCATCGTCGACCACTATCTCGCCTGCCTTACGATCATCCGCCGCGACCACGCTGACCACTTCCTGGCTGGCGCCGTTCGCACCGACCCCTGCTGGATCCAGTCCGAGCTCGGATACCGTCAGCTGCTCGATGGGCTTCGACTTGGCTGCCATGATCCCTTTGAAGGACGGGTAGCGCGGCTCCACCACCCCGGCGGTCACCGTCACAACCGCCGGCAGCGGGCAAACAACCTCGTCGTATCCAGCCTCGGTCTGGCGCTCCACGCTGACGTTGCCACTTGCCACCGACACCTTCTTGGCGAAGGTCACCGAGGGCATCCCTAGCAGCTCGGCAAGCTGCACCGGCATGGTCCCCGTATAGCCATCGGTCGACTCGGTCGCTGCAAGAACCAGGTCAGGCTCGGCACGTTCTATCGCCTTGGCAAGCACCTTTGCGGTGCAGAGCGCGTCGGATCCCTTGAGCGCGGCGTCGCTTACCAGGATGGCTTTCGCAGCTCCCATGGCAAGGGCTGTCCTCAAGCCTGACGTCTCGCCTCCAGGTGCCATCGACACCAAGGTGACGTCACCGCCACCTGACTGTTCGGCCAGTTGGAGACCCATCTCGACGCCGTAGGCATCGGAGTCATCGAGGATGAGCTTGCCCTCCCGAACCAATGTATGGGTCGCGGGGTCAAGCGCCTGGGGGGCTGCCGGGTCAGGAATCTGCTTCACACAGACGACTACGTTCATAGCGCGCGATTGTTCCCGAAAACTGCCCTCGTCCACCAATCGACGGCCTGGCGTGCCCTGGGAACCGTCATCTTGTTACCCGATGTTCAGCATTAGTGCTTGCAATCGTGAGCGCTTGGGAGTAACTTCACGAGGTACGAGTTCGCGTTGACGGCCAACACATTCTGTGGCCAGTCATGTGAACACATTCACAATGAACGCCCGCCGGAGCCTGCCCTCCCCGGGACGCTGCACGGTACCGGAGGAGGCATCGTGGCCCTGATGTGGAACCGCTCGGTCGACTGGGATGTCGACGATTGGCGCAAGCTTGCTGCGTGTAGGAGCACGGAACCCGACCTGTTCTTCCCGGTCGGGACGACGGGCCCTGCCGTGGAACAGATCGAATCCGCCAAGCGGGTGTGCCACTCATGCGAAGCGATCGAGCCGTGCCTGGAGTTCGCACTAGCCACCAACCAGGAATCCGGCGTGTGGGGCGGCACCTCCGAGGAGGAGCGTCGCAAGATGCGCAAGGCCTGGTTGGCCGCACGCCGCCGCGTCGCTTCTTAGCTAGCTAGAGCTGCCTGTCCCTCCGCTGCTGCACCAGCACAGCGCGTCTGCTGTGTCGGCTTGGGCCCCAGGCCTAGCCGTAGCTGCTACCTCCGCGCCGTCCCTGAGCGGGCACGTTGATGCCCTGCCTGCTCGCCGGCAATCTGCGAGAATGATCCTGCACGAGGTCACCAACCTGCAATGCTCGTTATGGTTATATACGGGCACGGCACTCCGGCACCACGCTGGATAGGCGCCACTGCAGGTAGCGGTACCGTCCCACGAGGAGACGCTCTCCAACGGAGGTAAGTACAGGTGAACACGCCCGGCGAAGGGCATTCGGTCCTCTTGGCCGAGGACGACGACTCGAGCCGCTTGGCAACGAAGCTCTTCCTCCAGCGCGCCGGCTACAAGGTCGGGGAGACCCAGGACGGCCCAGCCACCCTTCGTGAGGCGGCGCTTGGTCACTACGAGCTGCTCCTACTGGACCTCGGCCTACCGGGCCTCGACGGAGAAGAGGTGCTGGCGCGCCTTCGTGACAACGGCGCTATGCCGGTGATCGTGCTCACCGGTCGTGCGGAAGAACCGGAAAGGGTCCACATCCTCGACATGGGTGCGGATGACTACATGGTGAAGCCGTTCTCCCTGCCGGAGCTCGAGGCGCGGATCAGGGCGGTGCTACGACGGGGACGGCAGGTACCCCAATCCGCGCGCATAGAGGTCGCCGGCTTGACTGTGGATCGACGCGCTCATCGCGTCTACCTGAACTCCGACGCCGTCGAGCTCACCCCGAAGGAGTTCGACCTCCTGGCCTTTCTGGCGTCCTCACCGGGCCACGCCTTCAGCCGTGAAGAGCTGCTGGAGCACGTCTGGGGATCAACCCAGGAGTGGCAGGACCCGGCCACCGTCACCGAGCACGTACGCCGGCTCAGGCTGAAGCTCGAGGTCGACCCGGCAAATCCTCGTTGGCTGCATACCGTACGAGGGGTGGGCTACCGCTTCGAAGACGAGCAGGCTGGCTGAGTTTCAGAGCTCCGCTGGCATGGCTACCACCGGATCGGCCAGCGGGATCCTGATCGAGACCAATGTGCCATCGACGCGGTCCATGACTATCGAGCCGTTCAGCTGGCTCCTGACGAGGTCGCGTACTATCGACAGCCCAAGGCTAGTTGTCTGGTCAATGTCGAAGCCCTCCGGCAGGCCACGTCCATTGTCGCTGACCTGGACCGACAGCGATGAACCATCGTTGGCCAGAACCAAATCGACGTGCCTGGCGACTCCTTCGGGAGGCTCGGGGCGCGTCGACAAGATCTCGGATCCGCCTTCGGCCCCCGCGGACCCGAAGGCATGCTCGACGGCATTCTGAAGCAGCTCAGCCAGCACCACGGCCAGCGGCGTGGCCACGTCCGCGGGCACTCCACCCGGGTCGCCTGTCACTCGTAGCTCAACGCGCTGGCCCGAGACGACCGAGTCCTCCACCATCCGCACCAACGACTCCACTATCTCGTAGAAGGGCACTTCGTCGCCGGGCTCCCGGGAGAGGACCTCATGCACCACAGCTATGGAGCGCACGCGTCTCTCGGCCTCGCGTAGGGCCTCACGCCCGTGCCCCGGATCGAGCCGGCGAGCCTGCAGCCTCAGAAGCGACGAGATCGTCTGGAGGTTGTTCTTCACCCGGTGGTGGACCTCACGTATCGCCGCCTCCTTGGACAACAGTAGGCGTCCCAGGCGACGCAGGTCGGTGACGTCACGCACCAGGACCATCGCGCCTGTGACCGTGCCTGACTCGATGAGAGGCGTGCAGTGCACCAGGACTATCACATCCGGCCGGCGCTCCATCTCTTCTATGACCGGCCTTCCAGTCGCCAGCGAGTGGTCAATCGCCGACTCCTCGACACCTATCTCAGCGAAGCGCCGGCCCTCGGCTGCCGCATCCACCCCCATCCTGTGAAGCGCCGTCACAGCATTCGGCGACGCATACCGTATCCGGCCGGCGCCGTCGACCACCACCAGGCCATCCCCAACCCTGGGTGCATCCCCGGTGGCCACGTCCTCACCCGGGAATGGGTACGCACCAGCCCTGACCATCGTCGCGAGGCGTTGGTACAGCTCGCGATACATCCGCTCGAGCCGACCGCTGCGGCGAGTCTCGCCCAGCGCGCTCACGCGGACCATCACTCCCACCGTCTCGCCCATGTAGCCCACCGGCACGCACTCGAGCTGGGCGCGCTCGGGAACCGCCGGAACCTCGCCGGTGTCGTTCGATCCGAGGTCGCACACCGCATGCACCTCGGCCACCGGCGTCGGGCCTCGCTCGGAACGCTCTCGAGACGGGGACACCGGGGCCGGCACCGAAGCCACGCCTGTGGCGACAGCCCCGCTTTGAAGCGCCTCTGCCGCCAGCGGCCAGTCGCACTGGTTACCGACCTGCCCCACTAGATCTGCGCTCAGCAGCGTTGCGGTGGTGGTAGGCCTCACTTGCCCGAGTACCACCAGATCGACGTCACGCTCACGCAACTGCAGTACCCCGCCGCCACCGGGAACGGCGAGGTCCTGACTGCCCCCGAGGGGCGAGGGTGCCAGGAGAATGAGGTCCGAGAACGACAGGTCGGCCATGACGCCCCAGACGCCGACGAGACGCTGAAGGTGCCTCAATGCCTGAGCATCCATACTTGCCTCACCGGTGGTCACGACCACCTCCTGGCACACTTGTCCGTTCCGTACTTGTCCGTTCCGTACTTGTCCGTTCCGCAATGGACCCCTCCGCAATGCGCCCCTCCGCAGTGGGCCGAGCATCGAGGGGCACTTCCAGGGGAACCCGTCCGCGAAATGCCCGCAGCGTCGACACGCCGGCGGCGTGCAGCATCGACCGTAGATCGCTCGCGTGGTCAGCGACATCGACCAGACGATGGGCGTCAGAGGCTGTCGTCAGGGCAACGCCCCGGCTCACCAGCCGGTCGAGCAGACCCGGTGCCGGGTACGGTTCGCCAATTGGCTTGCGCCAACCGGCGGAGGATACCTCCACCGCCATGGCAGACCCCGCTGCCACCTCTACTAGACGATCCCACCACTCCTCCGGCACCGGCGGGCGGTGGCCCGCCACCTTCACTAGATCGAGATGGGCCAAGACGTCACATGTGCCCGATCCAGCCAGATCCTCTATGGCCCTCGAGTAGGCGTCCCATACAGCTCCCGCGCTTTGGTCCTGCCATCTAGACATCGACAGCTGATCGCCGATGTCGTCGAACCTCCATGCGCCGAGCCAGTGGACCGACCCCAGCAGAACGTCGAAGGGGTAACCGGCGAGAAGCGTCGCTACCTCTCCCATCCTGCCCGGGTAGTAGTCCACCTCCAACCCGAGAGCGACGGGGAGGCCCATGGCCTTCGCTTCCTGCACGCAGCTCACGTACTCGTCCAGGTCGGCTAGGGCATGAGCCCTCCAGTAGCTGGCCATCGATCTGCGCAATTCCCCATCGGGCTCGTCGTCCCAGAATCCGTGCATCAGCCGTTCTGCCTGCTTGAACCGGAACAGGTGCTCTGTCACAGCTATCTCATCGATACCCGCTGCCTCGGCGCGGCTGCAGTATGCCGCGATCTGGTCGATCAGCGGCGCACCTGCCGGCTCCCCATGAGCCCAGAGATGAAGGTGGTAGTCAAGCACGGGAGCTTTGAGCTCCACTCAGGTCGTCCACAGCTGCTCTCCCAGACGCATCAAACCCCGCATGTCATAGATATCCGTATCGAAGTACGGAACGCTCACGAGAACCTCCGGATCCCCAGCCAGTCCCGCCTGCTGCTCGGCCTCTCTCTGCGCCACGACTCGAAAATCAAGGAAGTTGCGGGCTATCTCGGCGAGGATTCTCTCGAGCTGTGCTGGGTCATCCGAATTCACCACGGAAGCGAGACCTGCAGCGACACCAGCCGAAGCGTCTCGGAGGTGTTCTGCCACCGACTGTCCCGCCGGATCCCGTAGGTAGGCTGGGAGGACCTTGTTCAACACGATGGCTCCAAGGTGCAGATCCCGCTCCGTGAGCGCTCTCGCAAAGAACTCCGCCTCACGAAGAGGAACCGCCTCGAGGGTGGACACCACGAGGAACGTGGTGCGCCGGTCCCCGAGAAGACGCTGCACCGAGCGAGCTCGCTCGACGAAGCCGTCGTACATCGACTGGAACAGCACGAAGAACTCGGATATGTCTGCAAGGAACTGAGTCC
>JAJZJN010000157.1 GCA_021851165.1 Actinomycetes bacterium
GAAAGGTGGTAATCCTGCAGGAGCACGGTTGCTCCAGGTCCTGCCTGCGCGATCACAGCATCAGCGAAGATCTCGGAGTAGGTGCGGAAAGCCTGCCATGCCTCGTGCCAGCGGCCGTCGATTCTCGGTCGTCTCGGTAGATCGAACAGGTGATGGTGGATGAACCAAAGCGTGGAGTTGGCGATAACGTCGTAAGCCATGCGGTAGACGGACTGGCTTGGTTCGACTGTGACCAGGCGTATCCCGTCGGGCTCCATCAGCCCAAGCTGGTTGGCCCGCCGGTCGGCCTCGCTCATTGCAGCGGCTATCCAGGTAGCGCCGCTGCCAGCCAGAAGCGGCCCCAGCGTCGATGCCAAGCCTCCGGCCGAGCTTCCCCGGACGGGGTCACCCTGCTCGTCGAGGTTGAACGAGAGGGGCCCGCGGTTTGACACCACGACCAGGTCGGCGTCGCCCATCAGCGAGCCCCGCGGGGACTGGCGGCTTGAGCCGTCAGGTAAGTCACAGGGGACGACCCTAGCCGCATCGAGGGGCCGTGGGCTCGCGCGGGTGGGGCCGTGGGCTCGCGCGGGTGGGGCTGTGGGCATGAGCGGGTGAGGCGAGGCACGATTGCGGGATGGTTCGTCATTCTCCAAATGACCCGGGTTATATGGCGCAGCGCCGGCACCCGGTGCGGAATGGCAGGGTGCTCTTGGCTCCCGACGCGTTCAAGGGATCTGCGTCGGCGCGCGAGATTGCAACCGCCGGCGTAGATGCAGCCATCGCTTCCGGGTGGGATGCAGAGGCGTGCCCCCTGTCGGACGGTGGGGAAGGTTTCGCTGACGTGCTTGGCGTGGTCGGTGGCGACATTGTCGAATCGGTGGTCACGGGACCATCAGGCAGGCCCGTGACTGCTCGCTGGCGGCTCGCTGGGGACATCGCCGTTATCGAGTCGGCGGAGGCTTCGGGCTTGGCGCTCGCCGGGGGCGCCGACCACAACGATGCAGTCGCGGCGACTTCGCGGGGTACGGGCGAGCTTGTCGTGGAAGCGCTGCGGGCAGGTGCTCGCAAGATCCTCGTGGGTGTAGGCGGTTCCGCCTGTACCGACGGCGGTGAAGGCGCCGTCGCGGCTATAGAGCAGGCCGGAGGGCTCCAGGGCAGCGAGGTTGTGGTGGCTTGTGACGTGGAGACCCGTTTCCTCGACGCCCCGGCCATGTTCGCTCCCCAGAAGGGGGCCACTGCCGAGCAGGTCATCGAGTTGCAGAGTCGCCTGGAGAGGCTTCTCCGGCGATACCGCCGGATCTATGGCGTGGACATAGCCGTGATGACGGGCTCGGGTGCTGCGGGGGGCATGGCCGGTGGGCTTGCCGCCCTAGGAGCGGAGCTCGTGGCTGGATTCGACCTGGTGTCCCGCCTGGTCGGTCTTCGCGACCGGTTGGCCGTCGCCGATGTGGTGATCACAGGGGAGGGCCGCCTGGATGCCACCTCGTGGACAGGCAAGGTCGTAGGAGGGGTCGTCCGTCTTGCCGGCGAAATTGGCGTTCCGGTGCTGATCGTGGCCGGCCAGATCGCGATTTCGAAGTCAGCCGGCTGGAGGGGCGACCTGCCGGGTCGGGTCTGCCTTCTAGGGCTGGCCGATGCATGCGGGCTGGATACCGCCATGACACAGCCTGCGTGGTGCGTGGCGCAGCTGGTCGAGGAGTGGCTGAGAGCCCAGCGGAGGGAATGAGGCCAGAGCTGGTAGGTATTGCCTGGGCTTAGCTGCCGCTAAGGGGACCGGGAGCTGCCGGAGCGCTCCAGGGCAGTACGCAGTACTTCGGTGGCCTGGTTGCGCAGCTCGGCGAGCGGGCGGTTCCGGTGCACCCTCGTTCCAAGGTCTACCTGGGCAACCGCCCCCACCCCGAATTGGTGCGCCACGTCGATGAGCATGCCGAGCTCTACTCCATAGCCGTCTGCAAGCGTAAGCTCGTCGAGCACACTCCTGGGTGCAGCCGTCTCGCCTGCGAGGGGCTGGCGGATGACCGACAGGTGAGGGAACAGCAGGTCGATGACAGGCCTGGCCACCAGTTCGGTCACCCGGCCACCCTCGCCTGCCCTGCCGTCGAGCGAGCGCTCGTAGAAGCCCTTGACGAGGGCGACACCGTCGTCGACGAGCAGTGGCCCGACCAGCCCGGTGACGAAGTGGGGCGAGAAGTCCCTGACGTCAGCGTCCAGGAAGACCACCAGGTCCCCCGTGCACTGCGCAAGCGCAAGTCGCATGGCCTGGCCTTTGCCGCCGGTTGGGCTCCCGGTCGATAGCACGCGGGCCCCGGCTTCGAAGGCCACGCGCGCCGTATGGTCGCGCGATCCGTCGTCGACCACCAGGATCTCATCGACGAGGCTGGTCCCATCGGGGGTCCCAGTGCCAGGGCGGCTTGGGGGAGATGCCAAGCCCCTATCCACCAGCAGGTCACCGCTGTCCCCGCTGCCTAGGGAGGTCGAGACGCTGCGCACGATGGCGCCGACCGTGCTCTCCTCGTCGCGAGCCGGGATGCAGACCGACACCCGCCTGGTCCCCTTGGCTCGGATCAGGTCGTCGGTGTCGAAGCGGGAGTGGTGGGACACGGGTGCCAAGGTGCTCACTTCACGATCCTTCCTCATGCATGACGCCGGCGCGTGGCAGGGTGCTGGCTGACGGGTGCTGGCTGACGGCCTGCGTTGACGGCCTGCGTTGACGAAGTGGTCCCGCGTCGTCCACGATATAGACATCATCCAGAGCGGCCGAGGGACGGGCCCCGTGACGCCGCGGCAACCAGCACAGCCTTACCCGAGTTCTGCCGGCGTCCGGTATGGGGGGTTGAACCAGGTGCCAATGCCCGACCGATGAGGAGGAGATCCGTGGATTACGTCACCGGCCTGCGATGCAGGGAATGTGGTCGCCAGTACCCCGTAGAAGCTTTGAACATCTGCGACTACTGCTTCGGCCCTCTCGAGGTGGTTTACGACTATGACGCTGTAGCTGCGGCGACGAGTCGCGAGAAGATAGCAGCAGGCCCCCAGACGATATGGCGATACTCGGAGCTGCTCCCCGTGTCGGACCCCGTTCCGATCGATCTGGGGGCTGGATGCACCCCACTCGTAAGGGCTGATCGGTTGGCGGCGGAGCTGGGCCTCGGTGAGCTCTGGGTGAAGAACGACACGGTGAACCCGACGGGCTCTTTCAAAGACCGCGTAGTCTCGGTGGCGCTCACGAAGGCGCGGCAGCTCGGTTTCAAGGTAGCCGCCTGTGCATCGACGGGAAACCTGGCGAACTCGGTGGCAGCCCATGCGGCCCGGGCCGGCATGGTGTCGGTGGTGTTCATTCCGAGCGATCTGGAGGTTGCAAAGGTTGTGACCACTGCTGTCTACGGGGGCAACTCGGTGGCAGTGGAGGGCACCTACGACGACGTCAACCGCCTCTGCGCCG
The DNA here is from genome assembly GCA_021851165.1 of Actinomycetes bacterium. Lineage (GTDB taxonomy): Bacteria > Actinomycetota > Acidimicrobiia > Acidimicrobiales > JAJZJN01 > JAJZJN01. Next base: position 3,422 of record JAJZJN010000157.1, read on the forward strand.
AGCTGTCTAGCGAGCACCCGAGCTGGGCATTCGTGAACGTGAACATCCGTACCTACTACGCCGAGGGTTCTAAGACCCTCGCCTTCGAGGTGGCCGAGCAGCTCGGGTGGAGGGCGCCAGATCACGTGGTGGTGCCGGTGGCATCGGGTAGCCAGCTCACCAAGGTAGCCAAGGGATTCTCGGAGCTGTACAAGGTTGGGCTGCTGGACGAGGAGCCCCACGTGCGTATCTCGGGGGCCCAGGCAGCCGGCTGCTCTCCGGTGGCGACAGCCTATGCCGACGGGGCGGATGTGATCAGACCCGTCAAGCCGCACACGATCGCGAAGTCACTCGCCATCGGGAACCCTGCGGACGGGTGGTACGCCCTGAAGACCGTTCGGGACAGCGGCGGAGCTTTCGCGGCGGTGACCGATGAGGAGATAATCGAGGGCATACGCCTTCTGGCGCGCACAGAGGGCATCTTTGCCGAGACTGCCGGAGGTGTCACGATCGCCAGCCTGATGAAGCTGGTGGCATCCGGAGTCGTACGTCCCGACGAGCGCGTCGTGGCCTATGTGACCGGCAACGGTCTGAAGACCGTGGAAGCATTGGCGCCTGTCGTGGGGCCAACCGCTACCATCGCCCCCACCCTTCAGGCGTTCGCAGCCGCTGTGGACGTCGATGCCGACAACTATACGAGGAGCAGCACATGAGCGTCACGGTCCGCATACCCACCCAGCTTCGTCCCCTCGCCGGCGGTGCCGGAGAGGTGGCATTGGACGGCACCACCGTAGGGGAGGTCCTCAAGGCGCTTGACGGTGCCCATCCGGGCTTCGCCGATCGGCTGTTCGACGACGATGGCGCCCTGCGCCGCTTCGTGAACGTCTTCCTTGCCGACGAGGATGTCCGCTTCCTGCAGGGCCTCGAGACCCCGGTGGGCGAAGGGCAGACCCTGTCGATCGTTCCTGCCGTTGCCGGAGGCTGACCTGACTGGCAGGCCAGCTATGCATGCAGGCCTGCCAGGCGGTTTGCTTGCCGTGGCGATCCGGTTGCACAGGCTTGCGCTACGTGGTTTGCTGTTAGCACTCGAACCACTAGAGTGCTAACAGCACTGATATTCAGGGACCCAACGGAGGAGACCACCAAATGTCCAAGCTGATCGCCTTTGACGAAGAGGCCCGCCGAGCACTCGAGAACGGCATGAACAAGCTGGCCGATGCCGTGCGCGTCACCCTTGGCCCCAAGGGGCGCAACGTCGTGCTGGACAAGAAGTGGGGCGCGCCCACCATCACCAACGACGGTGTGTCGATCGCCAAGGAGATCGAGCTCGAGGACCCCTACGAGAAGGTCGGGGCCGAGCTCGTCAAGGAAGTCGCGAAGAAGACTGACGACGTGGCGGGTGACGGCACCACGACAGCTACCGTTTTGGCCTGGGCGATGGTCCACGAGGGCCTTCGCAACGTGGCTGCAGGGGCTAACCCGATGTCCCTCAAGCACGGCATCGAGGAAGCAGTAGAGACGGCCGTCGCATCGCTCAAGAGCATCTCGCGTGAGACCGACTCGAAGGAGCAGATAGCGCAGGTGGCGTCCATCTCTGCTGCCGATCCGGAGATCGGGTCGATGATTGCCGAGGCAATCGACAAGGTGGGCAAGGATGGGGTCATAACGGTCGAGGAGTCGCAGACCTTCGGCATGGAGATGGATCTTGTCGAGGGGATGCGCTTCGACAAGGGCTACATCTCCCCGTACTTCGTGACCGATCCCGAACGGATGGAGGCGGTCCTGGAGGATCCCTACATCCTGCTGGTCGGCCACAAGATCTCCGCGGTGCGCGATCTTCTGCCGGTGCTGGAGAAGGTGATGCAG
>JAJZJN010000158.1 GCA_021851165.1 Actinomycetes bacterium
TCCACGCACGGCTGCCGTGTCGCGATCTCACCGTTTCCGATGGTACGCCGCGAGGGGAGCTGGGGGATCGCGCCTTGCAAGCCGGACTTCGCAGGTTCGCCGAAGGAGCAGGGTGCGTGCGCTAGCGTCGCGATGTGGTCGATCCATCGCAGGAGATCTCCACCCCAGTTGAGCCGGATGCCGCGCGCTCGGCTGGGCGTGACATGCGTCGCTGGCTCGGTGACGGAGGGATGCGGATCCTGGATGCCGTCGGTGTCTCGTTCGACGATTACGGGGTCGACGGCGAGGACCTTGGGTGGGTATCGGCGCGCTGGGTGCCGACGGAGCTTGCGTGCAATCCCCACGGGATCGTCCAGGCGGGGGTCCACTGCGTCGCTCTCGACGCTGCGATGAACTTCGCGATCAATGCCGCTCTGTCGGGCCGCGACCGGACCCGGGGCACACTCGAGATGAAGACCGAGACCATGCGGCCGGTGAATCTCGGCGATGAACTGGTCGTGCGGGGTGAGGTAGTGCGCATGGCGCGCCAGGTGGCTTACGCCGAGGCGACGGTGAGGGACCGAGAAGGCCGGCTGATGAGCCGTTGCACCGGCACCTTCCTGCTGGTTCGCGAGCCTGCTCGGCAACCGAGCGATCCTGCCCCCGGTGCATACCCAGCTTCGACGGAACGCTCCGCGGAGTCCTAGCCGCATTCCGGCCTTCGTCCAGGGCTAGTGTCTGGCAAATGACCTCGACCGAGCTGCCAGCCCCGGGTCGGCTAGGAGCCGAGCCCGCTGCAGGTGGGGGGCATGACTCCTTCCCGGTGATCATCCAGGGTGGTATGGGTGTTGGGGTGTCGGGATGGCGGCTGGCCAGAGCCGTCTCTTTGGCCGGCCAGCTCGGCGTCGTCTCGGGCGTCGCGCTCGAGACCGTCATGGCCAGGCGCCTTCAAGAGGGCGACCCCGGTGGGGAGACGCGGCGGGCTCTGGAGGCCTTTCCTGTTCCGAAGGTTGCCGAACGCATCCTCGATCGCTACTTCGTGGATGGCGGGGTCGGTCCAGGCCGTCCGTTCCGTCTCGTGAGCCGCCTGGGGTTGCATCAGCGCCCTGGCGACATCGCTGTGACCGTAGTAGCCAACTTCGTCGAGGTCTTCCTCGCCAAGGAGGGCCACGCAGGCAGGGTGGGTGTCAACTATCTAGAGAAGGTCCAGATGGCTACTCCTGCGGCAGCCTTGGGCGCGATGTTGGCTGGCGTCGACTACGTGCTCATGGGTGCGGGGATCCCTGCTGAGATCCCCCAACTCCTCGAAGATCTTGCAGAGGGACGGAAGGCCGGCGTAAGGGTGGACGTGGATGGCGCCGGGCGCGACGACACCCACCGGGTGGTAGTCGATCCCGCCGACTTCCTGGCAGCGGGGGTCGGGTTGGCTCGACCGCGCTTCTTGGCGGTAGTCGCCTCGCATGTGCTGGCTCAGTTCCTCGCTCGGGATCCGCTGACGCGTCCCGACGGCTTCGTGGTCGAGATGCCCATAGCCGGGGGTCACAGCGCGCCACCACGCGGCCGCACGGTGCTCGACGACAACGGCGAACCCGTCTACGGACAGCGTGATCTGCTCGATGCCGCTTCGATGGTGGGCATCGGCCTCCCGTTCTGGCTTGCCGGGGGCTACGGCAGCCCCGAAGGGCTGCGGCTCGCCGCCGGACTCGGCGCAACGGGTGTCCAGGTCGGGTCGGCCTTCGCTCTGTGTGCCGAATCGGGTATCCAGCCAGAGCTCAAGATGCAGCTGGTCAACGACGCTCTTGGTGGCAGCCTCCGCGTGCGAAACGATGCCGTGGCATCTTCGACGGGTTTCCCGTTCAAGGTCGCCGATGTGGCAGGAAGTATGGCCGATCCCTCGGTATATGCAGCCCGTCGGCGTCTGTGCGACCTCGGGTACCTTCGTGTCCCGTATGTAGCCCCAGGCGGAACGATAGGGTACCGCTGTGCTGGAGAGCCGGTGGCGGCATTCGTTCGCAAGGGGGGCACGCCCGATGCAGCCGATGGGCGCCGGTGCCTGTGCAACGGCCTGCTGTCCACTATTGGACTGGCTCAGCGTAGGCCTGACGGGTACGTGGAGCCATCGCTCGTCACTCTCGGGCAGGACCTGTCGTTCCTGAACGCACTGGCCGGCAATGGCGGGCACTACAGAGCCGCAGACGTAGTGGAGTACTTGCTCGGCCGCTAGCAGACGTTCCGGAACGACCGGCCCAGCGGCAGGCCGTATCGCGGTGCCCTGGGATGTCGGTCAAGTAGCCTGAGCGCTCATGGGACTTCTAGATGGGAAGCGGATCCTGGTGACGGGGGTGCTCACCGACGCGTCGCTGGCGTTCGCCGTTGCACGCCTTGCACAGCAGCACGGGGCTGAGGTGGTGCTGAGCGGCGCGGGCAGGGGCCTTTCGCTGACACGCCGTACGGCGCGCAAGCTTACCGGTGATGTCGAGGTCTTGGAGATGGACGTCACCCGGCCGGATCAGCTTGTAGCCGCGGCAGCGGCGTTGGGACGCCGCTGGGATCGGCTGGACGGCCTGCTTCACGCGATAGGGTTTGCTCCCCCGGAATGCCTTGGCGGCGACATCTTCCGGGCACAGTGGGACCAGGTTCAAGTGGCGCTGCAGGTATCTGCCTACTCCCTGAAGGCGTTGGTGGAAGCCTTCCGGCCAATGCTTGCAGCCGCGGGTACAGAAGGCGGCATGGGGGCGTCCGTGGTTGGCCTGGATCTGGATGCAGCAGTGGCCTGGCCGGTCTACGACTGGATGGGGGTTGCCAAGGCGGCCCTCGAGTCCCTGTCGCGTTACCTTGCGCGAGATCTGGGTTCGCAGCGGGTGCGGGTGAACCTGGTGGCTGCCGGTCCTGTCAAGACCGTTGCTGCCAAGTCGATTCCAGGGTTCTCCACCTTCGAGGACACCTGGGCCGAGCGGGCGCCGCTTGGCTGGGACGTACGCGACTCAGAGGTGGTTGCCAAGGCATGCATCGGTTTGATGTCCGATCTGTTCCCGATGACAACTGGCGAGATCCTGCATGTGGACGGTGGCGTCCACGCAGTGGGCGGCTAGGCCCGAACCCGACCAGGCTGACGAGCCAGCTGGCCAGTGGCGTCCACGCAGTGGGCGGCTAGGCCCATAGCACCGTTCTGCCGTTCGCTCCCTCTGTGTGAGCGGCACGTCGAGTTCTCGTTGCAGCCGTGCCTCGTGCCAGTGAACGCCGTGCGGATCATCCACGACCACCTCCGATAAGAGCGGCCTCAGGCGCCTTGCGCAGGCGTGCCATCGCCATTACGCCGATGAACGGGCCAGGGGCGAGCATGGCGAAGGCCCAGGCCCAGCTCCCGGCTGCGACGACCACGGGGATCAGCCAGATCGTCACGACCGACAGGACGAATCCAACTGCGAGCTGGAGTGTAACGGCAGTTCCCACATAGCTCTGGTCTGCCACTTCGATCACGATGGTGGAGAATTGGGCCGAATCGGCGACCACCCAGAAGCCCCAGAACAGCCCGATGCCGAGCACGATCGGTGTGGGCAGGTGCTCGGTGAACCCGATCAGCAGGGCAGTGGTTCCGGAAAGTGCCATGGCAAGGCCGGCAGCCCGGGTCCGGCCCCACCGATCGCTCAGGATGCCCCCCACCCAGCAGCCAGCGGCTCCTATGCCGATCACCGCGAAGGTAGCCAGCGCCGCCCCGTGATAGGCCCCGGCATCATGATGCCCCGTGAGCACCGCGGCGAAGAAGACGCTGAACCAGGCCCACATTGCATAGAGCTCCCACATGTGCCCGAAATACCCGATGCTTGAAAGCCTGACGCCGCGGTTTGCCATGGATCGGCCGGCCTGAGATGGGTTGAACCGGGCTCTGGGAAATGGGAACGGCCCATCACGCCCCAGCGCGGCGGCCACGATGCCACCGGCAACGGTGAGCAGCGATGTGGTCACGATGACTGATTGCCACTGGACGCCGCCAAGGCCGACTACGAGCTGTGGCGTGGCCGACCCGATCGTGAGGGCACCGACCATGATGCCGAGTGCAGTGCCCCGCCCACGGCGAAACCATGTGGCCATCTCCTTAAGTGCAGGCGGGTACACGCCAGCGAGGCACACACCGGTTGCAAAGCGCAGTGGCAACGCTACGGCCGGACCGTGGCTGGCCACCAAGAGGGCGTTGGAGGTGGCGGCGCCAACAGCCCCGTACAGTATCAGCCGCCTGGGGGCTATCACGTCGGCGAGGCTGAGTGTGGCCGATAGCACCGCGCCGACTATGAAGCCGATCTGGACGGCTATCGTCAGGAGCGAAGAGGTCTCCGTGGACAAGTTCCACTGGGATCGTAACTGTGGAAGCACCGCGGATGCGCTGAACCACGTTGTCATCGCTAGGAGCATTGCGATGGCGAGGATGGACAGTGCGGCCCACCGCCCAGCGGGATCGTTCTCTTCCAGCGCAGTCACGACACGGCCTGAGTTGCTGCAGCGGAACAGCCTTGGTTATTCACATGGCTTGCAACCCGCTCCGGCATGCCCTGATTCCCCGCGGCTGGTGTGAGGCCGATCGCGAGCCGCCTTGTTGTCAGGCGACTTGGGCGCTTCCCGATCATGCAGCACTGGCTGTTGCGGGGGGTGCTCGGCGTCGGGGCGCCAGACGTTACCGAGGTAGGGCGTTGTTGCCTGGTGAAACTGGCCGAAGCCACGGATATAGCCGACGATGGGCGGTCTGAGTCCTATCCCGCCAAGATCACCGACTGGTACGAACGACGGGCAAAGGCCGCCTTCGAGCTGGACCGAGACCGCGTCACGGCACCGGCGCTGATGATCTCAGGGCATCTGTACCCGCTGGCGTAGCCAGTCGGCAAACCAGGACCCGTCGACCTCGTGTGCAGTCACAGCCAGCATGGCCTGCTCGACATCGTCGACATCAGGCGGATCCGGCGACCAGCCGATCCCGTTGAGATCAAGGAAGAGGAAGAGGAGGAGCGTGGCCCACGCGGCACGCTCGTTCCCAATCGGGGAGGGGGTGGTTCCACGCGAGCCTGCAGGTGAGTACTGCGGCCTTGTCGATGAGGCCGGGGTAGAACTCTTGCCCGCCAAAGCTGGCCGAAGGCGCGTGCAGCGCCGAATCAGCCAGATCGATCCTCGCCGCCTTCGAGAGCACCGCGGCCTCGACCCCGGTGACCT
>JAJZJN010000159.1 GCA_021851165.1 Actinomycetes bacterium
AGCCAGTACCCCTGGCCGCTCGGAGTGGGGGCCATGCCCACGATCGGGAAGGGATCCGCTATCCCGAGTGCCGGCAGGGAGCCGTGAAAGCCCGCGTTGCCGAAGCTGAAGATGCCACCGTCTCGCCCTGCCAGCCAGTAACCCGACGTAGCGCTACCGACCCCCGCGGAGTCCAGGCATGCCGGGGGTGGAGCCGGGAACGCTCCGGTGAGCTCGGGGTTCCCCCGGAACTGTGGCCAGGCCTGCGCCCCGATGGCGCGCGAGGAGGTGATCTCGTAATGAACGACGAGCCCACCGAATGCGTTGTATCCAGCGAGCGTCAGGCCGACGGTGCCATTCGGGTCCATCGACACCAGTGGCGACCCCTGAAGACCCATTGGGAGCGATACCGGGCAGTGCCACGGCTCCTGTCCGGTGCCGAAGCGTCCTATGAGCAGTCCCGTCGGGCTGTAGACATACAGACCTTCCGTGGTGGGTACCAGCACGTCTTGAGTGCCGTTGCCCTGAAGGTCTGCCGTGACGACGCTGCCTATCACCCCGCCTGCGGGCACCATGACCGGCCACCCCGGCAAGGCCTTGCCACTACCATCGAGCGCCCAGACCTCGGTCTGCGAAGCGGGCGCAGGCTGGCCGAGCGGCAGGCTGGCAGCCTCTACGACGTCAAGCTGACCATTGCCGTAAAGATCTGCCAGAGCAGGTGACGACCCCGTGTATCCTCCCAGGTTCGCTCGCCACACCAGATCGCCAGTCGCAGCATTAAGGGCAAACAGAGAAGTGCTGTCAGTCGTCGCCACCCCGTGGGTCGCGAAGTAGTCGCCCGTCCCGAACACGACGTCGTACTGACCGTCGAGCGTGCCAATAGCAGGTGATGACTGGACTACCTCGTCTGTCCTGAACACCCAGAGGGTCTGCCCAGCGGCATTCAACGCCCTGACCATGCCGCCGGCCCAGGTCTTGTCGCCGGGAACCCATGTAAAGTCTGCTCCACTTCCACCAGGCGACGAGTCGTCTCCGGTGACCACCTGTAATTGCCCGTTGCCTTGTATGTCGGCAAGGGCGGGTGAGGAGAAGTTCGTATCCGACTGCAGCACCGGCCAGCCGGGATCCGGCATTCCGTTGACCGCATCGAGGGCGTACATCCGCAACCCCACCGAACCGCCTACGACACTCGGAGCCTGGCGTCCGCCCAGTGCCCCGAATGCCGGAGACGCGACAACCGCCTCCTGTCCATAGTTCGGGTCGGTACCCTGGTAGCGCCATGCCACTTGCCCACCAGCGGTGATCCCATAGTATGAACCACCCCCTTGAGCTGGAGTTCCGTCACCTACGAACACCACCGCTCCGCCTGGTGTGCTGGTCCCGACCGATGGGGTGGACCATACGCCGCGCGGCAGGTTCACAGGCCATCCCGCCACCGGCGCTCCGTTCGAGAGGTCAAGCGCGTCGAGTGCCCCCGGACCCTGAGCGTTGCCCTGCTCGGTGCCGAACACCACAGCCGGACCACCACCCAGCATGGCCACATTGGGCGAGGAGCGTGCGACGATCGCGTCAGGACCGAGCTGCCGGGACCACACGCAGTGAGCTGCGATCGGCGGCCCCGCAGCCTGCGCGACGGCATCGTTGCTCGCCGTCCGGGTAGCACCAGGGTTTCCACGCGAGACGCGTAAGCCGGCCGGGCCAGGCGCCTGGGGTGACCCAGCCACTGCGATCGAGCACAGCAGGATTGCAACCACGAGGAAACTGCCCTGATTGCCAAGAGCCCACCATGACGACGATCTACGACGCCGCGCGACCACGGTCGACCACCCCCTCTACAAACGTCGCGTAGCGGTCGATCAGCGCCGGCCAGCGGAAGCAGCGGTCCACGTACTCCTTGCCCCTCGCCCCCATCTCGCCACGAAGCTCGTCGTCGGCGACCAGCCTGCCTATGACGGCTTCGAACTCCCGGTAGGAGCCGAACCACAGACCTCCCCCGGATGCCTCGCAATGCTCACGCGTTGCGCCGCACAGGGCATTGACCACGACAGGCACCGACTGAGCCCACGACTCGAGAAGGACGAGCGAGAACGACTCGTATGCCGAGGGCGACACGAGACACACCGCGTCATGAAGGATGTCCCACTTGTCGGACTCGTCGACCGCTCCGGTCACAACTACATCAGGATCGTCCGGGATGTCCGCCGATACCGGCCCCACGAAAGCCAGCGCCAGGGGACCGGGTCGCCGCTTCTTGTAAGCGCGGAAGAATGCCGAGAGCATCACCGAGCCCTTGTGCTCGTCGACACGACCCAGGCTCACCAGATAGGGCCTGTCTCCGATGCCGAGCACCTCCCCCCCACGCCGGCCGGCGCCACACGGGTCGGAGATCCCCAAGCCGAGAACGATCTGAGGATGGTGAGCCACCGGGATCACGCGCTCGACAAGGTCGCGCTCGGCCCTAGTGTGGTAGACCATAGCGCTGGCCAGGTCGAACGTCTCGCGGAAGACCTTCAGGTAGAGCGCCGGTTCGTCATGGGCTGCAGGATGGAGTAGCGCCGGAACCTTGACCCGCCTTATCCCTTCCACGGTCGGGTAGTACAGGTACGGGTAGAACGCTGCGGCATCAATACGGCTTGCTGCCAGCGCATCGACAAGGTCTGGTATCACCGGCCCGTTCAGCTCCACCCATGAGCACGATTCCTCCCAGCTCGCCTTGGACGGAGCGATTCTCAGCCGCCCATCCAAAGCGTAGTACTCAGGGCTACGCCCCGATAGGGAGGCAAAGCGGTGGACCGTCACACCGTTCAAGGTGCTGTCGCCCGGCTCGACAACGTCCTCCCAGGTGATGTGATCGAGGGCACAGGTCGTGAAGACCTCCACAGGCCATCCGCGTTCGGCCACCAGATGCTCTGCCAGCATACGTGCCGCGCTCTCGGCCCCTCCCATGACCTCGGGCCCGTATCGCGGCGTCACGAAAGCGAGCCTCATCGGATCGAAGGGCGTGAAGGACGCAGCCGGCGGGCGATCACCAGGTAGTCCGCTGGCCCGAAGAGCACTTGGTCGAGCAAGCGGAAATTGGCATTCGCAACTGCCGTCTCGTCGCCCTTTCCCGGCAGCTGCCCAAGCCCGCCGAGGGGGGGGCCATCGTGGATCTCGACTCCGAATCCTCGATCCGCAAGGAGAGCCTGCCAGGTCGTGGCACGCATGGGACGCCCCGACGACAGGTCGGCCTCCACCCCGTCGCGGGAGCGCTCCCACGATGACAAGGTGAGAGAGTGAAGCACCATGACTCCCTCCGGATCGAGCCGGCTGTCCAGCAGGTCGAGCAGCCGCCCGCGAGCGCCTGGAGGGAGCCCTTCTGCTATCCCGGAGACGACCACGCCACCGAGCACCCCCTTGCCAAGGACGCCCAGGTGGTCGAGCACCTCGCCCGAACGCAAGTCGAGACCGCCAATTGCCGCCGGTTCCAGCAGGTCGCGCCTCGGATCGACGCCGTAGGCATCGATCCCATGTTCGACAAGCGACCTCACCAGGTGGCCATCACCGCACGCGACATGGAGCACTCGTCCCCGGCATCCATCGAGCGCCTCGATCGACTTCGCCTCCCACCAGCTACGTTCACCCTCAGCCTCGGCAACTACAGGCCCAGGCGGCGGCACGGCTGACAGCACGGAAGACTCGATCTCACTCATGCGATCGTCCAAGCCGTGAAGGACCCTGGCTACTGTGGCGGCAAACCGGCTTACTTGGCCCGTCAGATAACTCGCGTACCACAGACCGAGCTTGCGCAGCAGCCTCTTCGCGAACCGCCCTCCCGGGATGCGGGACTCAACGGGAACCATCGGATCGATGAAAGCGACGGCATCAACCATATCGACCGCCGCCGACAGATCCTCGCCCCGGCGTGATCCGACCGGGGCGAAGCGCGCGAACAGCGCGTCGAGCTCCTGAGCGAGTCGGGCAGGCATGTCCCCCGCCAGGCGCTGGCGCTCGACCTGCTGCTCTATCTCGGCCATGACACGATCGAGCAGTGCGACCGCCGGCTCGGCGCCCCCCCGGGCGCGCTCCGGTGGACTGGGCTCCTCGCTGCTGTCATCGGGACCCTTCCCGGTCACCTGCGTCGCGTCCATGCGCTCGCCCTCTCCTCTGGCGGCCAGCCTGGGGCCGCCCTTCGACTCGCTGCTTTCACCGCCTGGGTCAGCTCCCCGCAGGTGCTGCTACTTCGGCCCGAAGCGGCAGGGCCACCACGCCGATCGACCGGCCCGGGTTCATGACCTCGAAGCCGTGCTCATGATCGCTCAGGTCGTATACGGTCCCTCCGCTCAAGCTCCTGATCCCCACGCTGATCGAGTACGTGCCGTCGAGCAGCGGGACGCTGTCGAACACGAAGTCGAGCCTGCCGCTACCCATGAGAGAGTCCAAGCGCTGACCAAGGATGTCGGTATCGGAACCGAACACGAGATTCCCCTGCACGTCATGCACCGCTATCCACATGACCACGTCAATCGGCTCCAGCGCGTCGTAGGAAACCCTCACCGTCAGCGCCTCGCCGGGCACGAGGTACTGCCTGCTGCCGGAACCCGGATGCTCCACATCCACTGCCGTTATGACAATCGGGCGGTAAACGGGTGCGGCCTCGGTACCAGGTGCTCCGCCCGGCGCCCGATCTGACGCGCTCTCCCCCATCAGCTCGCCAGTTGCCTCGACCTCGACAAGGTGCTCGCGAAATGCCCGGATGGCCTCGCCGGGGGTCCCTATGTCGAGGATCTCGCCGCCACGCAGGACGATGGCCCGATCACATATCTGGCGCACCTGATCGGCCGCATGGGTGACGAACACGATCGTGCGCCCCTCACGCTGGAACAGCTTTATGCGGTCGATGCACTTGCGCTGGAAATTCTCGTCACCGACCGCCAGCACCTCGTCGACCACCAGGATGTCCGGATCGACGTTCACAGCAACCGCGAAGCCGAGGCGGATGTACATCCCCGACGAGTAGAACTTCACCTGGTTGTCTATGAAATGCTCCAGCTCGGCAAACGCCACGATATCGTCGAAGCGCTGCTCCATCTCCCGCGTCGACAGCCCGAGAAGCGAGCCATTCAGGAACACGTTGTCACGGCCTGAAAGCTCTGGCTGGAAGCCGGCACCCAGCTCCAGCAGCGCGGCCAGCTTGCCG
>JAJZJN010000160.1 GCA_021851165.1 Actinomycetes bacterium
CCCAGGGAGGCAAGACGACCCAGGACAACGGGCGGCTGCTGTGTGCCTTCCACAACCGCGCCCGCAACCAACGCCCGCCCCCCGGGCCACCATGAGGTGTATGCGATCCTCTGCTGCCATCCGATTCGCAGTCCATGGTGCTCCTACGACTGGTCGAGGCAAGTGCCGGATCTGCGGAAGGATTAGGCGATGAAAAGCCCGGAGGGGGATTCGGTACCGGAAGGTGGAGATGCGGCCGCGCCGCGCTCGCGCCCCAGGCGGCCACCCAGGGCGGACCAGCCCAACGTCCCGGTTTCCTGGAGCCACACCGGTGGCTCGGTGCGATTCTGGGTACTGGTTGTGATCACGGGGATCGGGGCTGGTCTGGGTGCCATCGTCCTCATGGGCATACTCCATGGCATCCAGCACCTTGCATACGGGTACTCTCGTGGATCCTTCCAGACCGGTGTGGCCCACGCCTCGCGCCTCCGGCCATTGATTGCGATGAGCGTCGGTGGGGTGATCATGTCGGCCTCCTGGCTGGCACTTCGGCGGATAGCCCATGGCGAGCGCAGCCTCTCCCAGGCCGTATGGGACCATGCAGGTCGCCTTCCGTTCCTGGCAACGGTCGTGAACGGGGTGCTACAGATGGTCGCCGTTGCTTTCGGCGCCACCCTTGGGCGGGAGGGTGCGCCGAAGGAGGTGGGGGCAGCTATCGCCAGCCGCCTGGCCGATCTGTTCAGCCTGACCGATACCCAGCGGCGAGTACTGGTGGCCTGCGGTGCGGGTGCTGGTATGTCCGCTGTCTACAACGTACCGCTCGGGGGTGCCCTGTTCGGCGTGGAGGTGTTGCTCGGCACGCTGAGCCTGCCAGTCGTGACTCCCGCCATAGCGACTTCGGCCATTGCCACGGCTGTGTCCTGGCTGGCGTTGCCAGACCGTCCCACCTATGTCCTCCCGGCCCTGCGGGTGAACGGCTCGGAGCTGATATGGGCGCTGCTGTTCGGCCCGGTGGCCGGCCTCGTGACTGCGTGGTATGTGAAGTCGATATCGTGGTCGAAGAAGCGCGAAGGGGGGGATCTCCTCCGTTCGATAGGCCTGGTCGGCGTGTTCGTTGGCACCGGAGCCCTGGCGATGCGCTGGCCGGGGATTCTCGGCAACGGCAAGGACGTCACCCAGCTGGCCTTCACCGGCGTCATGGGAGTCGGCCTGGTCGCCGTGCTGTTCATCCTGCGACCGCTCGCCACGTCCAGCTTCCTGCGGGAAGGGGCTGTGGGAGGTCTGTTCACCCCGACCCTCACGGTGGGGGTGCTGCTCGGCAGCCTGGCCGGGCACGGCTGGGGCGCTCTCACCGGCGTTCACAATCCAATCCCTGCATATGCGGCGATCGGTGGTGCAGCCCTGCTTGCTTCGGCTATGCAGGCACCGCTTGCAGCGGTGGTGCTCGTGCTGGAGCTGACGGGAACTGGTATCTCGCTCATCGTTCCCATGCTTGTCGCACTGACGGGGGCGATGCTCGTGGCGAGGGCATTCGACGATCGCTCGATCTACTCCGTATCCCGCCCCCGCACCCCTGACACGCCCCGCACCCCTGACAGCCCTGACACGCCCCGCACCCCTGAGACCCCTGACGGTCAGTGAGCTCATGCGAGCCGGGTCAGCCCGGCGTACCCGTGCAAGGTGTTCGCCCAGCGCTGTCGGACCAGCCTCTTGGCGAAGCTGAGCGCCCGCGACGGGAGTCGGTGAGCGCCGTGCCGTTGCGCCAGTGGCCGGAGGTGGTAAAGACCATCCTGCGCCGTTGTGGCAAGGACCGCATTACCACGGCTGCCGCCTCTCTCGCGTTCCACTGGTTCCTCGCGCTGTTCCCGGCAATCTTGGCCCTACTTGGTGCGGCGAGCTTGGCAGGCCTTTCAGGCCACCGACTTCACTCGCTGGTCCACGCTCTCGGGATCCTGCTGCCCCGTGCTGCATCGAGTGTGCTGTCGAGCGCCCTATCGTCACCACTGTCGCACGGTGACAGCATCATCGCGGTGGCCGCGGGCACTCTGGTGGCCATCTGGAGCTCGGTCGAGGCAATGGCCGCGCTCCAGGTAGGCCTGGATGTTGCCTACGACGTGACGGGCGACCGCGGGTTGGTCCGGCGCCGCGTGGTAGCCCTTCCTATGCTGGCGTTGACGGTCGGTCTGGGCGGGATTGCCTTCGCGTTGTTGGTTCTCGGCCGGCCCCTTGGGGATCTTCTGGCTGGCTACCTGCCTGTGGCAACGCGGGGCGCCTTCCTCGTAGGCTGGAGGATCGGCCGGTGGGCATGCTCCATCGGCATAGTGGTAATGCTCCTGTCGGCCTATTACACGATCGCTCCGGATCGGCGGTGGCGTTGGGAATGGCTGAGCCCTGGTGCCCTCGTGGCGACGCTGGGTTGGGTAGCGGTCTCCGCTGCCTACTCCTTCTATCTCGATGACCTCGGGCATGCATCCCGCACGTACGGTAACCTGGCCGGCGTCGCGGTTCTGCTCATCTGGCTGTTCCTTACAGGCGTGGTCGTCCTGCTCGGAGCCGAGCTGAACCGGGAGCTGGAGCGCTTGGCCAAGCAGTCTGCAGTGTCGGGGTCAGCCGCTCAGCACGACCAGAGCTCATCACCGGAACGGGGCATAGGGCGGGAAGCCAACGGGCTCGGTCGTTGTGGCAGTCAATAGGAATAGACTTTGAACCTGACCGAGTGGGCACGTCGGCAGGGCATCCACCCACAGACCGCGTACAACTGGTGCCATGCGGGCACGCCCCCGCGTCTGCGGTCAGGGTGAACCAGCGGACTATCCTCGTCTCTCCAGACGCAGCCCTCCCGGCTCCCAGCGAGACCCTCGTCTCGAGCGTCGACCAGCTCCGAGTGCATCGGGTCCTGGCCGTCGACCTCAACTCCGGTCTTACGGTCATCGCCGTCGACCCGGCCTACCATCAGCAAGTGAGGCGCACCGAGCACTGGCTCGGTGTCCTCCGAGAGATCTCAGCCGATGCTTCGTGCCACCATGCGGCGGCCCTCGTCATAGCTAGACGAGGGCTCGTACAGCGAGCACGGCAACGGAAGGTATGTCACTCGACTCCAGCGGAGCATCGACAACAGATGGCTACCATTCCGGTCGTGCGGTCCACGGTGGACGGGCAACCGGCAGTCCTGTCCGAGCAGCGAATGAGGGACACCGGAACCCGCAAGGCCAGAGGGCAACCGTATCAGCGGTGCAAGACCCGACCGGCGTCGTGAACCTGCGTGGTCAGCCGACGGCTGCCGCCGTGCCCAGGAGCTCACGCAACGAGCCCACCAGGTCTCGGCGGCTGTGCACGTTGAACTGTGCAGGCAGGCGAAGCGTGGCCTCTCCCATCTGAAGCAGTACCGGCTCGGGACCGGAGTGCTCAGCGAGGATGGCCTTGAGTCGCTTCACCATCGGATCGGTCACCGCGCTCGGCGTGAGCTGCAGGCGCAGCTCCCCGGCACCCTTGACGACCAGCACCGGTCGAAACAGCTCCATACAGATCAGCTTCACCCGGTCGCCTCGAGTGTCGACCCGGTCTTTCAGCACCACCACGGCGTCTTCTCTCAACAGCGCGTCGATCTCGGCCATGGTCTTCGGGAAGACGAACACCTCCACCGACGCTGGCGGATCCTCGAGCGCGAAGGTGGCCATCAGCTCGTCGCGCTTGGTGTAGCGACGGACCGAGGCGGTGACCACCCCGCCGACCGTCTCCACCGCACCGTCGTGCCGCCCGCCGTCTACCAGCGGATCGTCGTCCCTCAGATCCGCGATGGTGCACTCGGTCAGCCGGGCCAGCGCCGCCTCCAATCCCTGGAGCGGGTGGTCGTTCACGTAGAGGCCCGGCATCTCCTTCTCGAAGGCCAGACGCTCGGCCTTGGCGAACTCCCGCTCCACGATTGGCACCCGGGCCTCGGCGTAGGCCGTGGGACCCTCGCCAGCACCGCCAGCACCTCCGGCAGGGTCGTCGAGCAGGCCGAAGAGCATCGATATCCCCGCGTCCTCCTCCCGGCGCCGGGCGACGTCGCCCCGAAGGCCCTCACCATTCCGTCCCCCCTGGGATCGGGGTCTCGGTGCGCACGCCTGAGAACCGCGAGAAGCCATGGTCGAAGGTCACCACCGTCGCGTCGCGCTCGAGGGCGAGCGCTGCGAGGTGGGCGTCGCTCACCAGGTTGCCGCCGGTCCCGCCGCCGACGAGCAGGCCGGCGAGCAGGTCGAGATGGCGTGGAGTGGGGGCCAGGAGCACGCTGATCGGTTGGCCGAGCCACGCGCGGACGACCGCGACGGCGTCACCGACCGCCAAAGGCCGGGGGAACAGGCCCGCCCGGGTCGATAGGCGCACGAAGGCCAGAACCGCCAGCCAGGCGAACCCCACGGTCTCGTTGCCGCTCAGCGCGCGGTCCAGCCACTGCCGACTCCGATCATGCTTGGGATCGGCCCGGTTCACGGCATAGATCAAGACATTGGCGTCGACCAGCTTCACTTGCCGGCCCGGGCGTTGCGAACCATCTCCTCGTCCTCGAGATCCGCAGCGATCTGCAGCGCGCGATCCAGGTTGACCATTGGGAGCCCGAGGTCGGCAGTCGGTGTCTGGAAGACTGCCGAGGGCCGGTTCGCGGTGCCGAAGGCAGTCCGCACGGCCTCGTTCAGTGCCGCCTTCATCGACAGGTGGCGCTCTGCCATCTGCTGGCGGAGCAGCGCTGCGCTGTCTGGATCGAGCGTGACGGTCGTTCTCACGTCGGCATCATAGCATCATTCAGGCTGATTGCCTGATGCCCGCGTTGACGGATCCCCTGGTGGTCGGCGAAGCTCAGGTGGTCGGCGAAGCTCAGGTGGTCGGCGAAGCTCAGGTGGTCGGCTCGAGGGTGTCGGCGATGTGGCCTAGGTGTTCGAGCCCGTGCTCGACGATGGCCGCAGCGGTGGCTTCGTCAACCCGAGCTAATCTCGATCCTCGGTGAGAAAGCGCCTGGGGGCGAACGCGGCGGGAACCCGAAGCGAAGCGTGCGCCTACCCGTTGACCCCTAACCGTTCACCAGCCGAGAAATCACCATCCTGCGCCTGGCCTGGGAGGACGTCGCCGCGTAGCTGCGAAA
>JAJZJN010000022.1 GCA_021851165.1 Actinomycetes bacterium
GAACAACCAGAGCACCGAACCGGCGGGCAACTTCCGCGGTGCCGTCAGTGCTGCCCCCATCGCTCACGATGACCTCGTCTGGAGGCATATCCTGGCGCTGCAAGCTTGCGAGGCAGCCACCTAGGACCGACTCAGAGTTATAGGTAGGCACCACGACGGTTACGCTACCTCGGCCGGTCTGCCCCACCTGGCGGTGTTCTATGCTCATCGCGATCGCACCAACGCGAAATCCTTAAGGTGACCGAGAATGTACTTACCGCCCCGCGTGACGATATAGTCGAAGTCGTCCTTCGTACGGATTGATGCGAGCTTTCTAAATACGAACTTCGGGTTGACGAAGGACTTGTACAGGTCGCGAGTCAGCTCCAAGATATCGTGATCCGAGATTGGCGAGGAGAGGATCGGCTCTCGCATGTCGTAGCGGTCCCAGTCCGTAGTTCGTAGCCAGCCCTCGGCCGCGGCCTCCCGATACAAGGCAGTGCCTGGGTACGGGATCACTATCGTAGCCTGCAGGGTGTCGATCCAGCCCTTCTCGAAGAGCTCCTTGGTCAGATCGACAGTGCGCTTCGCCTCCTCGTAGGTCTCCCATGGATAGCCGACCATGCAGGTCACGTGTGGCTCGAGCCCTGCCTTCTTAGCCCAGTAGGTAGCCTGCTTGATGTCATCCCACTTTGTCCCCTTGTTCAGCCGGTCGAGGGTGGCCTGCGATGCAGACTCGACCCCATAGAGGATGAAGCGGAACCCGGCCTCGCCCATCAGGTCGTACTGAGCTTCCGTGAGGGCATCGGAACGCATGTTGCATCCCATCGTGACCTTGCCGCTGTAGCCGCGCTCCACCATGCCCTTGCAGAACTTCTCGAGCCAAGTCCCGCGGGGGAAGGTACCCGTGTCATCGAAGATCTCACGCACTCCGAGGTCTATGAGCTCACCTACCTCATCGAGCGCCCTTCCCACGGTCGTGACGCCGAACTTCGGGAACGTTGTCGTCCAGGAGCAGAACGTGCATCCACCCCCGCGGCGCCACCAGCAATCCCGCCCGAACATGGTGTAGGTGCCGGGAGTGTGCTTGAAGTTACCATTCTTGTATGCGTACAGCTCCCACTGCGTGAGCTTGCGGTCGATAAACGGCAGCCCGGCGAGGCGCGACTGTGTCTCGAAACAGCCTGTGTTTCGAATTGTGTCACCATCCCAGAAGTAGATTCCCGGTGGCATATCCTTGCCGGTCTCGAGGTGGTCTGCGAGTGCCAGCAGGCTCAAGTCGAAATCGCCGCCAGTCAGTGCGAAGTCAACCTCCGAGCTCTGGAGCGACTCCTCGGGCAGCGCTGTCACGTGGTCTCCCATGATCACCACGTGCATGCCGGGGAATCTGGCCTTCAGGTCGTCGATCGCGCGCCAATATGCCTTCACCGTAGGAGTCTTGGTCTCGATCGCGATCAGGTCCGGGCTGAAACGATCGACGCTGGCGATGAACTCCTCGTATGACTGCTCGCTTGCGATTCCATCGAGCCAAGCCACCTCATGACCGCCTTGGGCGAGCACGGTCGCGGCTGTCGCTGGCACGACTGGATAGATGAAGGTGGGATTATTGAAATACTGGAACTGCCTATTTTGCGACAGAAGGGGAACGCCCTTCGCCGACGCTATCGGAGGATATGCGATCGCCACTTTCATAAGAAGTCCTCAGTTGATCTGGACCCCAACTGCTGGTAAGTCACAGACACACCTCCAGGTAGACCAGGGGGCCCATTATCGTCGATCAATGTGATAACTCGCTGCTGAAGATGCCCTTCAGATAGGAAAGACCGTACACAATGTGGGTTGTGAAGATACCTGCCACTGTGAGCACGACAACTCCGAAGTCACGGTCGTGATGCCATACCCATGCTCCCGTTACCAGGAGGGCAGCGATATAGATACATATAGCAGCGCTATATAGCAGGAGACTTATGGGATAAGTCGCGGCGGCGAAGGGGCCGAGCAGTAGTCCAAGGGTGAACAATGTCGGTATCGCATACGCGATACGACGCGAGTTCCCGGCAAAGCGGCGCGCGAAGTGGCCACGATGCAAACCGTAGCGGGCCTGTTGACGGAGATGTGCCCGAAAGACGGCACGTCGATGGTGATAAACGAGTGCATCCGGCTCGTAGACGATGCGTTTCCCGAGAACCGAGACTAGCTTCCGACATAGTTCTGTATCTTCGCCAGGCCAGTAGTGGCATCTGAAACCTCCGGCCTCTTCGAAGTCCGATCGTCGGACCAGGAGGTTCATCGAAGGAAGATCGTCTACGTAACGGCGCTTGCCGGGTCGGAACCTATAAGTGCACCCGCCACTTCCGAGGAAGCTCGCAAGCACCCAGCCTGAGGCACGCTGGCGTGGGTCGCTGGATGGCGGTGTAACGCCCGGACCGCCGACGGCCGCCACATTGTCATCGGCGAAGTGGCGCAGCGACGATGCCAGCCAGTTCGCATCGGGATAGGCATCGTCGTCGAGGAACGCCACGACCTCACCGGTAGCCAGCCTCACGGCGAGATCCCGCTTCTCTCCTGGTGATGTTATGGGCCAAGAGGCCACGACTGTTGCGCCATCCAACTCGACGCCCTCGTCGCAATCAGGGATCACTAGAACCTGACACTCAGGAAACTGCCTGTTCACCTCGTGGACGGCTTCACGGGCGTAAGCGTTGATCTGCTTGACCGGGATGATCACCGACACTGTGGGCAGGCGCAACTCGCCGGCCGCCCCCTTCATATCGGCGTCCTCGGCGACCAGAGGCTGAGCATCTGTCATGACGGCCCGGCCTGAGCGATAGCAATTCCGGCTTCTGGGGCACCGAGCTGAGCAGAGCTGCGCGCGTCTATACCCGGCACCCGGTCATACCACCGCAGCACCCTCAGCCGGTAGAAGATGGCGAGCGTGTCGACCAGCGTGGACCATACTGCCCGGCTGGAGACGGTGCTCGTGAGGCGCTCCTCGATGCGCACGGGAGCTTCGAAGAACCTCCTGTAGCCGAGCCGGCGGGCTACCACGAGCAGCTCCAGGTCGAACGCGAAGCGCTTCTCGAGCATCCGGGGCAGCACGTCGGCTAGCACCTCACGGCGGACGATCTTCAGGCCCGTCTGGGTGTCGCGTACCTTCAGGGCAAACAGCACCCGCACGAGCTGCTGGAAGCCCCATGAATAGAGCCGACGCAGTGGGGGATAGGCGACCTCCGACATCGGATGGCGCTTCGAGCCGAGGACCACGTCTGGATCATGCGATCTCACCAGGGCGACGAACGAGGCTACCTGCTCTGCTGGAAGATCGCCGTCTGCATCTATGAACCCGAGGTACGCCCCTCTCCCCATCGACAGCCCGACGCGAAGCGCCTGGCCCTTGCCCCAGTTGTGATCGAGGCGCACTAGGCGCAGGTAGGGCGACACCGCGCCGAGCCTGGCGTCGCAGCCGTCGGTCGAGCCATCCGACACGGCGATGATCTCGTAGCTGACGCCGCTTCTCTCCAGGACACCTGCCAGCGCGGCCAGGTTCGGACAAAACCTCGGACCGGGGTTGTAGTAGGGGACGACGAAGCTCACGTCGAGCTCGGGGGTGGGGATCGCCCACAGCTCGCCGGTGCTCGGTCCGATATCGGCGAGATCGCGCGAGTGCTCAGCGGGGCGCAGGACGGGCAGGAGCATCACCACGGCAAGCAGGCCGGACATGACGAGCATCGACCAGGCCAGGCTCATCGGCCCTCCGTGGAACATGCCTATGAGCACGACTGCTCCACCAGCACCTACCCACAGCGCTGTAGCGAGCCCCGAGTGCCGCGCGACGTACACGTAGACGAGCTGGCCGACGATGGCCATGGCCACTGCTGCGAGGCCGAGAATCCTGAGCACCGGTGCCGCAGCCGAATATGCCTGCCCGAATAGCACCGACACCACGAGCCCCGGCACGACCAGCATCGCGAGCCCGGCAAGGCCTGCGAGCACGGCAATGAGCGAGAGCGACTGGCGCAGCACCCGGGTGGGATCCGTGCCTGCTGCCCGGGCTGCAGCGAGCCTCGGGAAGGCGATGATCCCGACGGCTCCCGGGAGGAACAGTGCTATGCGGGCGGCGGTGGAGGCTGCCACGTAGGAGCCGGCCTCGCCGGCCGGGAGGTAGTGGCGAGCGAGGAGCGAGTCGATCATCGTGAAGAACGCGAACCCACCGAGTCCGGCAAGCGAGAGAGCCGCCGGTCCGAGACGCACTCCCAGGTTCGCAGACCCCTCGCCGAGGCTCATACGCTCGTGGAGAGGCCAGAGCAGCATGCCGAGCGTGACGATGGCGCTGGCGACGCTTGCAAGCAGGGCGCCGTCGAGGCCCATGCCGATGGCTACGAGAATGACCCCGATGGTGATTCTCGCAGCCACCCCGACGAGGAGCGCCCGTGCGACCTCGGCGAACCGGCGCTCACCTATCAGCACCCCCTGGGGGACGAGCCCGGCGATGCTCGGGGCCAGGTAGACGGCGAGCAGGACGACCGGGAGGAGCGAGGCGAGGTGCAAGAAGCCCGACAGGGCGGGGCTGAGGCCGATCATGACCACGAGGGCCAGAAGCCCTAGCCCCCCGGCGGCGGCGAGTGCACGACCGATGGCTACGCGCGATCCCGCAGCTGCTTCACGTTCGGCCACTGCCTGGGTGACCGCGAGCTGGAGCGCGCCGACCACGACGGTCACCACGCTCACCATCCCGAGAAGCGAGCCCAGGGCCCCATAGAGATCCTCGCCGAGCATCCTGCTCATGATGACGTTGAACAGGAAGTTCGCGATGTTCACCGCCATCATGGCCACCAGCAGGGCGATTCCCCCGTCCCGGGTGAGCTCCACCCGGCGAGCTGCTGACAGCGCCGTGGTTATCCGAGCTCTCACGGGAGCACCTGGTCCTTGGCCTGGAGCAGCTCTAGGACCCGCTCTGGGCTGCCGTCATTCCAACGACGGGCTTGTTGAGCGGGATGCCGCCCATGGAACCCTCGAAGGGAGCGTGGAAGGAGAAGATCCCTCCGTCTGCGGCAACCTCCCAGTAGCCACCCGTGGCCGGGTCTGCCGCCATGCCGACGACGGGCTTGTTGAGCGGGATGCCGCCCATCGAGCCGTAGAACGGGGCACCACCGAGGGCGAATATTCCACCGTCGGCTCCTACCAGCCAGTAGCCTCCTCCGGGGCTCAGCGCAGCCCCGACGATCGGGGCTGCGAGGTGTGCCACGGGGCTCGGCACCGTCGTGTGGAAGTGGGGGGCGAATATGTAGACCTCCCCGTTCGCAGCGACCAGCCCGTAGGCATTGCCACCGTCGTTGGACACTGCCGCCACGATCGGGCCGGCAGGGGTGACCCCGATGCCTGGCAGCGAGCCGTAGAACGGAGCGCCGCCGAATGCGAAGACGCCACCGTCCCTCGCTATGAGCCAGTAGCCGCTGCCGGTCGGATCGGACAGCATGGCCACGATCGGCTGGTTCAGGTGTATGGCCCCCGTCGAGCCGTAGAACGGTGCGTGGAAGGAGAAGATCCCTCCATCTGCGGCAACCTCCCAGTAGCCACCCGTGGCCGGGTCTGCCGCCATGCCGACGACGGGCTTGTTGAGCGGGATGCCGCCCATGGAACCGTAGAACGGAGCGTGGAAGGAGAACAGGCCCCCGTCGGAGGCGACGAGGCGGTAGCCGGTGACTGCCAGTGGCACTGTAGGCACCTGCGGGGTGACGGCGTTGGACGGCGCGGAGGCCGGACCGGTTCCGATCGCGTTGACCGCAGCGACCGTGAAGGTGTAGGTAGTGCCGCTGGTGAGGCCCATGACCGTGTAGCTAGTCGAGCTCGATGCGGTGTCGATCACGGTGCCGGCGGTGCTGTTGACGTACGGGACGACGAGGTAGCTCGTGATCGGACTGCCGCCGTCGGAAGCGGGTGCCGACCACGACAGTGACACCTGTCCCTTGGTCGCGGTGGCGACTAGGTTGCTCGGCGCACCTGGAGCCGTTCTGCTGCCGGCACCGAAGACGGTTCCTGTGAGCTCGGCAATCGTCGGGCTGGTAGAAGAGGTGATGGTGGTGGTCACGCAGCCGGTGCTCGGGTTATAGCTCTGCGGGGCAACTGGCTCCCACGCCGAGCCGTTCCACCAGTAGATCGTGTTGCCACCGCTCATGTTGCAGTCGGTGACGTTCACGGAGGTGAAGCTGCTGCCACTGCCCACCTTCACGTCGATGTAAGCACCGGTGGAGGAGAAGTTCGGTGAGCCGACCGGGTTGGACGTGCCGTAGTCGGTAACCGTGATGGTGCCGCTACCACTCGCGGTAACCGTCGTGCCGCTCTCCGAGACGCTCGGGTTCGTGCCGGTGGCGGTCTTGGACGGGGATGTTGGCGCCGTGGTCGTCGGGGAGGAGGGCGGGGGGCACGTCCCGTACCCGTCGGCATACCCGGTTCCGGTGAAGCCGTATCCGCAGCCCGTGTACGACGTCGGAGACAGTGGTGCGAGGAATGCGCTGGTGAGCCCGGCACCGACGAGCACAGCAGCGATCGATACCTGCAGCGGGCGCCGCCGGATCAACCTGGTCACTCGATCCAAGCGTTGCATGTGTGGCCTCCTCGGCTTTCCTGGCTCCTACAACAAATTCCCGTACTGCAACAGCCAGCCCCCAACCCCAGTGCCACTGAGGCCCACGACTCCACCCGACCGACTGGCTAGCCCACCTGGCCATACCTGATCGGTTGTGGGTGCAACGCAAGACATGTTCTAGTGGGTCAGCCAGCCCGAGTCAAGGGGAGCTCGGGCCTGGCCCTTGAAGGGGTCACGCTCTGCGCCGGGAACCGGACTCTATGCTGGCGAGCCTTGAACCGGATCCGGCCGTATCTAGCCGAGCACGATGCAGTTGTCCTATGGGCCGCGGTACTCCTGCTCGGAGCGCTCGTCGTCGCTCCCTTGACGGGGCCGGGCTGGGTGCTGCTTCTCGACTGGGTGCCAGGTCCCCATACGAGTGTGCTCCCGCCTGCTCTGTACGGTCTTCACGGCGGGCTCGCCCTCGGTCTGCCCTCGGGCATCACGATCGGTGCCCTCGTGCACGTGATCGGCCCTGCCACCAGCTGGCTCGTGCTCGCACTGGTGTTTCCCGTGGCAGGGCTGAGCGTGGCTCGCCTGGTCGGACGGAGCCTGCCGGAGCGCCTGGGCGCGGCACTGCTTTACTGCGTGAACCCGTTCGTGCTCGAGCGGCTCTTTGCCGGTCAGCCTCTGATCCTGCTCGCGTACGGGACGCTCCCGTTGATCGTGCGCTCGTCGATGAACGCGCCGTACCAGCGAGGGGTCCGCCGGATGGCCCCGGTGATGTGGATCGCCCTTCTGATCGCGATAGCTCCGCAGTTCGCCTGGATTGCCGGAGTTGTGGTGGTCGCCGTGGTCGTGTGGCGGCACTTCGCGCCGAAGGTGCTCGCCTGGGCTGCCGCTGTGCTCTCGATCCTCGCCGTGTCGTGCCTGTACCTGCTCGTGCCGACTCTGGGGCACACCTCCGCGGTGCGGCTTCCGGCCGTGATGCTCTCGGACTTCGCCACCAGGGCGATCCCGGGTGCGAATCTTTACCTGAGCACCGCCGGGCTGTACGGCTTCTGGCGGCCAGGAGCGTATATCACCCCCGAGGTGGCAGCGGGATGGCCTCTCGTGCTGGCAGCGATCCTGCTAGTGGCAGCCGGTGGTGCCTACAGCGCGATCCGCGACCCGCAACGCCGGGAGCTGGCAGTGGTGGTGCTCTCCTCCGGCGTCGCCGGATACTTCCTGGCTCTGGGTGCTCAGGGACCTACCGGATTCCTCTTCCGCTGGGCATACCTCCACGTACCGTTCTTCGCGCTCATGCGCGAGGCAGAGGTGTTCGCTGCTCTCGTGGCGCTCGCGTATGCCGTGTGCTTCGGCTGGGGGATCGGCTACCTGGCCGGTCTTGCACGAAGCCGCCCAGGCAGGTGGCTCGGCGTGATGCTCGCCGTTGCGCTGCCGCTCGGCTACACCCCGACGATGCTCTGGGGGCTCGCCGGGAAGGTCGCCCCGAGTCGGATCCCCGACTCTTGGGCGGTGGCCGACCGCCTCATGGGCACCGGCCCTGGCAAGGTCCTGTTCCTGCCCTGGCACCAGTATCTGGCCTTTCCATTCACCGGTGGCAGGGTGATCGCGAACCCTGCACCGAGCTTCTTCGCCCGTGAGGTGATCGCGGGCGACAACGTCCAGCTGCCGCATCTGCAGACCCAGTCCACGTCGCCAAGGGGGGCTTTCATCGACTTCCTCGTTGGCGAGGACCACGCCACCGATCATCTCGGGGCGCTTCTGGCCCCGCTCGGGGTGCGATACGTCGTGCTCGCGAAGACCGTCGACTGGCGCAGCTACGGCTGGCTCGCTCACCAGGTCGATCTCACCCGGATCCTCGACACGCCGACGCTCGAGCTATGGCGAAACGACGTGTCTGCACCTCTCGGGCGGCGCGTGGAGGCGCTGCGAAGCGTGCCGAACTTCTCGAGCCTCGTGGCACTGGCCGGCCGGCCGGGTTTCACGGCCACCGCGTACCGGGTGATACATCCCGGAGCGGGACCGGTCATCCTGAACGGCATAGCGCCCGCGGCTACGCGCCCGTCGCAGTCGCATCGGGGGGCAGTGGGCGCCGTGCGGCGCCTATCTCCAACTGCCTATGCGCTTCCCGGAGGCCGTGACCACTTCGTAGAGGTCTCGGCAACCTACCAGCGTGGTTGGAAGGCCGGCAGCGCGAAGGCGATCGAGCTGGCCGAGGGCAATATGGCATTCGAGGTGGGCCCGGGCGCCACGGTCGCACGCTATACGCCCTGGGGATGGATCGAGGTCGGCTATCTCGTATCGGCACTGGTTGTCCTCGTGCTCGCTGTGCTGCTGGCTCGCTCCCGGAGTGCCTAGTAGGCACTCCGGGGAACCCAGGCGCGCTCGGGCACCTGTGTCGCGCAGTGTGTAGCCTGAACGGAGATCACCAGTCGTCGCGCTCGAGAGGAGATCTACATGCCTGCGACCCACCTCGTCACGAACCAGGCTCCACCACTGGTGGACTACGACGCGGCCAACGTCCCGGTTCTCCTCGAGGCGCTTCACCGCGAAGGTGCCGGATGGGCCGAGGAGGAGCTACACGAGGTAGGCAGGCTGGCGGGAAGTGCCGAGGTCCAGAGCTGGGGACACCTCGCAGAGGCACACCCCCCGGTATTGAACACCCACGACCGCTATGGCAACCGCATCGACGAGGTCGAGTACGACATGTCGTACCACCACCTGATGGAGAGCGCGGTGCGCCTGGGTCTGCATGGGAGCCCCTGGCATGACGATCGCGCCGGAGCTCATGTGGCCAGGGCGGCAAAGCTCCTGGTATGGGGCGAGACCGATGCAGGCCACATATGCCCGATCTCTATGACCTACGCGGTCATCCCGGCACTGCGGGCATCCCCGGAGCTGGCCGCGCTCTACGAGCCGCTGCTCGTCTCGCGTGAGTACGACTTCGGGTTGCGACCCACATCGGCCAAGCGCGGGCTGATCGCCGGGATGTCTATGACCGAGAAGCAGGGCGGGTCCGACGTGAGGTCGAACACCACGCGTGCCGTGCCTGCAGACGACGGCACCTACCGCATCACCGGTCACAAGTGGTTCACGTCCGCTCCGATGTCGGACATCTTCCTGGTGCTCGCCCAGGCGCCGGGGGGATTGTCGTGCTTCATGCTGCCGCGGGTCCTGCCTGACGGATCGAGGAACGCCATGTACCTGCAGCGGCTGAAGGACAAGCTCGGCAACAAGTCCAACGCGAGCTCGGAGGTCGAGTACGAGGACGCAGTGGCCTGGATGGTAGGCGAGGAGGGGCGGGGGGTGAGGACGATCGTCGAGATGGTCAACATGACCAGGCTCGACTGCACCATCGGCTCTGCCACCGGGATGCGTGTGGGCGTGGCGAGGGCGCTTCACCACGCGGCCCACCGTCAGGCGTTCGGGCGCTACCTGCTCGACCAGCCACTCATGCGCAACGTCCTGGTGGACCTGGCCGTGGAGGCCGAGGCGGCCACGACCTTGGCCATGCGGCTCGCGGGTGCGACCGATCGCGCCGCCCATGGCGACGAGCGGGAGGCGGCGTTTCGGCGCATCGCCCTGGCCGCAGGTAAGTACTACGTCTGCAAGCGCGGTCCGGCACACGCTGCGGAGGCTCTCGAGTGTCTCGGGGGCAACGGCTACGTGGAGGACTCCGGAATGCCCCGCCTGTATCGCGAGGCACCGCTTCTGTCGGTATGGGAGGGATCGGGCAATGTGGCCGCGCTCGACACCCTGCGAGCCATGGCCAAGCAGCCCGAGACCGTGGAGGTGCTCTTCGAGGAGCTGATGGGCGCCGCCGGCGCCGACAGCCGGCTGGATGCAGCGATAGCTGGGCTGAAGAGCCAGCTCGAGGACCTGGACACCATCGAGCACAGGGCGCGCAGGGTGGTGGAGTCGATGGCACTGGTGCTCGAGGGCGCTCTGCTCGTTCGATTCGGGCATCCTGCGACTGCCGAGGCCTTCTTGGCGTCTCGTCTCGCAGGTGACTGGGGCACCGTCTTCGGCACGCTTCCGGTGGGCATCGATACGGCATCGATCCTGGAGCGATCTCTCCCGAAGGCTGGCTGAGCCCTGCCTGGAGTGTCCATGAGCAGCGCCGCGCCCGCCGAATCGCCCGCGGCCGGAGCCGGGATCGGCCGTGGTGTGCCCGCGCGGGGTCTGGCCGACCGCTACGTCGAGGTGCGCGCGCTCACCGAGCAGCTCGCACAGCCACTGTCCGCGGAGGACCAGACAGTCCAGTCGATGCCAGACGCGAGCCCTACCAAGTGGCACCGGGCCCATACGACGTGGTTCTTCGAGACTCTGGTGCTGGAGCAGGCATTCGCCGGCTACAGGCCGTTCGACCCGGCATACGGCTATCTGTTCAATTCCTATTACGAGGCTCTCGGTCCCAGGCATCCGCGCCCCGAGAGAGGGGTGATCTCGCGGCCCGGTATAGCCGAGGTGGCGGGCTACCGGGCCTACGTCGACTATGCCATGGCCAACCTGCTCAGCTCGTGCGAGGAGCCTTCCGTGCTCGACATGGTGGAGCTCGGCATCCATCACGAGCAGCAGCATCAGGAGCTTCTGCTCATGGATGCCAAGCACATGCTGTCGCGCAACCCGATGCAGCCTGCCTACGCCACGCTCCGAAGCGAGCCGCCGGGGGAGGCATCGCCGATGTCGTGGGCGCACCACAGCGGTGGCGTCTACCAGATCGGCCATTCGGGAAGCGGCTTCGCCTTCGACAACGAGCTACCTCGCCACCAGAGCATGCTCGAGCCCTTCGAGCTTGCGTCGAGGACGGTCACCTGCGGCGAGTGGGCCGAGTTCATAGCCGACGGCGGGTACCAGAGGCCGGAGCTGTGGCTGTCCGATGGCTGGGCAGCGGTCAGGACCGGGCAGTGGCAGGCCCCGCTCTACTGGTCCGGCACCGCTGACGGCTGGACGGTTTTCACGCTCGGTGGAGCGCGGGGAATGAACCCCGCAGAGCCGGTGTGCCACGTGAGCTATTACGAGGCCGACGCGTTTGCCAGGTGGGCCGGGGCACGCCTGCCGAGCGAGGCCGAATGGGAGGTGGGCGCCGAGGGAGGAGGCGTGGAGGGCAACATGCTCGACACGGCTGTGCTCCATCCGCTTCCTGCCAGAGCCGGGCAGTCGATCTTCGGTGACGTCTGGCAGTGGACATCGAGCGCCTACGGGCCGTATCCGGGATTCCACCCGGCGCCTGGCCTGCCGAGCGAGTACAACGGCAAGTTCATGGTTAGCCAGCAGGTGCTGCGCGGAGGATGCTGCGCCACGCCGGCAGGTCACCTGCGGGCCACCTACCGGAACTTCTTCCCTCCTGGGGCCAGATGGGCGTTCTCCGGCCTGCGGCTCGCCAGGGACGCCTGAACGGTGGACCTGTTGGGCAAGGTGTCCGTTGACGTACGCATCTCGAGCGAGGACGTGCGTGCTGGCCTCGAACGCGATGTGCGCGCCGGGTTCACGACGAGCCCGAAGACGCTGCCACCGGTGTGGTTCTACGACGACCGGGGAAGTGAGCTGTTCGACCGGATAACGCGGCTGCCCGAGTACTATCTCACGCGCTGCGAGCGGTTCCTGATCGAGGGCCACGCGCACGACGTGGCCAGCATGGCGCGCGCCGAGGTGCTCGTAGAGCTGGGAGCCGGGACCTGTGACAAGACCCAGGTCATCCTCGACGCGCTGCTATCGGCCGGCGACCTGCGCCGGTACGTGCCGCTCGACGTGAGCGAGGGAACTCTGCGAGGCGCTGTGGCCGAACTGGCCAAGCGCTACCCCGATTTGGAGATAGCGGGACTGGTCGCCGACTTCCAGCGCGGGCTCGCTGTCCTGCCTTCAGGCGGCAGGCGCCTGGTGGCCTTCCTCGGCAGCACCATAGGGAACTTCGGATCCGAGCAGCGCCATGGCTTCTTCGGTGATCTGTCGGCCTGCCTCGTAACGGGGGACACGTTCCTCCTGGGCGTGGATCTGGTGAAGGACCGGGAGCGGCTCGTGGCCGCCTACAGCGATCATGGGGGAGTGACGGCGGAGTTCAACCGCAACGTGTTGCTCGTGGTGAACCGGGAGCTCGGCGCGGACTTCGACCCCTCGCTGTTCGAGCACCGTGCCCTGTTCAACGAGGCCGAGCAGTGCATCGAGATGCGCTTGAGGGCGACGGCCGACCATGTCGTGGCGATTCGCTCGCTCGGAATGGAGATCCACTTCGATGCCGGCGAGGAGCTTCTGACCGAGACGAGCGCGAAGTTCACGGTCGGGGGGATCTCGGCGGAGCTGTCCGATGCGGGGATCAGCGTGGATGCGGTCTGGGAAAGTCCTGGGGCCGAGTACGCTCTCGTGATGTGCCAGCTATGACCACCGGAGGGAACGACGCGATGAGCGACAGCCACATATTCGTCTATGCCGGGATATACGGCTCCGCGGAGGATGCCGAGATCGACTACGAGACGATCAAGGCGCTTCACCACGAGCGTGCCATCGGCAGCTTCGACCTGGCGATACTGTCGAAGGACGCCTCCGGGAAGGTGAAGGTTCACAAGCGGGAGAAGCCGACCCAGCACGGCGCGTGGGCAGGTCTGGTCGTCGGAGGGGTGATAGGCCTCGTGTTCCCGCCGACACTGGTTGCCACCGCTGTCTGGGCGGGTGGTGGAGCCGCTCTGGGTGCGATACTCGGGCACCTCGCGGAGGGGATGTCGCGTGGGGACCTGAAGGACCTCGGCGAGGAGCTGGACCAAGGCGAGGTGGCGCTGATAGTGATCGCCAAGGACAAGCTCGACGACGAGCTCGACAAGATGTTCGCCAAGGCGACCAAGCGAATAGACAAGGCCCTGGCGGTCGACCACAGGGAGCTGCAGGCCGAGATCGACAGGGCATTCGACGAGGTGACGAAGTAGGCGTAGAGCCGAGCCCGGGACGCTGGTGCCGGAAAGCCGAGCAGGGCCTCGGGCAGGCAGTACGGTGTCGAGCTCCGCCGATAGCGGCATCCAGTGGAACGCGGACCGCAGTGTGGTCGTCGAGACACACCTGTCGGTGCTGTTCTTCTTTGCCGAGCGTGTCCTCAAGTACAAGAAGCCGCTTCGATTCCCGTTCGTCGATTTCACGACGATCGACTCGCGCCATGGGGCATGCGTCGAGGAGGTTGTGTCGAACCAGCGGCTTAGCCGTGACGTGTACCTAGGTGTGGCTGACGTGGGATTCGGTGGCGAGACACTCGACCACGCTGTGGTCATGCGACGGATGCCAGAGGACAGATCGCTGGCGACGTTGGTGCGTCTCGCTCACAGCGGCGACGGCGACCCGAGGCTGCCACTGCTCTTGCGGCGCCTGGCCGCTCTTATCGCAGGGTTCCATTCGAGCGCCGAGCGCTCGGCGGAGATAAGCCGCGGGGGCGAGCCGGAGACCTTGGCTCGACTGTGGCGTGGCTGCATAGAGGGCATCAGGCCTTACGGGGGGCAGTTCGTTCCGGTCGATGCAGCCGGCGAGCTTGACGTGCTCGCCTCGCGCTATCTCGCGGGCCGGGGGCAGCTGCTCGAAGAGCGCATAGCCAACAGGAGGATCTGCGACGGGCACGGTGATCTGCTCGCCGACGACATCTACCTTCTCGAGGATGGTCCTCGAGTGCTCGACTGCATAGAGTTCGATGCACGTCTGCGTCATGTAGACGTCGCGGCCGACATCGCCTTCCTGCTGATGGACCTCGAGCGTATGGGTGCCCAGGATCTGGCGGGGGTATTCCTGGCTTCGTACGTGGATGCCTCGGGTGAGGTGATCCCGCAGTCGCTGCTCGACTTCTACATCGCCGAGCGCGCCGCGGTGCGCGCCGAGGTCGCGTGCCTCCGAGCCGCGCAGGGCGATACGGGCGCCCCGGCGGAGGCAGGACGCCTGGTCGACATAGCGCTCGGCCATCTGAGGGCTT
This sequence comes from Actinomycetes bacterium, assembly GCA_021851165.1. Taxonomy (GTDB): domain Bacteria; phylum Actinomycetota; class Acidimicrobiia; order Acidimicrobiales; family JAJZJN01; genus JAJZJN01. The sequence continues at coordinate 14,490 of JAJZJN010000022.1, forward strand.
CGCAGGTATGCCTGGTCGTGGTGAGCGGGCTGCCAGGCACCGGCAAGTCGACTCTGGCAGCCGCGGCGGGCGAGCACCTCCGATGGCCGGTGCTCGGATCCGACGAGATCCGCCATGAGCTGTTCGGTGAGGAGGGTTTGGCGGGACGCCTCGGGGATGATGCCTACAGCCCGGAAGCGACGGAGAGGACCTACGAGACGATGCTCGATCGTGCCCGGATCGCTCTTGGTCGTGGCCAGAGCGTGGTGCTGGACGCTACGTTCAACGAGCGCCGCCGGCAGGTGGAGGCCATGGAGGTCGCCGGCTCGACGTCGAGCAGCCTGGTGGCGATCCGGTGCTCGGTGCCGATGGAGGTGGCTGCCAGGCGTGTGGCCGAGCGGGCTGTTCGAGGCGACGACCTGTCCGACGCCGATGAGGATGTGCTCGCGACCCTGGCAGGGATCTCCGAGCCGTGGCCCGAGGCGGTCGTGATCGACACCTCGGGTCCCGCCGGCGAGGAGGCCCTTGGCGAGCTGCTGTCGCTCGTAGCCGCCGCTCGTAGCCGGGGCTCGTAGCCGGGGCTCGCTCAGGTGGGTTGGTCGGGGCCATGGTGCTGTTCGATGTAGCGCCTGCGCAGCTCGCGCTTGAGAGGCTTGAACGCGCCCGACAGCGGCAGTGGCTGGTCGGAGAACTCCACCGACTTGGGCACCTTGAACCCTGGCAGGAGCTTGCGAGCGAAGTCGATCAGCTCCTGAGCCGTTGCCGTCATTCCCTGCTTGAGCACGACCACGGCATGGACGGCCTCGCCCCACTTGTCGCTCGGGATCCCTATCACTGCCACCTGGTCTACGGCCGGGTGCTGGGCTAGTGCGTTCTCCACCTCGGTCGAGTAGACGTTCTCGCCACCGGTAACGATCATGTCCTTTGCCCGGTCGGTCAGGTGCAGGTAGCCGCGGGTGTCGAGGTAGCCGATGTCACCTGTGCGGTACCAGCCGTCACGGAAGGCCTCGGCCGTCTCCTCGGGCTTCTTCCAGTACTCGCGCATGAGGTTCCCGCCGCGGGCGCACACTTCGCCTGCCTCGCCAGTGCCGACCCGGTTCCCGTAGGTGTCCGTGATGCACAGCTCGACGCCCAGTACCGGGAGCCCTGCCGCATCGAGCAGCGAGCCGTCCTCGCGATGCTCGCGTGGGCCAAGGAGGGTGAGCACCGAGCCTGCCTCGGTCATGCCGTATCCCTGGATGAAGTCGGTGTCCGGCAGGAGCTTCAACCAGCGTTGGAGAAGTGAGGTGGATATGGGCGAAGCGCCGTAGACGAGCTGGCGCAGCGAGGAAAGTCTCTGTGGGGAGAACGACGGATGCTGTTCGAGCATCGACAGCATGACCGGGATGACGAGCGTGGTGTCTATCTGCTCGCGCTCGGTGACGTCGAGAACCATCCCCGGATCGAACAGCGGGATCGACACCGAGACGCCGCCACTGGCCGGCAGGGCGAGCACTGCCGCGACCATGGCGGCATGGAACATGGGGGACTGGAAGAGGAACCTTCGCTCCTCGTCGAGCCCGATACTGATGCCGACGTGGTAGGCGTTCAACAGCTCGGCACGCTGCTCCAGGAGGGCGCCCTTCGGCAAGCCGGTCGTACCCCCTGTGTACATGAGCACCACGGGGTCGTCCTCCTCGGGCTCGGGAGGCGCCACAGGCTCGCCCGCAGCGACGACATCCTCGTAGGACACGGCACCGGCTGTTCCGGTCACGCCGTCTCCTTCCGTCCCTCCGATCACTACGATCCGATCGATCCTGGCGCCATGGTTCGTCATTGCGTCGGCGACGATGGTGGCGAATACGGGGTCTGTGAACACCACGTTCGACTCGGATTCGTTGACAACATAGGCGAGCTCGGCAGCATTGAACCGGATGTTCACCGGATTGATGATCCCGGCACCGAACAGCGCCGCGTGGTATAGCTCGATGAACTGGTGTCCGTTCATTGCGAACACGGCGAAGCGATCGCCAGGCTTCACGCCGAGCTGAGTGCCCAGGGCATTGGAGAGCCGCAGGACCCGATCGAGGTGCTCGCCGTAGGTACCTTCGTAGACGACACCGCCTGGCGCATGGTCTATGAAGCCGGTCTTACCGGCAAGCCGCTCTGCTGTAGGGCGAAGTAAGCGCGGGTAGACGAGCTCTTTCACGTGGGAATCCTTCCTGTAAGTGGGCGGGCTGCAGGCCCGGCGGGGAGGCGCGTCACCTGAAGCAGGCCCCTGCGGATGCACTTGGCCAGAAGGGTGGTGTCGGGGACGGCGGCCATGTCGGCATTGATCCCGATGCATCCCCGGCCTGCCGTGGTGAGAAGTGCGACGTTCACAGCGGCCCCGGACGGAGGGGCGAAGCCATAGATGCGGTTCACTCGTGCGCCGGCGAGGTAGGTGGCAAATGGCGGACCCGGCACGTTGGTCGCGACGAAGTCACCGCCCTTCAGCATCGCACCGAAGGTTAGCCGCGTCATGACCGGTGGCAGCCGGTTGAGTAGGTACGCCACAGCGTTGCTCATCTCGAGCGCAGGATTGTGCTTCCAGCCCTCGGTCTGGCCGTGGACGTGGCGTATGCGCTCGGAAGGATCGCTGATCCGGGCATCGAGGACGAACCGGGTGGGGACGAAGCGATTGCCACCGGCTGGGTCGGACGCGGTGCGGATGCTGATGGGCAGCAGGCCTCGGAGATGCTTCACCGTGGATCCCTGGATGTCGTGGTAGAGCTTCATGCCCCCCAGGACTCCCGCGACGAACACGTCGTTCATGGTGCAGCCCATCGCGCCCGCAGAGCGGTGCAAGGCGGCTTCGGGCAGGTCCAGCACCTCGAAATGGCGTTCGATTCCCCTGCCAGTGAGCAGTGGCGATAACGGGGTAGGAGCCGGTGCCAGGAGCTGGACCATCGAGCGCGCGGTCGACATGGCCCCGGTGAGCGTGGATGCCGGATGTGAAGCGGCGGCCACTGCATCGGTGAGGAAACCGGTCGTGGCTGACCTGGTGCGTGAGAGCGCCTCGATGCAGTGCGACAGGATGGATAACGCTTGGTTCGAGGTCGAGCCGGCCGCGCTGGATCTGCCGGATCCATCGGGCACGGGAGGATGCGTGCTCCTGATACGCGAAGCCGACCGGTCGGCTGCGGGAGTGCGGCGCCGGTCGAGTATGTGGAGCAAAGTGTCGATGCCGGCCATCCCGTCGACTACGGAGTGATGAACCTTCAGCACGAGAGCCGCCGAATCATCCTGGAGGCCGACGACTGCGGCCGCCTCCCACAGCGGCAGCTCCGGGTCGAAAGGCGCCGTGCCCATCGACTGGGCTACGTCGAGCACGCTCCGCAGGGTTCCGGGGGGAGGGGTCCCGAGAACCCTGAGATGACGTGAGACGGCAAAGTCGGGGTCGAGCTCCCATCTCGGGTTTCCCCCGCCCGGTGGCCGTGGCACTGCGCGGGATCGAAGTCGTGGGAGCCACTCCGTGAGCCTCTCGAGGCGATCGGAGACATCATCCCAGTTGGGAACCCTATCGAGCAGGATGACCACCACGATCGGCGAGCGCAGCACAGGGTCGCGGGCCATCGTCCAGATCAACGCGTCCGAGTCGCCCATGGTCCCGGTGACACGTGAAGGCTTGCTCAACTCACATGCGCCATGACCACTCGCCCGTCGCTCATCTCGATTGTCCGGTCTGCCGCAGCCGCGACCTCGTTGTCGTGGGTCACCATGACGATGGTCGTGCCGTGCTCGGCGCGCAGGCGGCGCAGGAGCTGGAGGAAGTTGTCAACCGATGCAGAGTCGAGGCTTCCTGTCGGTTCGTCGGCGAGAAGGATGCCGGGGTCGTTGGCCAGGGCCCTCGCTATCGCAACGCGCTGGCGCTCGCCTCCCGACAGCTGCGCCGGCACCCGGCGTTCGGCGGAGGCCAGGCCCATCTCGGCGAGGAGGTCACGTGCGCGCTCGGCCCGGCTCTGGCTGCGACCGCGAGAATGGGGCATGGCAATCTCGATGTTGGCCAATGCCGAGAGCTGTGGGAGGAGGTTGTGCAGCTGGAAGACCAGCCCGACCTCCTCCCGCCTGTAACGGCTCAGGTCCTTCACCTGGCGGAGGTCCCTGCCGTTGACCTTGACGACACCGGAGGTTGGCTGGTCCAGTGCGGCGAGCAGGTTCAGCAATGTCGACTTGCCGCAACCCGATGGGCCGGTGATGGAGACGAACTCGCTTCGTGCAACGGTCAGGCTGACCCCGTCGAGCGCTCGTATGTTGCCATCACGGTAGACCTTCACGACGTCGACAACCTCTATGATCGGCTCTGAGGCGACAGAAGCTGCCCCGGGTCCGTTCATCGAGGCAGGTCCGACGTCACTCATGGCCAAGCGCGTCGAGCGGTGAGCGCAGCGCAGCGCGAAGCGCTGGATAGAACGTTCCGAGCAGGGTCATCACCAGAGCCGTGAGCAGGCCACGCCAGAACGCGGATGTGGTGAAGTGGGCATGGAGCACTCCGATCAGGGCAGGCACGTGCTCGAGCGCCACCGCAGCGGCGAACGAGAGCCCCACCCCGACACCCGCCCCGACCAGGGCCAGGACGAGGCCTTCACCCATCACCAATGACAGTACCTGGGTCTTGGTCCAACCGATGGCTCTGAGCAGCCCGAACTCGCGCGTGCGCTCGAAGAGCGAGAGCAGCATCGTGTTGCCGACGATGATGGCGCCGATGACCACGGCGAGGATGGCGCTGCCGGTTGCCGCAGCCTTTACGAATACCAGGGTCAGGTCGGCCCGTCCGAACTGGCTTGCGGTGGTGATGGTGGAAAGCTCCGGGAGGTTGCGCGAGATCCGCCTCGTCACGGATGAGACAGGAACGCCCGGAACGGTCTTCACGAAGACCATTGTCACTATGCCCGGCACCCGGTTGTAGCCCTGAAGGGCGGGAAGCGGGAACATCGAAGCATCGTCGCCGAAGGAGTTTCCTGTCGAGAAGATGCCGACGACGGTGTTGACGGTGCCGTTTGCCTTGAACTTGTCGCCCACGTGGATGCCGAAATGCTGTGCGGCGCGCCATCCGAGCATCATCTGGTTGGTGGCATCGGCCGAGTAGGGATGTCCGGCGACGACGGTCACGCCGAAGGGCTTCAGGTCGGATGGCGAGATCCCTACCTCGATGAACACCGGGTTGGCGGCGTTGATCTTCTCGGTCTCCACCAGTACGCCCACAGCGCTCGCGACCCCGGGCGTCTCGCGTATGCGCGTCAAGGTTCCCTGATCGATGGTGCTGTTCAAGATGTCGGGCACGCCCTTCTGGACGATGGTGAAGTTGGCTTTGCCGACCTTCAGGATCGCCGTTGCGGACTGCTCCAGTCCGTCGCCCACCACGCTCAGGGTCACCACGGTCATCACCGCGAACGCGATGGCAAGGGCTAGCCCGAGCGAGCGGGCCTTCTTCTTCCAGACGTTGTGCAGCACTACCGAGATGATCGGCACCGCATCCAACCTAGCGAATCGACTGGGGCCATGCCGCGCCGGCCGCTAGGTCGAGCAGGCCTTGGGATCCCACCAGAATTGCTGGCTGGAGTGGTTCGGGCTCCACAGATCGTTTCGGGCCAACTGGCTCACGGTGCTCGATCCCGTCGTGGCGGGGGTGGCGGTGGTCGAGCTGGCGGTGCTCGAGCTGGCGGTGCTCGAGCTGGCGGTGCTCGAGCTGGCGGTGCTCGAGCTGGCGGTGCTCGCAGTCGATGGCGAGGCGATCGAGAAGGCTGCTCCGGTGAGAACTGTCACGTTGCTGCCGGGCGAAGTCCCGCCCTCGCCCATCACGGCTTCGCCTGAGATCTCCGAGAGGACCTTCTCGGCCTGTGCCTGGTAACCAGGCGCATAGCGAACCACCGTTTCGCTCGGGTTGCCACCGGGCGTGGCCTGACCCACGCCTGTCACGTTGAAGCCGAGGGCTCTCAGGGATGCCGCCGTGCCGGCTCCCTGGCCTGGCGTTCCGGTACCGTTCAGTACGCTCACGGTCACAGAGGACGGTGATATGCCCTGCCATGGAGGGGCACCGGTGCCGGCCGTGAGGGTCGAGAGCACGTTCTGGTCGGCTGGCTCGAAGGGAAATACGACCTCGCCGGGCGCCTGGTAGTTGGATGGGTTGGCCAGATCGTGGTAGGGGTGGTCCCAAATGATCACCGGAAGTGTGGCGTCAGGGATGCTCGCTGCGCTCACATGGCGGAAGGCGAGCGCGAGGTTCACGATGTCGGGCAGGGTGAAGTTGCTGTCCACGGTGAGGTCGGGCAGGACCGAGCCGACGAGGGCGTTGGCTGTGAGCGGGTTCGACAGGCCGTGTTGCTGCACTTCGGTGGCGAGCACCCGGAGGAAGATGTGGTTCCGCTTGATGCGCCCCAGGTCTCCGGTGGCATCGTAGCGCCACTGGCCATGGTCCATGTAGTACAGGTGGCGGGCCCGGACCAGGGCCAGGGCCTGGGCTCCGTTCAGGTGTTGGCACCCTGTTTGGGTGATGCGCAGGCCTGAGTAGGCGTCCTTCAGCTCGGTGGGAAACGACAGGTTCACGCCCCCCAGGGTGTTCACGACCTGCTCGAAGGTATAGAAGTTCAATTCGACATAGTGGTTGATCGGGATGCCGAGGTCCTGCTCGATGGTCTTGACGAGCAGGGAGCGACCGAAGGGGATGTGGAGGTACGGGGTCTCGGAGGAGTTCAACGCGTCGTCCACCCGCAGCTCGAGGCCATGGCCCCCGGGCATGGGCAGCCATAGGTCGCGTGGGATCGACACGAGGCTGGCCGAGTGAGTGGCCGGATCGAGGTGGAGGATCATCACCACATCGCTGCGGCCTCCGCCCACTGCCGAGCAGCTGCCCACATGGGCCCGCTCTGCTTGGTAGAACTTCGTGTACTTCTTCAGCCCGCAGCGCGTGTTGTCGCCGACGAGCAGGATGTTCTCGGCCGTGCTGGGGCCGCTTGCGGCGGTCACGAGGCCGTTCACAGCGACCTTGTGTATCTGGTGATAGCGGTAGACCACGTACGCGAGGGCACCGCCCGCGACGAGCAGGCATAGCGCTACCACGATGCTGGTGGCGGCGAGAACCCGTTGCCTGCGCTTGCGCTTGCGCCGGTGCGCCAGCCGCGTCGTACGTGCCTGGTCGGGGGTAGAAGCACGGCCCACCGGGGAGAGGCTAGTGGCCTGGCCTGGCCAACTGGGCGCGCCCCCAGCGAGCGAGCCTGGTGTCGTGGCGCTATGCTCAGGTGTTGGCGATGGAGCTCGCCGGCATCTGCCCTGGTGGCTGATGGCTCCTACGGAAGCGGTCAGAGGACGCGACCGGAGGTGCATATGGACGGAGAGCTCGAGGCGTTACGTGAGGCAAGCTTCGAGCTCGCGCGCTGTGTTGCGAGCCGTAGCCCCGAGGTTGCTGGACGGGCGCAGCGCCTGGGTGAGCGCTTGGGCTGGGGACGGTTCCATGTCTCGGTGATCGGGGAGTTCAAGCGGGGGAAATCAACTCTCATCGATGCTCTTGTCGGCGAGGCCGTCGTCCCGACGGGAGCGATCCCGCTTACATCCCTTGCAACTGAGGTGAGCTATGGAACGCCGGGAGCCACTGTCGTGTATCTCGACGGGACGACGAGGGAGCTCGCAGCCGGCGACAACCTGGCTGACTACGTGACGGAGACCGGCAATCCCGGAAACGCCGCACAGGTGGCTCGGGTCGAGGTGAGGGTGCTGTCGTCGCTTCTCGAGACTGGCCTCGTGCTCGTGGACACACCCGGGATCGGCTCTGTCCACCTCCACAATGACGAGACGGCCGAGCAGGCCGTGCTCGATGGCGACGGTGCCATCGTGGTCCTCTCCGTGGACGCGCCGCTCTCGGAGCGGGAGCGCGCGATGGTCGCCGCGCTCTTGGAGCGGCAGGTCCCGATGTTCTTCGTCGTCAACAAGGCGGACCACCTCGACGATGAGGACCTCGAGCAAGTTCGTGGATTCGTTGCCGGGGGTTTGGAAGCAGTCCTCGGTACGATGCCCAGGGTATGGCATGTCGCGGCGCTGCCGGGGCTGCGATCGAGGCAAGCCGGTGAGGAACTTGGCCCTGGCTGTGGAGAGCTGGCGGGTTTCGAGGCGGAGCTACGCCGCTTCGTGAAGCACGACTTGCAAGATACGCGCCTCGCCACCGCTCGCAGGGAGCTCGCGCGCCTTGCAGGTGAGATGAGCATCTCCGTGGAAATCGCAGGTGCCTCGCTCGCCATGAGCGCAGCGGTGCTCGCCGAGCGCGTCGAGGCGTTCCGTGCTGCCGCTGCGGCTGAGCGCCAAGCGCTGTCGGACGACAGAACCCTGCTCGATCGAGACGTGGCGGCTCTCTCGGAGCGTGTCGGAGCCGACCTGGCGGCCTTCGCTCGGAGCGCGCCGGCAGAGCTCGTGCCCGAGCTCGAGCGAATAGCCGAGGCGGTTCCGGTGTCCCGGCTGGAGGACGAGCTCCAGGGTGCGGTCGAACGCTGCGTGCGAAGCGGCTTCGAGGAGTTCCGCAGGGAGGAAGCCAGGGTCGTGGAGTCGGCGTGGCAGGAAATGGCGGCAACCCAGCGCTCGCGCGTCCAGGCGCGGGTCAATGCCCTCCGCTCTGCGGCTGCCGACCTGTTCGACGTCACGCTGCCGACGGTGACGGTGCCGGAGGTCTCCGAGGAACGGGAACGGTTCTTCTATCTGTTCGTGCAGGTTGGCAGCACGACCGAAGGTATAGGGCGCTTGGCCAGGCGTGTGCTGCCAGCGGGCATAGCTCGCCGGCACCTGCTCGATCGAGCCGCACAGCAGCTGCGGTCGGAGCTCGACAAGCATGCAGGCAGGGCGCGCTGGGATCTGAGTCAGCGGCTCGACTCGGTGCGCCGGCGCTTCGAAGTAACCGTGGAGCGTGAGCTCGACCAGACGATATCGACCATTCTCGGCGCCGCGGAGCGTGCCGACGAGATGAGGCGTGAGACCGAGCAGCAGCGGCAGCGCAAGCTGGCCGAGGACGAGGCCATGCTCCGGGTGGCGGGAGCGACACTGGCTCTGTGCGGGCAGGAGGCCTGATCCTGTGGGTAGCGTGACGCCGGGTGATGCGGGAGGTATCGGACATTCCGGAGATGGCTCGGCGCATGACAGTGGTGCAGCGCTTCCCGCAGCGCTTCCCGCAGCGCTCCCCGCAGCGCTTCCCGCAGCGCTTCCCGACGATGCGGCAGATCGGCAGATCGGGGGATTTACGAGCCTGCTGTTCATGAGCGTGGCAGATCAGTCGAGGGCAGAGGCAGCTGAGACCCCGGAGTGCTTCCACGATCTGAATCTCGACCAGATCGTCGAAGCCGTGATAGCAGGGCGCGAGGAGTACAACCTCGCCCCGTTGTTCTACTTCCCGCTCGGCGACACTGCGGCGGTCAACTATCGCCAGGAGGTGATGCGTGATATCGAGGACGCTGATCTCCGTTTGCACCTCATGGCTTTCGCCGGTGCGATGCACACGGTTCGGGCACGGCGCTCGCGCCTCGGGAAGCTCTACTACCGGCTGCAGAAGGAACGCTGGTTCGTTGACACGGTCGAGATCTACTGCGGGGCGGTCATCCGCCTGGTGAGTGACCTCGAGGGTCACGATCTGGCATCTCGCGGCCTTATCGCGGCGCGCGAGTACCTCCAGCGCTACGTCGCCTCGAATGCCTTCGTCTCCCTGGTGGAAGATACCAGGAGCATCCTGGCCGATCTCGGCGACGTGAAGTATGCGCTCCTGGTCAAGGGAAACAGGGTAACGGTCTTCCGGCATGACTTCGACGTGGACTACAGCGAGGCCGTGGCGAGCACCTTCGAAAAGTTCAGGAATGCCGGGAGCGAGCCCGTGAGGGCCGACCCTCCGACTTCGGCTGAGATGAACCAGGTCGACGCTGGGGTGCTCGAGCGCGTGGCGAAGCTCTACCCGGAGGTCTTCGCCCGCCTCGGCAGCTACTGCACCGAGCATGCTGGATATCTCGATCAGACGGTTGTCGTCATGGACCGTGAGGTGCAGTTCTACCTCGCCTACATAGAGCACATCGACTACTGCCGCTCGGGAGGCCTTGGCTTCTGCTATCCGGAGGTCTGCGACCTTGACAAGGATGTGCATGCAACCGAAGCGTTCGACCTTGCCCTGGCTGTCAGCCAGCTCACTCACAAGGCTCCGATAGTGTGCAACGACTTCTTCCTCGAAGGCGAGGAGCGCGTATGTGTGGTGTCGGGTCCGAACCAGGGGGGCAAGACGACTTTCGCCCGGATGTTCGGGCAGTTGCACTACCTGGCCAGCCTCGGTTGTCCCGTCCCGGGCAAGGATGCCCGGCTGCTCCTATTCGACAAGCTCTTCACCCACTTCGAGAGGGAGGAGGACTTGGGGAACCTGAGCGGTAAGCTTCAAGACGATCTGGTCCGGATCCACTCGATACTCGATCAGGCGACCTCGCGCAGCATCCTGGTCCTGAACGAGATCTTTGCCTCGACGACTCTGCAGGACGCAGTGTTCCTGGGTACCAGAGTCCTGGAGAGGATCATGGAGCTCGACGCATTGTGCGTCTACGTGACGTTCGTCGAGGAGCTGGCATCGCTCAGTGCAAAGACCGTGAGCATGGTGAGCACGGTCGACCCGGAGAACCCGGCGGTGCGCACCTTCAAGATCCTGCGGAGGCCTGCAGACGGCCTGTCCTACGCACTGGCCATCGCCGAGATGCACGGCTTGACATACGAGCTGGTGAAGGGGCGCCTGGCACGATGAACGTCTTCCTGATGCACGAGGAGCAGCCACTCGAGCGGCCGGGGCATCTACCTGCGAACCAGAATGACCTTATCCAGGATCTGGAGCTCGAGACACTGCTCGAGGCTATGGCACGTGGTGACGAGCTGATATTCGATGTGGCGCGCGAGGTGCTGCTGTCGGCCTCGGACGATGTCGAGGTGGCTCTGTACCGGCAGGCTGTTCTGCGTGACTGCCTCGAGAATCGTAGCGTGGTGCAGGAGATGTACCAGGTGGCGAGCGACGCCATCCAAGGGGAGCGCAAGATCATCCTTGGACTGTTCAGTCGCTCGCCGAGCGCAGTGCTGCACCGCTCGATCGAGGTGCTCGAAATGCTCGTGACAATGCTCGGCAAATTGCGACAGCTGGCGGTCGCCTCCGAGGGGCTATTCAAGTCAGCGGGTTTCACGAGACTGCTCACGATGCTCGAAGATGAGCTTGGCCCCGAGTACTTTGCCGAGGTGGAGGGGCACCTGAAGGAGTTGCGCTTCCGTGACGGGGTTGCGATGAGCGTCGTGCTCGGAGCCGGCAATCGCGGCAGCGGCTACGTGCTGCGGCGGGCCGCAGAGGCCAAGCAGAGCTGGGTTCAGCGCGTGACCGGTAAGGCATCCCCACGCTACACGCTGGCCATCGCGGATCGCGATGAGAGCGGCGCAAGGGCGCTCGGGGAGCTCAGAGATCTCGGCATCGCGATAGTGGCTGATGCTCTCGGGCGCTCGACAGACCATATTCTCGGGTTCTTCGAGACGTTGCGGGCCGAGCTGGCATTCTATGTGGGTTGCGTGAACCTCGAGGAGGCGCTGGCGGCAAAGGCCGGACCGATCTGTTTTCCCGCGGTCTTCCCTACGGGTGAGCGCCGGTATTCCTGCCGTGGCCTCTACGACCCATGCCTGGCACTGCGCGTGGACGGGCGGCTCGTAGGAAACGACGTGGCCGGCGACGGCAAGGACTTGGTGATGGTCACGGGCGCCAACCAAGGAGGCAAGTCGACCTTCCTGCGAAGCGTGGGTGTGGCGCAGCTGATGATGCAAGCCGGCATGTTCGTTCCCGCCGAGGAGCTTTCGGCAGAGATGTGCAAAGGGCTGTTCACCCATTACCGGCGGGAAGAGGACCGTTCCATGGCGAGCGGGAAGCTAGACGAGGAGCTTGCCAGGATGAGCGGAATCGTTGACGACCTTCGTGCTGGCTGCATGGTACTGCTGAACGAGTCGTTCGCAGCGACCAACGAGCGGGAAGGATCGGAGGTCGCATTCCAGATCGTGAGCGCGCTCGTCGACAGCGGCGTGAAGGTGGTTTTCGTTACACACCTCTACGAGGTGGCCCGGCGTTTCTACGATGAGGAAAGCGAGGCCTTCCTGTTCCTAAGGGCAGAGCGTCTAGCGAGT
>JAJZJN010000023.1:0-14318 GCA_021851165.1 Actinomycetes bacterium
GCCCATGTCGATCTCGATGAAGTAGTCATCAGGCCTCGCGACCAGGCTCGTGTGTGGCGCGTGAATCGGCGCGACGACCTGCACGAAGCGTAGGTTGAACGCCGTAGCCCGGGGAATTGACCGCCTCCCAATGGCTGAAGCCAGGGGCTTGCAGGGCGCGTCGCGGTCAATGCCCAGTCAATCCACCTCCAGGCCCAGCAGGCCTGCTAGACGCCTGGCACGGAATGCGGCTAGATCATGATCTGGATCGGGTGCTCAAGGAGATCGCGGACATCCGCGAGGAACGCTGCGGCCGTTGCGCCGTCGAGCACGCGGTGATCGACCGACAATGTCGCCTTGATCGTGGTGCCAGGAACCACCTCGTTGTCGCGCACCACCGGCTCTTGCCGAGCGGCGCCCACGGCGAGGATTGCAGCCTGGGGCGGATTGATGACCGCTGTGAAGTGGTCTACCCCGAACATCCCGAGATTACTGATCGTAAATGTTCCACCTTCCAGGTCTTCCAGCGTAAGGCGCCCGGCTCGGGCTCTTGTCGCGAGCGCTCGGGCCTCGAGCGAGATCTCACCGAGTGCCTTGCTATCAGCATCATGTATGACTGGCACGGTGAGCCCGTCGCTCACCGCGATTGCCAGAGCCACGTTCACGCGGCGATATCGCAGTATCTTGTCGCCTCCGAACGACGAGTTGATCTCTGGATGGGAGCGCAGCAGCTTTGCACAGGCCTTGACGATCAGGTCCGTCACGCTTACTTTCGTACCCTCACGAGAGGTAGCCGAATTCATCTCCGCTCGCAAGGCAAGCAGGGCGGAGGCGTCGACGATCGTGGTCAGGTCGAAATGGGGCACCTGGGTACTCGCGCTCAGACGTTCCGCTGTCAGCCTGCGAAGCCGCGAGAGGGGGATCTCCTCGATCTCGGACATGGGAATATCGACTTCAGCCATGGTCGCCTGAGGTGAGGACGTCGGCTCCCCTGCCCTGCTCGCGATGGCCTCCTCCACGTCTCGCCGCAGGATCCGGCCGCCGGGCCCACTCCCATCTATCTCCTCGAGTGCAATGGCATGGCGTTTTGCCAGCGAGCGCACGAGCGGAGAGGTCATGATGCCGGCGCGGCGAAGTGGGGAGGCGGGCGCCGCAGACCCAGCGGGTGGTTCACTGGGGCTGGCGACAGGGGTAGGGGCAGCAGCCGAACCCGAAGGGCTGGTGCCAGGGGCAGCAGAACCAGTGCCGATGGTCGCGATCACCTGGCCGATCGGAGCCACGTCGCCCTCTCCTAGAAGGACCTCCGCGAGCACTCCGTCGTCGTAGGCCTCGAGATCCATCACGGCCTTGTCCGTCTCGATCTCGGCAATAGCCTCTCCCCGGTGCACGACGTCTCCGGGCCGCTTCAGCCAACGGGCCAGCTTGCCCTCCTCCATGGTGTCCGACAGGCGGGGCATGACTATGTCAGGCACAACGATCTCCAGAAGCGGCGAAACCGGTGGCGTCGAGGGTCTCACGTATCACCTTGACCAGGTCCCGCGCATCGGGCAGCGCTGCTGATTCGAGCGACTTCGAATATGGGAGCGGCACCTCGGCAGCAGCGACACGTCGCACGGGCGCATCGAGGGAGTAAAAGGCTCCCTCCTGGATGGTGGCCACTACCTCGGCGCCGACGCCGTAGCTGAGCCAATCGTCTTCTATCACCACTGCCCTCGTTGTCTTGCGTACCGAGGCACAGACCGTCGAGCGGTCGAGCGGTCGTAGGCTGCGGAGGTCAACCACCTCGACAGAGATGCCCTCTGCCTGCAGGCGTGTCGCGACGTCGAGGGCGATGCCAACCGTATGGGAATACGCTACGACAGTGACATCGGATCCCTCTCGCGCCACTGCAGCCCGCCCGATTTCGGTGAGATGCTCACCTTCGGGCACCTGGCCCTTGGTGTTGTACAGTGCCAGGTTCTCGACCAGGAGAACCGGGTCGCTATCGCGAATCGCGGACGCGAGCAGGCCCTTGGCATCAGCGGGTGTGGAGGGAGCGACGACCTTCAACCCGGGTATGTGGGCATAGTAGACCTCTATGTTCTGAGAGTGCGTGGCCCCGAGTTGCTGGCCGCCACCGCCTGGGGTGCGAATGACCATTGGCACGGCGATCTGGCCGCCGAACATGGCGTGTATCTTCGCGGCGTGGTTGACGATCTGATCGATCGCCAGCAGGCTGAAATTGATGGTCATGAGCTCGACTACCGGGCGCAGCCCCAGCATGGCGGCCCCGATCGCTGCCCCGACAAAGCCCTCCTCGCTGATCGGCGTATCGCGCACCCGGCGCGGCCCGAACTCTTCCAACAGCCCGGCGGTGATCTTGTAAGAGCCTTCGAAGATGCCGATCTCCTCGCCGATTAGGAACACCGACTCGTCACGTAGCATCTCCGCACGCAGTGTGTCGTGCAGCGCCTGGCGATAGGTCATCTCGGTCACGGCGCTACCGGCTTCATTTCCCGGCACCTGCAATGGAAGATGCCAGCGAGCTCCCGAAGGGCGATTCACCGGGGAGGTTGCCCGGGCAGTTCGGCACTGGCGTGGCGTAGCTATGGGCGAACAGCTCCGACACAGGGGGAAGAGGGCTGCCTTCGGCAAACGCGACCGCCCTGGCGACCTCTGCTTCGGCCTCTGCCTCGACGTCAGCGGCCATGGTGGGATCCATCACGCCCTCGCCCAACAGCTTGGAGCGTAGGTTGGCAACCGGGTCGAGCTCCTGGGCTCGCTCGACATCCTGAGCCGAGCGATACCGTGCAGGATCGACCACAGAATGCCCACGGAGGCGAGCACTGACGGCTTCGAGCAGCCTGGGCTGCCTGTCGACGCGTGCAGACTCCAGGGCTTCGCGTGCGGCGTCCCGCACCGCCACGACGTCATCTCCGTCCACTCGAACGCCCGGGATACGATACGAGCAACCACGCTTGTACAGCTCGGGCTCGCCTGAGGCGGCTTGGACGGTAGTCCCCATGCCAAGACCGTTGTTTATCACCACGTAGACGATCGGGAGATGCCAGATGGAAGCCAGGTTCAAAGACTCATGGAATGCTCCGATGTTGGTGGTTCCGTCACCCATGAGGCACATGACCGCCTCGGCATCCGGGCCTGGCTCACTGCGGTAGGCAATTGCCAGGGCAGCCCCTGTGGCCGGGGGAATCTGACCACCAACTATTCCGTACCCGCCGAGGAGCCGGGCCTCGGTGTCAAAGAGATGCATCGAGCCCCCCCATCCGCCGGATACGCCGGTGGACTTGCCGAACAGCTCTGCCATCACCCGACCCGAGTCGATCCCCCGACATAGCGCATATCCGTGCTCGCGGTAGGTCGTGAATAGGTAGTCGCGTGGCTCGAGTGCCGCCATCAGGCCAACCACGGTTGCCTCCTCACCTAGGTTGAGGTGGCAGTAGCCTCCGATCTTGGCCCGGGTGTACATCTCGGCTGCCCGTTGCTCGAAGCTCCGGATGAGCACCATCTGGCTGTAGTAGCCGAGCAGGGTCTCGGGAGACTCGACTGTCATGCGCTGCATCTCTGAAGCGCCGGCATCCGGCCTCACGGGAGCGCTGCGTGGTTTGGCTCGATTGGAGGAGCTACGGCTCGTCTTGGTGCCAGCGTTGATCGGCATGTTCATGACCTCTCGTCTGAGGGCCCGGTCCGCCCTTCGGCCGCCGGGGGGGATGGACGGCGAAGGGGGACCATGGGCCCGACTGAGGAACTCGGCCTCTCGGACGAGACAGCTGTGTCCCTCTCTATATTAAGAGCTCTGAAGCGGCCATCCGTCCAGCTATGCGTCCTGTATAGAGGGACACATGGGGTAGGATCTGCCAATGAGCACCTCACTGGGCAAGGGCTTGAAGGTCCTCGATTTCCTTACGCACACTGAATCTTCTGTTACCGTTCGGGAACTTGCGAGAGGCACCGGGCTGTCCAAGTCGACGGCCCACCGGTTGGCAACGGAGTTGCAGAGCTGGGGGGCGCTCGAGGCAGAGCCGGATGGGTACCGCCTGGGTCTCCGGCTGTTCGAGCTGGGAGGGGTGGCCCTTCGCCAGCACAGACTCGAGGACGTGGCCCGGCCATACATGGAAGAGCTGTTCGACAAGACGAACCGGCTTACCCAACTCGGAGTGCTGCTCGGCATCGACGTCATGTACCTGGCCAGAGTGGGCCATCAGGGCCACCAGCGAGTTGCGTCGCCAGTGGCGGGCAGGATCCCGGCCACTTGCACCTCGCTCGGCAAGGCTTTGCTCGCGTACAATCCTGCGGCCTTTGCCGAGGCCGTCCGTGCCGGTCTGGTACGCCGGACACGGCATTCGATCACCGATGCTCGGGTGCTCAAGGGTCAGCTCGCTCAGACACGGCAGAGCGGGTTCGCCGTGGAGCACGAGGAGGCACGGATCGGCCTTGCCTGTGTCGCCAGCCCGGTGATCGTGAACCAGCGTGCCGTTGCCGGGCTGTCGCTTACCGGACCGGCCGAGACATTCGACCCACTCGAAGCTGCCCCTGCCATCCGCGGGATCGCCCGCCGGCTGTCACGGGCGCTTGCTACTCAATAGCCTGGACGGGCCGGCATGCGACGTGTCGCGCACATGCAGTGGTGCCTAGACAGGAGGGACCCCGTGGCGGCGATCGGTGAAGTGCCTGTCGCGTCCGGTGGCCATGGCCAGGCGCGCGACGATCTCACGGCGCAGGTCCTCGAATGGGACAAGAGCATCTATCACCAGATCAGACGCCAAGCGGAGAAGGTCGACATCGACCTCGTACTCGGCACGTCGAGCTTCCACGAAGGCGAGACGCTCGGCGTCGTCGTCAATTGCGGCGATCTTGTTGGCGTAGACCGCATTGACCGCGGCTTCAGGACCCATCACGGCTATCTCCGCGCTTGGTAGGGCGATGCAGGCATCCGGTGCGAAACCTGGACCAGCCATGGCGTACAGCCCGGCACCGTATGCCTTGCGCACGATCACTGAGATCTTGGCCACGGTCGCCTCGGACACTGCGGTGATCATCTTCGCCCCGTGGCGGATGATGCCCGCACGCTCGACCGCGGTACCCACCATGAACCCTGGCACGTCGGCTAGGAACACGAGTGGCACGTTGAACGCGTCGGCACACCAGATGAACCTCGCGGCCTTGTCCGCGGAGTCCACGAATAGCACTCCCCCACGCACCGCCGGGTTGTTCGCGACCACAGCCACCGGGTAGCCCTCAATGCGTGCCCAACCCACGACGATCTCCGGCGCGAACTCCGGCTTGATCTCGAACAGCGATCCGTCATCGACAAGAGCATCGATCACCCGGTGCATGTCATAGGGCGAGCGTCCGTCGGCTGGGAGCAGGTCAGAGCTGAGCTCGACCATTGGTGCCATAGGTGTCGAGACGGGCGGCTCGTCCCTCCAGGATCCCGGGAGATAGGAGAAGTACGCGCGCGCTGCATCGATGGCTGCCGCATCGTCGGGGACGAGATTGTCCCCGCACCCCGATACGGTGCAGTGCATCCGGGCCCCGCCCATCTCCTCGAGCGTAGTGTGCTCACCCACGACCATCTCCGCCATCCGTGGAGAGCCTAGGTACATCGAAGCGTTGCCCTCGACCATGAAGACCACGTCGCAGAACGCCGGGATATATGCTCCACCCGCTGCCGATGGTCCGAAGAGGCAGCAGATCTGCGGCACCTTGCCCGACAGTCTGACCTGGTTGTAAAAGATCCGACCGGCTCCGCGCCGTCCTGGGAACAGCTCGACTTGATCCGTGATCCGCGCACCGGCTGAGTCCACCAGCCAGAACACCGGGAGCTCGTGGACAAGCGCGTATTCGGTTAGCCTCACGATCTTCTCGACAGTCCTGGCACCCCACGAGCCGGCCTTGACCGTAGGGTCGTTGGCGACGACGCAGGCTGGACGCCCGTCAACCGCGCCGCGGCCCGTGACGACGCCATCAGCCGGCAGGCCACCAGCGACAGCATTCGCCAGCAGCCCGTCCTCGACGAACGATCCGGGGTCAAACAGCAGATCGAGTCTCTCGCGCACGGGTAGCTTGTGTTGAGCTGCGAGCTTGCCGGAGCCCGAGACGCTGTTTCCCTCCACTGCCCTGCTGATCGCGTCGGCGATGCGATGCTCGGCCGATCGAGGGGCTATGTCGCCCTTCGCCGCCCCTTCCCCTGCCGCCAGGCTCGATGTCGATTCCAATTGGTCAGATGCCGGCATGAGCACTCACTTCCCGCGTAGGCGCACCCGGATCTTGACCGGGGTCGGTCCGATGTCGAACTGCTCGCGCAGCTTGCGCTCCACGTAGCGCAGGTACGTTGGCGCCAAGTGCCTGTCGGCGAACAGCGTGAAGGTTGGTGGGTCCGACGCACCCTGCACTGCATACCGGATCCGGGAACCAGGAGCCGGATGTGCGGCCTGGATCGCACGAACTGCCCTGTTCAGCTCCCCCGTAGGGATGCGACGGTGGTAAGCCTCAGTCGCGACCGATACCGCTGGAAGGATCCGGTGGACTCCGAGACCGGTGCGGCCACTTACCTTCAGCACGGGTGCATCGCCCAGGAACGCCAGGCGCTCCCCTACCTCCCAGAGCACTTCGTCCCGATCCGGCTTGGCGACCAGTTCCCACTTGTTCAAGATCACGACCACAGGGCTGCCCGAGGCTTGGACGCGCTCGGCCAGACGCTGGTCCTGGTGGCTCACGCCCTCCGTGGCGTCTATGACCAGCAGGGCAATGTCAGCCTCGTCGAGCGCGGCCAGGGCCCTTACCATCGCGTAGTACTCGGTACCGTCCTCCGTACGTGAACGTCGGCGCATTCCGGCAGTGTCCACGAAGCGGACCGGCCCCTCGGGAGTGATGGCCAAGGTGTCTATTGCATCGCGCGTGGTACCCGGCAGATCGTGGACGACGGAGCGGTCTTCGCCTATAAGGCGGTTGAACAGAGTCGATTTGCCCACATTGGGTCGCCCTACTATCGCTACTCTCGGGCAATCCATCGCGCCGGCTGGCAGGCCGGTCGCATCGCCGGACGATGGGCCAGCCCCGGAGTGCTCGTCGCCTTCGGCTCGTCCGGAGCCTGCTTCCATCGGGCGCAGCCACCCCACTACTTCGTCCAGAAGATCTCCCGTCCCGCGACCGTGGAGGGCGCTCACCATGCGTGGATCACCCAGGCCCAACGCGACGAACTCCCATGCGTCGGCTTCTCGCCGTTCGTTGTCTGCCTTGTTTGCTACTACAACCACATTGCGTCCAGTGCGTTTCAGCAAGCGAGCGACTGCCTCGTCCTCCACGGTAACCCCCACGGCAGCATCGACGACCAGCAGGACCACATCGGCCGTCGAGAGGGCTCGCTCGGCTTGGTCCGAGACCTTCATGTCGAGCGAATCACCGCTGACCAGCCATCCACCGGTGTCGACGACCGTAAAGTGATGCCCAGCCCACTGAGCATCGAGCTCGAGCCGATCGCGCGTGACGCCGGGCCTCTCTTCCACCACGGCGACCCGCCTGCCGACAATACGGTTCACGAGCGTCGACTTGCCGACGTTTGGCCGGCCGGCGATAACCACTACTCCGGAGCACGGGTCTGTGTCAGGTCGGCTGACCGACCTCGGTGAAGCCGGAGCGCCGTGGTCGACCCTCTGGTTCATCGCCTCCCACCCCACTGCGAGCATTTCGATGCCATCGTCACCGCGCGCCCGCGACGGGCTCTGGCTCGCTTGGCTGGCAGGAGTCGGCTCCGCCCAACCCGCGAAGCGCACGAGCAAGTGAAAGCCCGTCGCTCGGGATGACCTCTACATGACGGGGTAAGTCGGAAGGCGACATCCCGTCTAGGAACACAGAGTTTGAAAGGCATGCATCGGGCAGGAGATACCTCCTGTCGGCCGGCTCGCCAGCGAGCGTCCGGGCGATGTCGGTACCGGTGAGCAGGCCGGCTACGCCTATGTTGCCCCCGAAGTAGTCGTTGGAGACACCCAGGACCTTCACCGTCTCATCGGGGTAGTTGGCAAGTAGCGGGGATAGCACAGCTGCTCCATAGAGGCCGGTGATGATGCTCACAGGACCATGGGCTAGGGAGCTCCCCTCGTGAGTGGGAGCCCGCGGTGCTCTGTAGCCAGATGGAGGTGCACCGTCGACCCATGCGAAGAATCCAGGCTGGGCGCCGAACGCGCTGGAGGCGTCTCCGAGGAATCCAGCCTCGAAGGCCCGCGCCATCCCGATCCCGTTCTCATGCTGTGGAAAGCCTTCGTAGGTCTCCTTCGGGGGGAACGGCCGTCGCGCCAGTAGGTAGTACTCGTCTGCCGCATGCACCATCCTGCGCCCCGTGACGGACAAGAAGGTCTCTTGGAAGCTCTCGACCAGGTCCACGACTGTGGAGGCCTCGCTGGCAGTATGCGGCCTCATCCCCTCTTCCACGTTGAACCGGCTGACCCCGAGGGGGACGCACGCCACGCTGGCTAGATCCGGGTACTCGTCGAGGATGCCCACCATCGTCGATTCGAGGGCCGCAGCATCGTTCACACCCGGGCACACGACGATCTGACCGTGCACCTCAATGCCACCGTCCAGCAGGGCGCGCAACCACCGCAGGCTGGTAGCACCGCGAGGGTTGCGCAGCATCCGAGCCCGTAGGTCCGGGTCGGTGCTGTGTATGGACACAAACAGCGGGGACAGCCGCTCTGTGAGCACTCTCTCGAGGTCGAGCTCCGTGAAACGAGTCAGGGTGGTGAAGTTGCCGTAGAGGAAAGAGAGCCTGTAGTCATCGTCCTTCATGTAGAGGCTCCGCCGCATGTGCTTGGGTAGCTGGTGGATGAAGCAGAACGCGCAGTGGTTATCGCAGGTGCGGACCCGGTCGAACACGGCGGAGGAAACCTCCATGCCGAGGGGCTCACCGGCGTGCTTGACCACCTCGATGTCCAGCTCGACATCACCGCGACGGACTCTGAGCGCCACCTCCGACTCGTCGGCAAGCACCTGGTACTCGATCACGTCACGCGGCACGCGTCCTGCTATCGATACCAGGGTATCGCCAACGAGCACGCCCGCGCGCTCCGCAGGTGACTTCTCGCCGAGCGACACCACCCGGGGAGCTGACATGCCCACAGGCTAACGCATAGCTAGCCTGGTCCCGTGCCTGTAGAACGAGTGCTCCTGGCATCACCGCGAGGATTCTGTGCTGGAGTGGAGAAGGCAATCAAGGCCCTGGCCTGGATGGTGCGCGTTTTCGAACCACCCGTGTATTGCTACCACGAGATTGTCCACAACAGCCATGTCGTGAGCCAATTCCGCACACGGGGCGTGATTTTCGTCGACGACGTCGGAGAGGTACCTCCGGGGGCACCCCTGATGCTGTCCGCTCACGGCTCGGCGCCATCGGTCGTCGAACAGGCTCGTAGCACCACGCCGGTGGTTGTTGACGCGGTATGCCCCCTGGTCACGAAAGTCCATCACGAGCTGAAGGTGCGCGCAGGCAAGGGCTATACCGTGCTCTATGTGGGCCACGAGGGCCACGAGGAGGCCATCGGCACCATGGCCGTCGCGCCGGACGCCGTTCGCCTGGTGCAGAGCGAGGATGACGTTGATAGCGTGGCCGACGAGCTCGCAGGGCAAGTTCAATCGAATGACGAGCTCGAACAGCACGCATCCGCGCCGGTGGCGCTTCTGGCTCAGACTACCTTGAGCCACCTAGAGTGGTCAGGCATTATGCAACATGCGCGCGAGCGTTTCCCCGACCTGTGGATGCCCAACCGCTCGGACCTGTGCTTCGCCACTACGAACAGGCAGGGCGCCTTGCGGGCTATAGCTGGTGAAGCCGATGCAGTGGTGGTCATCGGCTCGGAGAACTCGTCGAACACCCGGGCTCTCGAGGATGTGGCACGCGCTTCCGGCTGTCCGCGGGTGATCAGGGTCAACGACCCAGCCGACCTTCCCGACGACTTGACAGGCACGGTTGGAGTGACAGCAGGCGCCTCGGCACCTGACGAGCTGGTCGAGGGAGTCGTCAGTCGCCTGGCTCCCTCTGCGGGGGTTCAGGAGATAAGCGTGACCCTTGAAGATGAGTACTTCCCGCCACCGCCGGAGCTCCGGGACCTACTGCGCGGCTTGGCGGCAGCCTTGGCCATCGGAACCGCAGCACCGCTCGAGGCCCAAGCGGCTTCGGAGGTGTCCGCCGGTCCTCTGGCAGGTGATCGGCAGGTATCTGCTAGTGACGTGCTGGTAAACCTTGCCCGTGGCTAGGAGCCGTAGTGCTGGCAACCAGCGCCACCAGGGTTTGACCAGCCTTGTGATGAGCCTCGGGTACAAGGATTTCGCGAGCCGGAATCCCGGGGCGCGCCTCGGCCCCGTCGTCGCCGTCATAGCCTCTTACATGGAAGCCGACAACATAGGCGCCGTCCTCGACGCCATGCCCGCCAGCGTGGCCGGTCTCGACGTGACCACCCTCGTCGTAGTCGATGGGGGTGAAGACGGCACCGAGCAGATAGTGGGTTCCCACGGTGCGCTCTGTGCGGTTCTGCCGGTCAACATGGGACAGGGGGTAGCGCTTCGCCTCGGTTACCAGATAGCGCTGCGAAATGGAGCCCGCTATGTCGTCACACTTGATGCCGACGGGCAGAACGATCCCCGCGAGATACCCCAGTTGCTGGATCCGATCCTCTCCGACAAGGCCGATTTCGTGATCGCATCTAGACGTTTGGGGCGTGACGAGACCACCGATAGGTTCAGACAGGCCGGGGTCAGGCTGTTCTCATTGGTGGTCAACAGGTTGACTCACCAGAACCTGACGGATACCTCGAATGGTTTCAGGGCTCTGCGCATAGAGGTCCTCGCGGACGTAAATCTCGAGCAGGACCAGTACCAGACGGCCGAGCTGATAATTTCCGCGGCGGCAAGGGGATGGCGGCTCGCTGAGTGCCCGACCGTCTGGCACCCCCGAGCGTCTGGCACCTCGAAGAAGGGGCACAACCTCCTGTTCGGTGCCCGCTACGCGATGGTGGTGGCCAGAACCTGGTGGCGTGAGCGCCGGGCGCTTCCCGAGCGCGCTTGAGCCTTGCACGCCACGCGAGTGTCCCTCCTACGCCGCGTCAGGGACGCTATGGCCTCGCATCGAGCTTTGAGCCTGGTGGCGCTCTTCGTGGTGGTGCCAACGCTGCTGTACGGAATTCCCGCAGCAGCCGGAGTGCTGTGGCTCGCGGGAGACAATCTCATCCAGAACTACCCGCTGCGCGTGCTGGTGGGCATCGACCTGGCCCGCGGCCACCTCCCGTTGTGGGATCCATTCCTGTGGAGCGGCACGCCGCTGCTGGCTGGCTTCAACGCAGCTGCAGCGTACCCGTTCACCTGGTTGTTCGGATTCATACCGTCGGGCATTGCCTGGGTAGCCAACCAGGTTCTCGTTCAGGTGATCGCGGCGATCGGGATGCTAGTGCTACTGCGCGTGCTGGGCCGCTCCTGGCTGGCGAGCTCCCTGGCGGCCGCAGCGTACGCCTACGGGGGGTTCATGGCGGGCCAGAGCGTTCACCTGGATCTCGTGGAGGCAGCAGCCTGGCTGCCATGGGCATTTGCTGCACTGCATCGTCTTGCTAGCCGTCCCCGGTCCACCTCGGCTGCGCCCTGGGTCGCCCTGCTAGGGGTATCGCTCGGCATGATGGTGCTCTCCGGGGCAGTCGAGCCGATTCTCGACGGAGCGCTAGTACTGGGTGTGTTCTGGCTCTGGCTTGTGTGGCGTACGCCGTCGAGGCGTTCCGACCTCATCATCGGGGCATTAGCCGGTGCGGCCCTCGGTGCCATGATCGGGTCTCTCCAGCTCCTTCCGGGCAGCCATCTGGCCGGCAATTCACAGCGGGCTCATGCCACCTACACCTATTTCAAGTCAGGATCGATGGCCAAGGGGCTTACCTTGCTGATTCTCGACCCCTTCGCCCTTGGTGGCGGGCACACCTTCCCGGCTGCCTACTTCGGTACCTACAACCTTCCCGAGGTGAGCAGTTACATCGGGATATTGCCAGTGATGGCATTCTTCGGACTCCTCGCAAGGCGGCATATCCGGAGCCCCGAGGCAAAGTCATGGCTTGTCTGGTATGTCATAGCGCTGCTAGGCCTCTTGCTCGCATGGGGAGGGTTCACTCCATTCGGGCATGTCATGTACTACATCCCGCTGTTCAACCGCCAGCGACTTTTGAACCGCAACCTTGTCGAAGTCGACCTGGCACTCGCTGTGATCTTCGGTACCTGGCTGGATACAGCGATCCTGCCCCAGGAGAGCACTGGGGCCGGGAGGGCTAGGCTCCGGTCGGAGGTGCTCCTCGCGCTCCTTCCCGTGGCCGGGGTGGTGGGTGTCCAGGTCGCGATGGCACTGGATGGGCCTTCGGTAGTGAAATTCCTGGGTGCGGCTTACCCGATCCACCGCTCGATGCTTTGGCCGCTGGTGGCCTTCCTCACGCTGTCGAGCGCGATCTGCCTTGCAGCAGGAGCGATCGTCGTCTGGCGCAAGCACGCAGGCAGGCGCTTGCCGTGGCTGCTGACGGCGCTCGTCGCTGTCGACCTGGTGAGCTTCAACGTGGTTGATCAGCAGGCCCCTGACCCCTCCGCGGCCACCTCCCCCTCCAGCACTTCGGCCAACGAGCTGCACTCGGCGCTGGCGGCAACGGGTTACAGACCCGCACATGGCAGCCGTCGCGTCGCGATCTTCGACCCCGACCGGTACTATCCCATCCAGCTCGAAGCGCTCGGCGAGCCCGACCTCACGATCCTCCGCAGGATCTCCAGCGTCCAGGGCTACGGAGCGATCGTGAGCGCGGCATACGACAGCGCAACGCACAGCCACCTCCAGCTGGACCTGAAGCCCTCGGTGCTCGCCGGCTCACTGTCGAATGAGCTCGATCTCGGCTTGCTCGCGTCGGCTCCCCAGTACTTCGCTCACATGGTGGTGCCGCCTCCTAGCGACGGCAGGGGCCTGCCGCCGACGGGCTCTGTCCCGCTTCCGCCCGTGGCTGCGGTTATGCCTCGAGATCGCATCGATCACGACCAGAACAGCCAGCTGTTGCCGGCACGCATACAGGTGCTTCACGTCCTGCCGCGCCTGCCGAGGTCTCCCGCTTCAGACTACGGCTACGCTCGCCGTCCCCCTCGAGCTGTGATGGTCGCATCGGGGGCCACCCGGACCGCTTTCTTCGGGACCGATCTGGTCGTAACCTCGGCTGTTATACCTGCGAGCGCAGTGCGAGGCACTCCGGAGCGCGGCATGCCAACCCGATCCGGCCCACTCGTACGAACCGGCCTCCTGCTCCCCGACGGCAAGGTGAGATGGGCCGGAGCCCCGGCTCGGATCGACTCCGGCCATGCACTCGAGATCACCCTCGACGAGCCACAGCTCGCCATAGGCATTGTCACGTCTGTCGCTGGCACCGGCGGAGCCGAGGTGGGCAATGCTCTGGTGCGAACGGCTGGGGAAGGCATCTACCGCCTGGACGGCTCCCTTACCGACGCGGTGACGCCGCCCCACTGGCGCTTCTACCGGATGGACGGCGTGTTCGCGTTGTTCGTCAACCCGTATGCGGCGGGACGTGCCTGGGTCGAGACAGCTTCTGGTGATCCCATTGGAGGAGCGACGGCGCGCGTGGTGCACAGCTCACCCTGGGGTGCCGAGCAGATCCGGGTAACCACGCCGGAGCCCGCACTTGTCGTTCGAAGCGAAGCCTATTCCGCCGGGTGGTCTGCCACGGTGCGCCCGCTTGGCCACGCGAGCCCGGGCGGAACGCGCGGAGTGCATGCCACGGGAGAGCAGACGGTGCTGAGACACGGCATACTCCAGGCCGTGCGGGTGCCAGCGGGGATCCACACGGTGACCTTCAGCTATAAGCCCCGCACGGTCACCATCGGCATTGTGCTCTCGGGGCTCGGTGCTCTGCTTGCCGGGCTACTGGGATTGTGGCCGGTTATCAGGCGTCACCGACGGCAGCACGTGCGAGATCGAACAGCCGCTGGAGATCCTCTCTTAGGACATCGCTAGTAGCCCTGAGCTCACTGCGCCTCACCCTGGCTCCAGCAGGTCGAGGTGCTGGGACTATGGGCTCGCCGACAACGAGCTTCACCTTGACCGGTCGTACGAGCTTCTTGCCCTTCGGCATGGCGGCCTCGGTGCCACCGATCCCGACTGGGACGATGGCCGCACCCGTGCGCGCCGACAAGAATGCGGCGCCTTCGAGAAGGTCGCCCACGACAGGGCCGGATCGTCGCGTCCCCTCGGGGAACACCACCAGGACCATTCCCGCCTCCAACACTGCCTGAGCGTGTGACATCGCCAGTCGATCCGCTCCCTCCCGATGCAC
>JAJZJN010000023.1:14328-26588 GCA_021851165.1 Actinomycetes bacterium
CGGGAAAGGCGCCCATGGAATCCAGGAACCTTCCCAAGAGGGCTACGTTCCACAGCTCGTCCTTGGCCATGTAGAAGATCTTCCGTCTGGTCACCTCCGAGACCACGAAGAAGTCCATGAAGCTGCGGTGGACGGGAGCGATGATCACTGGCCCCGAGGAGGGCACGGAAGGGGCGCCCTGCACCTCGACGCGCCAGTAGGCGCGGTTCACCAGGTGTGCGGCACTGCGCAATGCCCTGTACGGCTTGGTCGGGCCGGTGATATCGACAGCCTCACGCTGTCTCGGCGGCGAGGCAGACTCACGACGGGCTCCATCGGCGTTCAGAGCCATGCCAGTACCTCCTCTACCACCTCGTCAGGTCCCTTGCCGGTCGAATCGATCACGATGGCTCCCGGGGCGGTCGCCCCCGGCGGCGCCAGGGGCGAGACCGCTCGCGTTGAGTCGACGCGATCTCGAAGCGACATCTGCTCCTCGACGAGCGCCGTGTCACCGGGCATGCCAAGCTG
This sequence comes from Actinomycetes bacterium, assembly GCA_021851165.1. Lineage (GTDB taxonomy): Bacteria > Actinomycetota > Acidimicrobiia > Acidimicrobiales > JAJZJN01 > JAJZJN01. Next base: position 14,836 of record JAJZJN010000023.1, read on the forward strand.
GCTTGCCCTCCGATCGGCACGTACGGTGCTGGATGCGGTCAGGTACACCTTCAGGTCGGCATCGGGAGCCACCACATTCGCGATGTCGCGGCCCTCGATCACTCCTGCTCCACGAACAGACAGCCATTCGCGCTGGCGGCGCACCATCTCCTCACGAACTGCAGGGTTGGCAGCGACCACGGACACCACGGAGTCGACCTCGCCACTGCGTATGGCATCGGTCACCTCCCTGCCGTCTACCTGGAGCGCGTCGTCGATCCCGATGTTCACCGAGCGGGCCAAGGCTGCGACGGCCTCGGCATCGTGGGGATCTATTCCCCGGTCGAGCGCGGCCCACGCCACTGCCCTGTACATGGCACCTGTGTCCAGGGCCTCCACTCCGAGGCGTATCGCCAGGGCATTGGCCAGTGTGGACTTGCCCGCGCCGCTCGGCCCGTCGATGGCGATCACCGGGCCGGACCTACCCATCGCTGCCCTCGCGGTCTAGCGTGGCGTTGCCACCGACGGCGTCGAGGTGGACTTCGAAGCCCGGGTAACTCGTCGAAACCGCCTCCCAGCCTGTAATGGTGCTGTGCTGCCCTGGTGGTGCTGCCAGGGCAGCCACCGCTGCAGCCATCGCCATGCGATGGTCTCCCTGGGCGTCGAATCGGGCACCGTGCAGACGCTCTACACCGACGACCAGCAGGTCGTCGCCGGCAACCTCCGCATGCCCCCCGAAGGCATTGACCAGATCGCGCGTTCCGCTCAGGCGATCGGACTCCTTCACCCTCAGCTCCGCCATACCCGAGAAGGTCGTGGTTCCCCGAGCCAGCGCCGCTGCTACGGCAAGCACCGGCACCTCGTCGAGCCCGGATACCTCGGATGCGGCAATGGAGGTTGCCGCCAACGGCGCACCATGGATGCGGAGATCCGATACGTGTCCGAGGGTGTTGCCGCAACGGCTCACATCGCTGATGGCAGCACCCATGCGCGTCAGGATGTCGATGAAGCCTCGGCGACCCGGCCCGGTGTAGACGCCTGGAAGGAGAAGGTCGCTGCCAGGGATCACCGAGGCCGCCACCGCCCAGAACGCAGCCTGTGAAGGGTCTCCGGGCACCGACAAGCTGAGCGGCTTCAGAGGCGATGGCGCAAGACGGATCACTCTCGTGGATCCCTCGGTGACGACGGTGATGGCAGCCCCGGCAGCGGCCAGGAGATCCTCGGTGTGAGGGCGTGTCGGTGTCGTCTCTCTCACAACGGTCTCGCCCGTTGCGCGCAGGCCTGCCAGCAGCACGGCGGACTTCACCTGGGCGCTCGGCACCGGAGGGGTGTAGTCGATGCCGGCTAGGCGCCCGCCACGGACAACCAGCGGCGGGAGACAGCTTGCACCGAGACACTCGATGGAAGCCCCCATCAGGCGAAGTGGGATGGCGATCCTATCCATGGGGCGCCGGCTGAGGGAAGCGTCGCCTGCTATCTCGACGGACCATGGCCATCCCGCACAGAACCCTGCCAGCAAGCGCATCGTGGTACCCGAGTTGCCCGCATCTATCGATCCGGCGGGAGCATGGAGCAGTCCTGGCCCGCCCCGCACGACAAGAGGGTCTCCTGGCAATCCTCCGCGGCTTACGCCGGCTCCGATGGCCTCGATCGCAGCAGATGTGCGACGTACGTCGTCTCCCCCCGATAGGCCTTCTAGGACCGACTCCCCTTCGGCTGCGGCAGCCAGCAGGAGTGCCCTGTGGGAGATCGACTTGTCCCCGGGCACTGCGACCGATCCTTCGATCGGGCCGGTGGCGGTAACGTCCAGCCTCATGTGAGGCTCATTGTCGTGAACTGATAACCGTGTCCCGCAAGCTCGCTTCCCAGTCTATGTGCGTCGTGGGTATCTACCACCAGCACGAGCACCCCCCTGTCCCCCTCGACGCTGTGGGCTATCTCGACGTCCGCGATGTTCACTCCGAGGTTGCCCGCGAGGGTAGTGATCTCGGCTAGAACGCCAGGCCTGTCGGGGACGGGCACTCGCATCTCGCTCAGGTGCTCAGGGCGTACTGCCCCGTCAGGCAGGGCGCGGCGTGCTTCGGCCGCGCTCTGGAGGGCGTCGAGCAAGCCCTGCCGGTTGCCGCGCGCGACGAGATCGCGCATGGACCGAAGATTCTCGACAAGAGAGTCAAGGGTGGAGACGATGGCGACGGAGTTCTCCGTGCATATGTCGGGCCATATGCCTGGATGCCCTGCGGCTACACGGGTCATGTCACGGAAGCCGCCGGCGGCCAGGCGCATCAGCGAACCCTGGTGCTCCGCGCTGGCTGTTGCCAGGTTCATGAGCGTAGCTGCTGTCAGGTGCGGAACATGCGAGACAACTGCTACGAGGGAGTCGTGCTCGGCGGCATGGAGAGCAACTGCCTCGGCGCCAAGGCTTGTCACCACACTTTGGAGCAGAGCGTAGGTGTCGGGGGCGGTGGCAGCACCGGGGGTCAGCACCCAGGTAGCCCCTACGAACAACGAGGGGTCGGATCCGTCCACCCCGAGTTGCTCGGACCCTGCCATCGGGTGCCCGCCGATGAAACGGGGGTCGGCTATCTCGCTTATCACCGGAAGCTTCACACTGCCGACGTCGGTTACCACTGCATCGGAGCGAAGCCCGCGCTGAGCAAGCACCGCACGAACCTCGCCGACGATCTGTCCCACAGGGGTCGCCACGAATGTCACCTCGGCAGAAGGATCTCCACCTAGGGTGTCGAGAGCCCCCAGCTCGAGGGCTCTGGCAGCGCTTTTCGAATCGACGTCCCTGCCTGACACGTGCCATCCCTGGGCGCGGAGGGCCATGCCTATCGAGCCGCCGATGAGACCGGTGCCGACTATTGCAGCGCGACGCGCACCGGTGCGTCCAAGCCGAGCGAAGGACCGGCCGTCCTCGGCCGAGGAGGAACGAGACGGATCAGCCGGGAAGGTCATCGCGGAGGCCGTTGGCGTCATGAAGGTACACGTGGTGAATCTGATCTCGCGTGCGGCCGGTAGAGACGTGCATCATCACCCGGATACACCGTGGGGTGGAGCCGATCACATCGAGCTCACGCGCGCACATCAAGGGGACGTCTCCTAACCCCATCGTTCTCGCAGCGGCAGCCGGGAACATCGACACCACGTCGGAGGTAGCGGTGAACACGATGCTCACCATGTCGTCGTTGCAGAGATCGTTGCGTCGGATCATGGCATCGAGCAGCTCTTGGACTCGCAGGGTCACCTGCTCGGGCGTGTCTGCATCGACCGTGGTAGCTCCGCGAACCGCGCGTATGGAGGTAGTCATCCCGGCTGGAATGTTATCTATACGCGGCGCGTGACAGCCCAAGCACCTCTTCGGCCGAGAGGTAGCGCCATTTTCCCGGTGCGAGAGCCGGATCGGACAATTCCCCTATGCGGGTTCTAACGAGACGTTCCACGGGATACCCTATCGCTTCGCACATGCGCCTGACCTGGCGGTTGCGCCCCTCGTGGATGATGATGCGCAGTGTTCCCGGGGATAGCACGCCCACCTTTGCGGGCGAGGTCATGGTCCCGTCTAGGACCACTCCCTCGCGTAGCCTGCGAAGCGATGCCGGGCTCGGCGTGGTGCCTACGGCCACGAGGTACTCCTTCTCCACCCCGTGGGAAGGATGCGTCAGGCGGTAAGCGAGGTCGCCGTCGTTGGTCATGATGATCAGGCCCTCGGTTGCTGCGTCCAGGCGTCCCACGGGAAACAGCCTCGTCTCACCAGGCACTAGCTCGGACACGGTAGGACGGCCCTGGGGATCCGCTGTGGTCGACACAACGCCAGCAGGCTTGTTGAGGAGGATGTAGACCAGGCCTGGCCGTGACGATATAGGCACGCCATCTACCTCCACCCGGTCCCCGTAGGGGTCGATCCGCTGTCCCGGAACAGCCGCGACGCCGTTCACGCATACCCTCCCCGTCGAGACGAGGACGTCACAGACGCGCCTGCTACCCACACCAGCCCTTGCGAGCACCTTCTGCACCCGCTCGGTGTGCTGCACCCGCTCGGTGTGCTGCACCAGCTCGGTGTGCTGGGCGTGGGAGGAGTCACGGCTCAGGTCAGGCATCTCCACCAGGCCGCAGACGCTCCTCGATCTGTTCGACTCGATCCAGACCGGGTAGCAGCTCCTCGATCGGGGGCAACTGGTAAAGGCCGTCCAAGCCCAGCTTCTCGAGGAACACCGGAGTGGTCCCGTAGAGCGCCGGCTGCCCTGGACCGGTGGCTTGGCCGACCGGCGCTATGTATCCACGCTGGGCTAGTAGCCGCATAACGCCATCGACGTTCACTCCCCTCAGTGCTGCTACCTGACCGCGGGACACGGGCTGCTTGTAGGCAACTATGGCGAGCGTCTCCAGGGCGGCCGCCGACAGACGCGACGAGATCCCCTCGGTGGCAAAGCGCTCTACGAATCCCGACATGTCGGGATGAGTCTGGTACCGATAGCCGCCTGCGACCCGCGCCAGCACGAAGCCACGCCCTTCAGCGAGATAGGAGCTCGCCAGCTCCTCGCACACCGTCTCAGCAGCGTCTGCGGGAATCTCCAGGAGCTCCGCGAGCAGTCCAGGTGGGACTGGCTCCACGGCGCACATCAGCACGGCCTCCGCAGCGCGGTGCTCGACGGTCAGGACGAATCCGCCTGGGTTCAACCGTCGTACTCCTCGAAGCTCCCTGGGGCTCCGACCGCCGATAGCACCGACCCGGTGGCCACCCAACGCACGTGGAGCTCTCCGAAGTTCCGGCCCTGGTCGAGCTCGACCCAGCCACGCTTGCACAGCTCGAGGATCGCTAGGAATCGCACGATGATCTCCATACGTGTCGCGCAATGCTCCGTCAGCTCCCGAAATGTGGATATCCCCCGCAGCGGCAGGCGCAGCTCTAGCTCTGCTACTGCCTCGGAAACCGTTACCGGCTCAACTGTGACGTGCGACAGATCGACCATGGGCACCGGCCTCGGGGACAGAGCCCGGACCGCTGCCCGCGCCAGATCGTCGGGTGTTACACCTCCCAACAGGTCAGGGGCCAAGTCCCGGAAGGGCTCGTCGAGGCCTGCGCTGCGTGGGACGGACCTCGCTTGGCGCTCGATCATGAGGGCGAAGCCCTCGGCACCCGCTGAATATGCGTGAAGCTCCAGCAGGCGAGCGAGGAGCCTGTCGCGCTCTGATGTTCCCGCGAGCTCCTCGTCGCTCTCGACTTCCTCTGGGACGGGCAGCAGTCGCTTCGACTTCAGCTCGACCAGGACAGCGGCTACGACGAGGAGCTCCGACGCCGTGTCGATGTCGAACCGGTCGGCAACAGCCATGTCGGCCAGGAACGCGTCCACTATCGACGCGATGGGAATATCAAAGATATCGACCTTGTGATCGGTGACGAGCGACAGCAGCACATCCAATCGACCCTCGAACACCGGAATGTCAACGTGCACGGCCACGCCTTGACGATACCGGGTCCTGCCCCGAGAGGCGCGTACCTACCGTGACCAGGGCAGCTGCTATGCACCACCACTCGTCTTCTACGATGGGCGGATGTCTAGAGTCCTGTCGGGCATCCAGCCCAGTGGTGATATACACCTCGGCAACTACCTTGGCGCGTTACGGGCCTGGGTAGACAACCAGCGGGACCACGAGGCTTTCTACTGCATCGTCGACCTGCACGCGCTGAGCGGTGGCTTCGACCCGTCCATGCTGGCCCAGCGCACCGTGGAAGCTGCTCGCAGCCTTCTGGCCATCGGGCTCGATCCTGAACTGTGCACTTTGTTCGCCCAGAGCCATGTAGGAGAGCATCCACGACTTGCGTGGCTACTGGAGTGCACGGCCACCATGGGCGAGCTTCGCCGGATGACGCAGTTCAAGGACAAGGGCGGCGAGAGCGAGTCGGTGAGGGTTGGCCTGTTCACGTATCCCGTGCTCCAGGCAGCCGACATATTGCTCTATGACGCCGAGCAGGTTCCCGTCGGCGAGGACCAGCGCCAGCACCTCGAGCTCACCCGCAATCTCGCCCACCGGTTCAACCACCGCTACGGTGAGACCTTCGTGGTGCCTGAACCCGTGGTGCCCACATTGGCGGCGCGCGTCATGGACCTGCAGGAGCCCACGCGCAAGATGTCGAAGTCGTCGTCCTCTGCTCTCGGGACGATCTCGGTGCTCGACCCCCCCGAGGAGATCGAACGGAAGATACGGAAGGCCGTAACCGACACGGAGGCTTCCGTGCGCTACGATCCTGCGGCCAAGCCCGGCGTCTCCAACCTTCTCGAGCTACTCGGCTCGGCAACCGGTGCCGACCCCGCGACGCTGGCAGGGCAATACTCGCGCTACGGCGACCTGAAGCGAGACGTTGCTGAGGCACTCGCCGAGATGCTCCGCCCGGTGCGCGAGCGCCACTCGGACCTCGCCAAGGATCCGGAGCTGGTCATGCGGGTGCTCGCATCGGGCGCCGCGCGTGCGAGAGCTGTTGCCGGCCCGGTCCTTGGAAGAGCCATGAGCGCAGTCGGCCTCCTGCCCGCGCCATAGCGGTCCTCGTTGCAGAGCCACGATCAGCCGAGTAGATGGCTCCACAGGTTGAGCGCAGGGTTGAACACCCTGTCGAGTGCGGCCGGGAAGACGAGGACAACGAACAGCACCAGCACCAGAGCGAACGGCCGGATGCGCATATAGCCATACAGCCAGCTTCGAGGCAGGATGCGTTCGATCACCGCCGATCCGTCCAGGGGCGGTATGGGCAGCAGGTTGAAAACGGCGAGCAGCACATTGACATAGCCGGCCAGTAACAACAGCTGGTCGATGAGCGGCTGGAGAGACAAAGGCTCGACTTTGACCACACCCGGGACGGTGAGCCCGTACAGAAGCCCGAATATCGTTGCCAGGCCGATGTTCACCGCCGGTCCCGCCAAGGCCACGATCACCTCGTCGTTGCGGGGATGGCGCAGACGCGAGATGTTGACCGGCACCGGCTTGGCCCAGCCGAACGCCGGCAGGCCGCTCATGACGAGCAGGGCGGGAAGGATGATCGTGCCGAACGGGTCGATGTGCGGGATCGGGTTCAACGTGAGTCGCCCGGCTCGCTTCGCGGTGTCGTCTCCGAACATGAGAGCTACGAAGCCATGAGTGACCTCGTGAAGGATTATGGACGGGATTATCACGAGGAAGAGCAGGAGCTCGGCTGGATTGACATGATTCAGCCTCGTCAGCGCGATCACGATGACGATCCCTGCAATGATCCACACGACGGTGCGCCGATCCAGCGGCCGGCGCGGCGGCGAGGGAGGACGAGCAGCGGGACCCTGGCTGCCGGGGGGCACCCACTGCCGCTCGTTGCCCCAGGGGTCGGGCAGGTTGGAGGAGCCGGGAGACCCTGGTCCTAGATACCCCACAGGCTCACTTCTTCGATGCGCACTCGATGCACCTGCGCGCGGCCGGCTTGGCTTCCAGCCGGGCTGGCGAGATCGGCTTGCCACAGGACTCGCACACCCCGTAGGTGCCTGCCTGCAGCTTCGCCAGAGCGTTCTCGACCTCCTTCAGCGTTTCGCGAAGCTGTACAGCCAGCGCTTCGGTCTCCCCACGTTCGGCGGTCACCTGGCTCGTATCAGCGAAGTTCGAGTCGTAGGCGAGCTCCCTGCCGCCCGAATCCTCCCCATATCCCAGCTCGGCAAGTCTGGCTAGCAGCTCAGAGCGCTCTTCGTGCAAGCGGAGCTCGTAATCCACGGTAGGGACGTCATTTGCCACGTGCCCGACACTACTGCTCAATGCGGCGCGAGGTGTGCAGGTGCGGGACTTCCGAGGGCTCCACCAGCAGCAGCGGGACCGGTGGGGGCAGCGGGAGCGACATCAACTGCGGCACTAGCTGCACTAGCGGCAGGCTTCCTGGCGCGCGGGTGTGCCTGCTCATAGGCACGCCTGAGGTGCTCTGGTGTCACCTTCGTATAGCGCTGGGTCGTAGCGATGGTTGAATGTCCGAGCAGTTCCTGGACCACACGGATGTCCGCCCCATGCGCGAGCATGTGAGTGGCGCAGGAGTGCCGGAGGACGTGAGGGTGCACTCTGTCGGCCAAGCCCGTCGCCACCGCGTAGCGCCGCACCACGCCCCATGCTCCCTGCCGGGTCAGCCTTCCCCCGCGCGAGTTCAGGAAGACCGCTTCGGAGTCGTCCCTGCGTGCCCAGCGTGGGGGAACCATGAGCTCCCGCCCTTCCGGGCTGAGCCATTGATCCAGCGCGTCGAGCGCGCACCTGCCCAATGGGACCAGGCGCTCGCGGCCACCCTTGCCGAGCACTCTCGCCATGTGCCGATCGTTGGTGAAGTCACCGAGCGAGAGCCCCACCAGCTCCGAGACCCGGACACCGGTTGCGTAGAGAACCTCGAGAACGGCACGGTCACGACGCGCGACCGGCCCGCCACCGCGCACTGCCGCGATGAGCCGAGCCACCTGCTCTTCGGTGATGGCCTTCGGAAGTGCGTCGAGCGGCTTCCATGGTGCTACGCGCTCGCTCGGGTCGGAGCCGATCAGGCCCTCGTCGACGCAGAAGTGGTAGAAGCCACGGATTGCTGCGAGCTCGCGCACGACCGACGAGCGTGACAGGCCTGATGTCCGGCGGCTCAGAAGATACTGTTCGATGTCCTCTACGGTGGCAGCAGGGATAGGGACGTCTCGGCCCCCTAAGAACTCCTCGTATGCGAGAAGGTCGCGCCTGTAGGCGATGATCGTATTGCGCGCCCTGCCCTGATCTACCTCGAGCCAGGTCAGGTACTCCTCTGCAGGGGTGCTCAGATGGCCGATCACGGCTTCATGCCAGGTGCGCAACTGCCAGCAGCAGGCATGTAATGGTCTGGGCATCCACCAGCATCCCGGTGGCGATCATGGATGCGATGTCGCAGAGGGGAACCTCGACCACCTCCATGTGCCTCTCTTCGGGACCCTCACGCGCCGTGTTGCAGGCCCGGAGACCCGTCGCTAGGAACAGGTCGGTCCGTTCGTCGCAAAATCCGGGGCTGTTCAGCACCTGGGCGAGGAACTTCCACGAGGAGGCTGTCATGCCGACTTCCTCGGCCAGCTCGCGTGCTGCTGTCGCGGCGGGAGGCTCGCCTGGCACGTCACGGGTCCCGGCTGGAATCTCGAGGACCAGCTCGTCAACGGATCCCCTGTACTGGCGCACAAGGAGCACGGTACCCGAGTCGGTCACCGGGGCCACGGCCACCGCCCCCGGATGCCTGACTATGTCACGCTCGAAAGCCGAGCCTTCCGGGTCCTCGAAGCGAGCCTTGACTACCGATATATGCCAGCCGCTGTAGCGCAGCATCTCCCCGGTGTGGCGGAAGCCCCCCTTGGGGGCGGCTTCGGGGAGGCTCACCGCGATGCCAGGCTCGGGCTAGGGGACGCCGGCCGCATCGGAGTCCAGCTCTATAAGCCGTGGTAGGCGTCCTTCGGCTCGAGACACAGCGGCAGCCAGCAGCTCACGGAACAGCGGGTGCGGCCTGTCAGGCCGGCTGCGGAACTCGGGATGCGCCTGAGTGCCGATCCAGAACGGATGGCCCGGCAGCTCTATGAACTCCACGAGCAACCCGTCGGGCGACGTACCCGAACAGGCCAGTCCGGCCTCCTCCAAGCGCGCCCTGTAGCGCGGGTTGACCTCGTAGCGATGCCTGTGGCGCTCGGAGATCACCTCGGTGCCGTAGGCCGCTGCAACCTGGGAACCCGGATCCAGCTTGGCTTTGTATGAGCCAAGGCGCATGGTCCCACCCATGTCCACGATGTCGTTCTGCTCCTCCATGAGGTCAATCACCGGGTACGGGGTTGCCGCGTCGAACTCCGTCGAGTTGGCATGCTCGAGACCTGCTGCATCGCGTGCGAAGTCGATCACCATCACCTGCAAGCCGAGGCAGAGACCGAGGCAGGGAATCTCGTTGAGCCGGGCATGGTTGGCCGCTGCTATCTTGCCCTCGATACCCCTCTCGCCGAAACCACCGGGTATCACCATCCCGTCGAGATGGGCCAAGTGGTCTCCTTGAAGCAGCTCAGGCACCTGCTCGGCCTGCACCCACTCGATCTCGACCTTGGCCCCATGGTGGAATCCGGCATGGCGAAGCGCCTCCACCACCGACAGGTAGGCATCGGGTAGGTTCACGTACTTTCCAACGAGCCCGATGCGAACCGGCTGGTCGGCGGCAGCCACTGCCTGCACTACCCGCTGCCAGCCGGAAAGGTCGATCTGCGCAGCTGCATCGCCGAGATGCAGGGTCCGGCACACGACACCGTCCAATCCCTCGTCGTGCAGTACAAGAGGGATCTCATAGATGCTCGGCGCGTCTACCGCGGAGATCACTGCCTCTGCAGGAACATCGCACAGCAGCGAGATCTTCCTCTTCAATCCCACGGATATCGGCTGGTCCGAGCGACAGACGATCACGTCAGGCTGGATACCTCTGCTCCGCAGCTCAGTGACCGAGTGCTGGGTCGGCTTCGTCTTCTGCTCGCCGGAGGGTGCCAGGTACGGCACCAGGGTCAAATGCACGTAGCACACGTTGTCACGACCTACGTCCCGGCGGAACTGTCTGATGGCCTCCAGGAAAGGCACGATCTCTATGTCGCCCACCGTGCCCCCGACCTCCACGATCACTACGTCGACGGCATCGCCGGCAAGGCGGAGCACCCGGGACTTGATCTCGTCTGTGACATGAGGGATCACCTGTACCGTGCGACCCAGGTAGTCGCCCCGGCGCTCTTTGGCTATGACAGTCGAATAGATCGATCCAGTCGTGGCATTGGAGTCGCGATGAAGATTCTCGTCTATGAAGCGCTCGTAGTGACCGAGGTCCAGGTCGGTCTCGCCGCCGTCCTCCGTGACGAACACCTCGCCGTGTTCGAAGGGATTCATCGTACCCGGATCGACGTTGATATACGGATCCAGCTTGACCATCGTCACCCGCAGGCCGCGGCATTTCAGGAGCCGCCCGAGCGACGATGCGGTAAGACCCTTGCCCAATGACGAAGAAACGCCACCTGTGACGAATACAAACTTGCTCACAGTGGTTCTGTCACCCCGGGGTCTCTCGGCGCACTCCTCTACGCTAGACCACCTTCGAGGCCTCGCGGTGCGATCCGCGAGAGATCCGGTTACGGTGCCGTTGGATCGCCCGGGCCCCTGGCTGTGCCGAGCAGCTCCGTAGCATGGCCGCGCGCCACTGGGGAGTCCGGGTGCCCAGACAGCATGCGCGCCAGTTCCACGATGCGATCCTCGCCCTTCACGGACTCCACCCGCGACGTGGTACGGCCTCCGGCAGGCTGCTTGCGTACGACCATCTGTCGATCGGCAAATGCCGCCACCTGCGCTAGGTGCGTGACAACGAGAACCTGGTGCCTGCTGGCCACATCCGCGAGGGCCCGGCCCACCGACAGCGCGGCCTCGCCGCCGACCCCAGCATCCACTTCGTCGAATACCATCGTAGGCGGTGCCTCCGTCAGCACGAGGCGGAGAGCCAGCATGACGCGAGCTAGCTCGCCCCCGGATGCGACCTTTGCAAGTGGGAGAAGGGGCTCCCCCGGGTTTGCCTGCAGGAGGAACGTGACCGCGTCCGCCGGGTCAGGACCGTCTACTGCGACATCCACCCGCGCCGAGGCCATCGCCAGCCGGCGCAGGTGATCCGTCACCTGGGCCGCCAGCTCGGGCGCGGCTTCGCGGCGGGCACGGGCAACCTTCGATCGTTCCCCGCTCAGCAGTTCGAGCAGCTCGTCGCGCTCGAGGATCAGAGCGGA
>JAJZJN010000024.1 GCA_021851165.1 Actinomycetes bacterium
TCCTTGCACGCCAGGACGTGGGCTCTTGGCCCGACGGTCAAGAGATGCCTGCATTGGCCCGCAGTGGCCAATAACGGTAGTAACGGTAGGCCTTGTCTTCGTGCTAACCGGCTACGCGCGTGGAACCTGTTGCTGCTGAATGTGGCCGATCCGGCGTCGAGCGGTCCAGCGGTCAGTCGAGGTGTGACTTCCGGTGGCGGCGGCCCCTGGCGGTCCTGGCGATCTTCGGCAGGTGAGCCCGTTGGTGTCGCCGGCCGCCGGTGGGTGCTGGGGCACTGCCGTATGCGGTGGCCTCGGCCCTCTTGGCCACGGCTACCAGGCGGTCCCTGTCAACAGGGCTAGTCACGTCGAGCATGCGCGCGTACTCGCTCAAGCTTTCCGAAGGCTCGCGGCTCCGGCCGGAACGCGCGCCTGCACGCTCGATCTGTCTGGCCACGCGCTCGGCCCAGGTGCGTGGTCGCCGCTGCCGCCACACGACTAGGCCGATTGCCAAGGCCAGCAGCGCTGCAGCGGCGCCTGTGGGGAGCAGCGGCACGCGTCCCAGGGCGGCTAGAGCGTCGTGTGCCAGGGCGCGCCCTGGCGAGGGGTTTGCGAGCGGGACGACCGCAGTGGGGTCGAAGCTCTGCCACCCGTACCCGGGAAACCAGACTTGAACCCACGCGTGGGCATCCTTCGCCTGGATCTCGTAGAGGTCGGTGATCGGGTTGTACGGACCGGGAACATAGCCGGTGGCTTCGCGTGCCGGGATGTCGAGCGAGCGGAGCATCACAGCTAGCGACGTAGAGATCTGCTCGCAATAGCCCACCCTGGTACCGAACAGGAACGCATCCACGGCATCTTGGCCAGGGGCGAGCGGGGGGATGTCGGTGGAATAGCGCGTGTGTGCCCCGATCCACCCGATCAGCGCCTCCACCTTGCCGTAAGTGGTGACGTGCGACTCCGTCACCTGCTTGGCGAGTGCAGCGACGCGCCTGTAGGGATGGGGCAGCTCCAGATAGGCCTTCGCCTCGGGCGGGGGGAGGACCTGGTCGCCGCCGGAGCTTGCCCGCAGCTCGGCAGGCGTAGGGCGCTGGACCTCCGACATCACGGTGTAGACGGTTCCGGTGCCCATGCCTACTCCCGTGCGGATGGACCCGTCTGGCGTCACGTACAGCTTTCGCTCCGGGAACCACACGGCAGCAGCATTCGGGGCGTGGAAGACGAGGTTGGGGCCACCCACGGCCAGGTAGAACGTCTGGAGGTCGGGCTCGCCGCCGGGTACCTCGTTGGTGGGAAGCGGTATGGCGAACGGCGAGCCACCTCGTAGCGTTCTCGTTGTCTGGTGGGGGTCGGACCAGCTCTGGCCGTTCCAGTAGCGGTATGTCTCACCCAGCCAGTACGAAGGCCTCTGGGCGCGCACCCTCATCACGACCTCGTTGCCGAGTGGAGCACGTATGGCAGTGTTCAGGGGGCCGGCGAAGCCGAGGAACCCCCCGACCCCGGTCCTGCCTCCTGCAGGTGACGCCTTGGCAGGCTCGACGCCGTGAGGGCCCCCACCGGCGAGCCCTCCAGGGTCGGACACAGGCAGGTCGCCGGCGAGGCTGGACGGGAATACGACGCTGGTCGACGGCTGGGGAGCCGGCAGCACTGCGAGAGCGAGGAGGGCTATCAGAGCCGTTGCCCCGCCGGACCAGGCAAGCCCGCGCCACTGCGGGCTGCCGCCACCGCTCATCGATGACCACATGGCACCGAGCCCGACTATGCAGAATGCCGCCCATGTGACCACGTAGAGGCCGAAGGACAGGTCTACTGCCTGTACCGCTGCTACCGCCATCAACGACACCGATCCAGCCAGGGAGAAAGCCAGGTCCCGGCGCGAGGGAACGTCGAAGGAGTGGGTGACCTGCACCCAAGCGAACAGCACGGCCAGGGGGGCATCTACCGATCCCACGGCGCTTCCGGTAGTCACGTGGGTGACGTCGTGGAAGAACCAGACGAAGGCGAGCACGACAGCGGCACCGAGGAGGGGCTTCACCCACCCAAGCGGCCTCATCCGGGTGCGGTACGAGAAGACCATGCCGGTAGCCATGAGGGCAGCCGTCGAGAGCGCCGTCAACCGACCCAGCTCTCCTTCGGCGAAGCACGCTGCTATGGACGTGGCCAGCGCTCCGGCGGTGGCACCACGCAGTATGAGCGAGCTCTCGGGAGGTCCCGGACGATTTGCGCGCTTGATGGCTGTCCACACATGCGATGCGGGAGAGCTCAACGACCTGGCTCCTCGGACCTGTGATCGGGGCCTGCCACCGCTGCGGCCAGGCGCCGCCGGGCGACGAATTCGTCGGGCACCGCCGCGACCCGTGGCCCGGAGTCCTCCACGGTCGCGAGGATGACCTGGCGCCCCTGGCGGAGGAGATCGACCACGGTTGCCAGGGCCTGACCGGCAATGGCCTCAGCCGCGTCAAGATCCTCTGGAAGCGTCACCCGCAAGGCAACGGGGGGAGAGCCCGGATCGTCCGTCTCGCGCACCATGAGGGATCCGGCGTGGGCGGTCGCAGGCCAGTGCACCATGCGACGGTGGTCGCCTGGCCGGTACGCGCGCACGGCGCGGTGGTCACCGGTGGGACCGGGCCGAGAGGCCACGTCCAAGCCGACGGCTCGTGCACCGGCAGGTTCAATCGATCGAGCGGCGCCGATCCGTGGGGCTACATGGAGCCGGTTTGGCAGGCTCACCTGGACCCTGCACCTCCACCACATCAAACCGAAGGGGAATGCCGACTCCACTTCGCACGCAATCGAGTCATAGACGCCCCGATGCTCCGGCACTAGTCTGAGAGTGCAGGCAGCCTCTGGGGGACCGCCCGAGGTTCCCACCGCGCCGAGCTCGGCATCGGCGCTGCACGGCCGGCCGCGGGGATCGAGCGGTTCGACCTGGCAGCGCCCGCTCAGAGCCATGCTCAAGTCGACGGGTTCGCCCGCGGTCGCATCCGGCGGGCACCAGGTGCATGCGACGCGAAGCTTGAGCAGGGCGATGCCAGGCCCGACCAGCCCCACGAGGAGGGCTCCGGCGAGCAGGGCGCCCAGGAGCTGGACCCAGCCGGATCCACTGTTGTGCGCGACGATCTCCCACAGGGCCAGCACGATGGCGCTAAGACCGATCGGGCCTGCGGGGTGCCTGGGCCGAGGCACAGTCCGGGAACGTGTGCCCGGCCCAGTTGGCACAGTCCGGGAACGTGTGCCCGGCCCGGCCCTCATGGTCGTGGAGAGGGGATCGTCTCGATCAGGTCGCGGACCGTCGATGCGGCCTGGTGCATGCCCCCCTCGGTGACCAGGCGGTGTGCAAGGCATGCGACTGCCAGGACCTTCACATCCCCGGGTACGACATAGTCCCTACCCGACAGCACCGCGTGGGCCTGTGAGGACCTGATGAGCCAGATCGCCGCCCGTGGGCTGGCGCCCAGCCGCACTCCCGGAGCGGTCCGGGTGGATCGGCAAATGGTCACCGCGTACCTCGCCACGTCAGGTGCGACATTCACGGACTCCGTCTCCTGCTGGGCGGCCTGCCAGGTTGCCACATCGCATACCGGCTTCAGGCTCTCGAGGGCGTAGCGCCCACCTCGGTGTGCCACCAGGCCCTCCTCGGCGGCGGCATCGGGATATCCCACCGATGTCGACAGTGCGAAGCGGTCAAGCTGGCTCTCGACAAGAGGATACGTGCCCAGGTGCGACACGGGGTTCTGCGTGGCGATCACGAGGTGAGGGTGCGGCAGGGGCCAGGCCTCACCGTCGACGCTCACCTGCTGCTCCTCCATCGCCTCGAGCAGAGCCGACTGGGTTCTCGGTGGCGTCCGGTTCAGCTCGTCGACCAGCACTACATGACTGAAGACCGGTCCCGGGCGGAACTCCCAGGTGGAGGCCTCGGGAGAGAACACCGAGACCCCTGTCACATCCGACGGCAGAAGGTCGGGGTGCCCCTGTATGCGAGACAGATCGGTCCCGAGGGATGCAGCGAGGGCCCGGGCGAGGATCGTCTTTCCGACACCCGGCACGTCCTCTATGAGCAGGTGGCCACCCGACAGGGCTGTGAGCGCCGCAGCCGTTACGGCGCCGGGGGCACCCATGACCACCTGCTGGATGTTGTCGAGCAAAGCGCGCCCCACGGCAATTGCGCGCGTCGCGCCGGACTGGTTCGTCGCGGTCTCCTGGTGCATGGTTCCAGCATCCATCTGCGCGACGTTATCGGCATAAGCCGGGCCGATCTGTACGCCGGGACGGGGAATGCCGGGCAGCTCAGAACTCCAGAGTGGACAGCTCGGGGATCGTGCCACGGGCCTTGTCACGCGCAGCCATCCATCGGTGCCGCCGCTCGGATCGTACGCTTGGCGAGACGGCGGGCCTGACCACCTCCCTCGGGGACCAGATCCCCGCGATCTCCTCGGGGTCCGCCCAGATGCCTAGGGCCATCCCTGCCAGGTAGGCGGCCCCCAGGGTCGTGGCCTCGAGGACCGGAGACACCTCCACGGGCTTGCCGGTAGAGTCGGCTAGAGCCTGGAGGAATGTGGCATTCGCCGACATCCCGCCGTCGACGCGAAGCGAGGGGATCTCCAGGCCGGTGTCAGCCTCGGCAGCCTCGAGAAGATCCGCGCCTCGATGGGCTATGCCTTCCAGCACGGCCCGGACGATCTCGGCACGCCCGGTTCCCCTCGTGATGCCGATGAAAGCCGCACGGGCTCCGAAGTCCCAGATGGGGGTCCCGAGCCCGACGAGGGCCGGTACGAACCAGACATCGCCCGTGTCCTTGCACGACGCAGCGATGGAGTCCGAATCGGCCGACGACTCTATGATGCCCAGGTCGTCGCGCAGCCATTCGACACACGACCCCGCCGAGAGCATGACGGCCTCGACTCCCCACGAGGTCGATGCGTTCCTCCGCCATGCAACCACTGGGTAGCAGCCTGCCGGTCCTCTTGACGAGAATGGCGGGCGCTCGGCGCCAACGCAGCAATCGAGCATCCCTCCCGTGCCGAAGGTAGCCTTCGCGAGTCCCGGCAGCGTGCAGCCCTGGCCGACCAGTGATGCCTGCTGGTCACCCGCAATCCCACAAATGGGTGGGGAGCCAGGGAGAGCCGAGGCCGCTCCTGCAATGCCCGAGGAGTCGACGAGCTCCGGCAGGACGGACTCCGGCACGCGCAGCGCCTCTAGGATGGCGGTGTCCCACCTGGCCCCGTCAGGGGTGAGCAGCCCGGTCAGCGCAGCGTTCGTCGGGTCTGTAACGTGCAGCCTCCCTTCGGAGAGGATCCAGGCTACCCAGGTGTCGATCGTGCCGAAGCAAAGATCACGCTCGCGACCTGGATCGGCCATGTCGAGCAGCATCGCTAGCTTCGTCGCCGAGACGTTCGGGGCCAGGCGGATGCCCTGTGGCTGCAAGGCGAGGCAAGTGCCGACGGTGCGCAGGTCCTGCCAGCCGATGCCTGGGCCGACGGGATCCCCGGTTGCACGGTCCCAGACGATGGTCGAGGCGCGCTGGTTCGCTATGCCGACGCCAGAGACGTCTCCACTACCGCGGAGTGCCTGGGCGGCCGTGGAGAGCACTGCGGAGCGCAGCTCGATCGGATCGAACTCGACGAATCCCGGCGCAGGCGAAGAGGGGAGCACGGCCACATGGTGCACTTCGCCGATGACGGCAGCCCTACCAGCGGACGTGCGACGGGTGCCGTCCGTGGAGCCGGTCCGGGATTCCTGAGAGGTGTCCGGGCAGACGACCGCAGCTCGAACTCCGGAGGTCCCGACGTCTATCACGAGGAGACCGGGTTCGCTCACGGCCAGCCGACCTGTCCGAAGTGCGTTGGCATGCCGAGCTTGCCCGGGTTCAGTATCCCTCTCGGATCCAGGGCGGTCTTGAGCGCGCACAGGACGTCGAACGCCCCTCCGAGCGCTTCGGCCATGAAGCGGGCCCGGTTGATCCCGATGCCGTGGTGATGGCTGATTGCACCGCCTCTCTGCGATACAGCTTCCATGACCCGGTCCCACGCAGAGGTGTAGTAGGACTCTGCCCACACATCCTGGGCGGCTCTGCCCTCGGCATCGCCGGCGCTGGGCGTCCCACTGCCACCGGGCATCTGGCCGGCGAAAGTGAAATAGAGGCAGGCACCGTCGATGTAGGCATGCGATTCATGAGCGGATGCAGCCAGGGTGCCCTCGAGGTCGTTCAGCTCCTGCAGGGCCGCCTCGTAGATGCCGGGGAGCGCAGACCACCTTGCCGATATCTCGGCGGTGTCCACCACTATCCCCATACCGTAGAGCGGGGCCAGTGCTGATACGTCGTTGCGCGTGGCCACCCATCGTTCGACGACCGAGTCCGCCAGGCGTTGCGCACCGGCCGCTGCGCATTCGGTGTCGACGATCTGCATCGTGGCCGCGAGAACGGCGGGGTCGGCCTCGTCGAGGATCACGATCGCGCACGTATCATCGAGACCGAAGTTACGAGCCGACTCCATCTGATCGTAGAGGCGAAGCACGGCCGGGGTGCCACCTCGCTGCAAGATGTGCCGGCACACGTCCAAGCCCTGAGCGAAGCCGCTCACCGCGTAGGCGCGCCTGGCTTCGGCCGGCGGGACGCGATGGAGCCGCAGCCTGGCTGATGTGATGATGCCCAGAGTGCCTTCAGAGCCGACGAACATCTGGGTCAGGTCGGGCCCTGTGGCTGCCCTCGGGCCCGTCCCGCCGGTGCGTATGATGCGCCCGTCGGCCAACGCCACCTCCAGGCCGACCACCATGTCCTCGATCTTGCCGTACCGGGTCGAGTACTGACCGGCCCCACGGCACGCAAGCCAGCCACCGACCGTCGAGAGATCCATCGATTGGGGCCAATGGCCGAGGGTGGTGCCCTGGGAGCGCAGGGCGGTCTCCAGGTCGGGTCCGAAGGTGCCGGGTAGGACGTCGGCCAGCATCGAAGTCGAGTCGAGGGCGGTTACCCCCTCGAGACCGGTCATGTCGAGGGCAACCCCGCCGTATGCGGGGACGCTGCCGCCGCAGACCCCCGAGCGCCCTGCAGCGGCCGTTACGGGTATGCCAGCCTCGTTGCACACGCCAAGCACGGCTGCGACCTGCGACGCGTCCGAGGGTCTGGCGACGAGGTGTGGCAGTGCTGGAACAGCGCCCTGGTCGGCCCACCGGATCGCCAGCGGCCACCAGTCACGGCCTGCTTCAGCTGTCGATGCGTCGTCGAGCAGGATCTCTGGGCAGACCCCTCGGAGGCGGATGACCGTTGCCTCGTCCACCTCCACACGAGGAGCGGTGAGTCTTTGCCTCACCTGGCCGTACGGGACGCCGATGGGTCCAG
Source organism: Actinomycetes bacterium (assembly GCA_021851165.1). GTDB lineage: Bacteria > Actinomycetota > Acidimicrobiia > Acidimicrobiales > JAJZJN01 > JAJZJN01. Next base: position 7,319 of record JAJZJN010000024.1, read on the forward strand.
GGGGCGTGGGAGACATCCGTGCGCCGACGTTCGGTGCAACCGGGCCGTTCACGACGGGCTCCCGGGCTCCAGGCGCTCGGCGCTCGGGCCCGTGCGTCGCCTGGTGTCGGGGTGGATCCCGGCGCGTTCGAGGGTGCCAAGGGCCTCGCTCGCGAAGGCGGCTGCCTCGGCATCGCCAGTCGCTGCGTCGTATCCCCACTCCGGGCCCAAGAGGCCTGCGACCTTGCCGGCGGCATCCGCCGCCGCCGTGGTGCGTCTGATGACCGCCCGGGTGCGCCGGGCCAGCACGTCGTCGATGGTGCCGGCCATCTCGCTGCGGGCTGCGTAGAGGGCCTCGACCGTGAGATCGGGAAGACCCTCTACCAGCGGCTCGAGTAGTTCGGGGCGTCCGTTGGCAAGGGACAGCACATCAGGGGTCTCGGTTCCGTAGCGGCTGAGGAGCATCGAGAGCGTGGCCTCGTCCACTCCGAGATCGCGGGCCGCACCGGGACTCTGCAGGTCGGCCAGAGCCGCTCGATCCGCCGACCCCCTGAGGAGTAGGTGCTTGGTCAGGCAGCGGTTGAACGCTTCGGGCGATCCTGCTCCGAGCTCGGAGACTGCAGCGTTCACGGTGTCCTCCGCCATCAGGCGGTACGTGGTCAGCTTGCCTCCGGTGACCGTCACGAGCCCCCGCTCGGACACCCTCACCGTGTGGCGCCGCGACAGATCCGCGGTACGGCTCGACACCTTGCCACCGGCGGGAGGGGCGAGGAGCGGCCGCAGGCCTGCCCATACTCCGGTGACCTCGTCACGCTCTATGGGCTCTGTGAGCACGGCGTTGGCTGCCTCGAGTATGTAGTCGACATCCTCCGGGAGGCAGGCAGGGTCGTCGAGTGGCCCGTCCCATGCCGTGTCGGTGGTTCCAAGGTATATGTCGCGGCCGTCCGGCCACGGGACGACGAATATGGACCGGTGGTCCCTGGGGACGGGGATCACGGCCGCCACGTCGGCCGGGAGCTTTGCAGCAGGCACGGTGATGTGTATTCCCTTGGCGGGACGCAGCGAGTGGGGATGGACCCCCTCGTCGAACGCGCGGATGTCGTCTGCCCACACGCCTGTTGCATTCACCACCACCCGGGCCCGTACCTCGATCTCCTCGGCAGTGGCCGCTCCGGGCCCGTTGGCCAGGCAGGGCTGGACCCTGGCTCCTGCAACCTTGCCGGATTCATCGCGCAGCAGTGCCGTCACGCCGGCGTAGTTGGCTACCACGGCACCGAAGTCGAGCGCCGCACTGCGGGCGATGGAGAGGGTGAGCCGCGCGTCGTCCGCCTGGGCGTCGTAGTAGAGGAATCCCGCTGCCAACCGGTCGGTTCTCAGGTTGGGCAGGTGAGCGAGCGTCTCGGAGCGGGGGATCCGCCGGTGGCGCTTGCCGATGCGCAGCCCGCCGGTGACGTCATAGATCCACAGGGCGGTTGAGTACGCCCTGGCTACATTCTTCGTGACGATGCCCCGCTCGCCGAAAAGAGGTATCAGGAACGGCAGAGGCTTGACGAGGTGAGGCGCATTGTCGAGAAGCCTCTGGCGTTCGTGAAGTGCCTCGTAGACGAGCCGAAAGTCGCGCTGCTCGAGGTAGCGCAGGCCTCCATGGACCATCTTCGACGACTTCGACGACGTTCCTGAAGCGAGGTCGCCACGTTCTACGAGGGCGGTCTTGAGCCCGCGGCTCGAAGCGTCGAGGGCGACGCCGGCTCCTGTGATGCCACCGCCGATCACGAGGACGTCGAAGTGCTCCTGGGCCATCCGGCGTAGGGCTGTAGCTCTGCTGAAGCCATCCGATCCGCGAGGCAGGGGCTTAGGTGGGCTGGCGCCTGTGGGTGGAGCTTCGTGAGGTGGATGCACACTCTCAGCCTGCCACAGCGACCGGGAGCGAGAAGATCCCGATAATGACTGTCAACAAACAACCAGTGGTGATATGATGAAGCTCGTCATGAAGACCGCCGAGGAGCTCACCGAGTTGTTCAGGGCGCGCGGTCGGAAGGTCACCGCCCAGCGACAGTGCATCTTCCGCGTGCTGCAGGGTGACGTGACGCATCCGACTGCCGAGGCGGTCTACGAGCGGGCCCGCGCCCAGATTGAGACCATCTCTCTCAAGACCGTCTATCAGACTCTCCACGAGCTGGCGGACCTGGGCCAGGTGGACGCTCTCGACCTAGGCACCGGCAGGATCCGCTTCGATCCGAGCGTGGAGGCACCGCACCATCATCTGGTCTGCCGATCATGTGGCGAGGTCCGAGATCTCTATGCCGACTTCTCCTCTGTCAGGGTGCCGGCGGGGAAGGGTTCGGGTTTCGAGCTGGGGCCGGCCGAGGTGGTCTTCAGGGGGCTGTGCCCGGAGTGCCGGGTGCGGGAGCGCTCGGACCCCGGGCGGGCGGCGCCCGAAGACCTGGGGGATGGAGGTTAGCCAATGAGCCAGATCACCGATCAATTCAAACCAAGCACAACACCAGGAGGACAAGCCAATGCCCGAGCTTAAGGGAACCAAGACCGAGGAGAACCTGAAGACGGCGTTTGCCGGCGAGAGCCAGGCGAACCGGCGTTACCTGTATTTCGCTCAGAAGGCCGATGTGGAGGGCTACCCCGACGTGGCTGCCCTGTTCCGCTCGGTAGCCGAGGGCGAGACCGGCCATGCTTTCGGCCACTTCGATTTTCTGAAGGAAGTAGGGGACCCCGTGACCGGGGCTCCGGTCGGGCCGACCGATGACAATCTGAAGTCTGCCATCGAAGGTGAGACCTACGAGTACACAGAGATGTACCCAGGCTTTGCCCGCACGGCGCGAGATGAAGGTCAGGTGGAGATCGCCGAGTGGTTCGAGACGCTGGCCCGTGCGGAGAAGAGCCATGCAGGTCGCTTCACCGAGGGGCTCAAGTCCCTCACGTGACCGCTCTCCCGGCTTTCCCCGGGAGCTCAGGCGGCAGGTGCCGGCCCGGAGCGGATCCTCCGGGTCGGCATTCGCGCCTGCGCCGGCCAATCTCAGGTGGACCGCCAGCCCCGGATGCCGCCGGTTGGCTCCGGATACCGCCGGTTGGCCCCGGATACCGCCCGTTGGCCTAGCCTGTCGCTGTGTCCACTGCTTACAAACCAAGCGATGCGGGATATCTCGACGAGGGAGACCTTCGCGATGAGATGACCCGCGTGTTCGACATCTGCCACGGCTGCCGGCTGTGCTTCAATCTGTGCCCCTCGTTTCCGAGCATGCTTGGATTCATAGACAGCCGTGACGGAAATGTCGGCGCCATGACCACCGCAGAGCAGGATCAGGTAGTCGACGAGTGCTACCAGTGCAAGCTGTGCTATTTGAAATGCCCGTACGTGCCTCCCCATGAATGGCAGCTTGACTTCCCGCGCCTCATGATGCGCGCCAAGGCCGTGCGCAAGGCGAACGGGCTGCCCGTGGAGCAGCGTCTTACGGATCAGGTGATGAACCGAACGGACCTGGTAGGGCGCATGTCGAGCGCAATGGCCCCGCTGGTCGACAAGCTGATCGGCACGCCGGGTTCCGTGACCCGCAGAGCCATGCAGGCGGTGACCGGGATGGCATCCGAGCGCATGCTCCCGCCGTACTCCAAGGAGCGCTTCACGACGTGGTTCCGGCGGCGTCGTGCCGAGCATGCAGGCTATCTGAAAGCCGATCCGCCCCAGGCAAGCGTCACGGTGTTCCCGACGTGCTTCATCGAGTACATGGAGCCAGCAATAGGCAAGGACCTGGTCAGGGTCTACGAGCACAACCACGTGGCATGCAGCCTGCCGGCGGGGACGCGCTGCTGCGGGGCCCCGTGGCTGCATTCGGGTGACGTCGAGCACTTCATGAAGTCGGCTCGGCGCAACGTGGAAGCTCTGGTTCACGAGGTGCGCGCAGGCAGCGACATAGTCGTGGCCCAGCCGACGTGCGCCTATGTAGTGCGTCATGACTATCCCCTCTACCTCGGAACCCGTGACGCCGAGGATGTCGCCGCGCATACCTTCGACCCGGCGGAGTATCTAATGCGCCTGCATCGCGGCGAGGGGACATCTATCGATACCGAGTTCCCTGCCGTGGCATCCGGGTCCGTGCCCACCGAGGTCACCTACCACCTGGCGTGCCACCTGAGAGCGCAGAGCATCGGCTTCAAGAGCAGGGATCTTCTGAAGCTGGCCGGGATCAAGGCCGACATGGTCCAGCAGTGCTCGGGCATAGATGGGACCTGGGGTTACAGGGCGCGCAACTACGAGATGGCCCTGAAGGTTGCCGGCCCGCTCATGAGGGAGGTCGAGAAGGCGGGCAACGAGGTGGTTTGCGGTGACTGCCATCTGGCCAACGGGGCAATCCTGGAGCAGACCGGCAAGCGCCCGTTGCATCCGATGCAGCTGGTGGCGAGAGCATATGGCATCGAGGAGGACGGGACGGCATGACACACGCTCCGGAGCGCGCGCCGGGGTCGCGCCGGCTGACCATCGACGACATCTATGACCTGCGTGCATACGAGCGCGAGCGTGACGACATGCGAGATCGCGTAATCGCGCTGAAGAGGCGCCGGCGGGTTGGTGTCGGACCGATCATCACACTCGTGTTCGAGAATCGCGACACCGTCAGGTTCCAGGTGCAGGAGATGGCCAGAGCCGAGCGGATGCTATCCGACGAGGCCATACTCCACGAGCTCGATGTCTACAACCCTCTGATACCGGAGCCCGGCGAGCTGTCAGCGACACTTTTCATAGAGCTCACGACCGAGGCCGACCTGCGGTATTGGTTGCCGAGGTTGGTGGGCGTCGAGAAGTCCGTGGAGCTGCGTCTGGGCCAAGCCGGCCCTACCGGTGCCGGGGAGGGTCTGGGCACCGCCGCCGAAGATGTCGTGCGTTGCCAGGTCGAGGGTGCCCATGCTGACGCTCTCACCCGTGAGGACGTGACTGCGGCCGTCCACTACGTGCGGTTCACCCTGACAGGGCATCAGGTGGATCTCTTCGAGCAGGGCCCCGTCACGCTAGCGGTGGCACACCCTGCCTATAACGAGGCGACCGAGTTGCCGGCCGAGGTGCGAGCCGAGCTGCTCAGGGACCTGCGCGCCTGATCCGGCAGTGGCCGGCCCTGGGAGTGCACACCGCCTCGCCGTTGGCATGGGTTCCCGCCGTTGGCATGGGCGACCGTGCGATGCCGTGCGCTTGTGCTCGGCCGTACGGCGCTGCCCTAGGCATGGTCAGCGCTGCGAAATCTTGCGTATGGTCTGGACATGGCTGCTTCGGGCGCGCCATACTATGTGTTCCGCCCGCTCTATCAGGTGGCTGGATGGTCCCTAGCCAGTGGGACAGGGCGGGAAACACCAGATATTCATTGAACCTTACCAGTATCGACAAGAAGAATCGTACAAGGAAGTGACGTTCCGATGACCGCCCCTCTGAGCGCCAGCTGGCGCAAGCATGCCGCATGCCGGGGAATAGACCCCCTGGTCTTCTACCCGACGTCGGACGACGACGCGGATGCGGAGGAGGCCAAGGCCATCTGCGCCATCTGCCCGGTTCGCCAGGCTTGCCTGGAGCATGCCCTGACGAGTCGCGAACGTGAGGGCGTGTGGGGTGGCACCACTGAGCGCGAGCGTCGCCGGATCCACCGCCAGCGCCGCAAGTCCGCCTGAACTCCTGAGCCTACCGCTGGCCGCTGCCAGCTCCCGCGGTCAATCCGTGCGGGAGAACGTCGCTATCGCAATAGTGAGCAGCACGGCACCGATCACGGCGGTGAGCCCCAGTTCGACTCCGATTGGCACGCGCCATCCGTCCCAGGTGACTCCTCTCGCACCGAAGGCCGCCGCGAGCTTCGGTGAGGCCGCGACATGCTCGAACACCGCCCGGCGCATCGGGTCGATGATGTAGGTGAGCGGGTCGGCTCTCGTTAGCACGGCAAGCCAGGCGGGCAGTGCCTTCAGCGGGAACAGGGCGCCGGAGAGGAAGAACAGAGGTAGCACCACCATCTGCATGACGACCTGGAACGATTCGACCTGGCTCATGCGGGCAGCCAGGGCGATACCGAGAGAGGTGATGACGACGGCCGCCAGCGCCATCTCGCCCACCAACGTTGCAAGCAGCACCGGAGAGTACGGGACACCTACCAGCCCGGCCAGCACCAGCATGATCAGCGCCTGGGAGGTGGCGACGGTGGCACCGCCGAGGCACTTGCCCACGACGAGGGCACCCCTGCGCACCGGTGCGACCAGCATCTCGCGCAGGAATCCGAACTCCCTGTCCCACACGATGGACACGGCAGAGAAGATGGCGGTGAAGAGCACCGTCATGCCCACTACTCCGGGGAACATGAACGTCTCGAAATTGACGTTGCCCGAGCCGGCGGGGAGTCCTTTGGAGACCATGGATGACAGCCCAGTGCCGAGCACGAAGAGGAAAAGCACCGGTTGCACCAGGGCGGTGATGATACGCAGGCGGTTACGGCTGAATCTGATCAGCTCGCGTCTCCACACCATCGAGACGGCGCGTAGGTCGTCCTGCCATCGTCCCCCTGCGACTCGCACGGGTGCAGGGGCCACTCGGGAGAGCCCAGCGCTCACCTGCGCCTCGCTGCCCGGATCCAGGGTTGGGAGGCCATGCGCTCGTTCGACGACGCCTCTGCATCGCGGATGGTCCGGCCGGTGTAGGTCATGAAGACGTCGTCGAGCGTCGGGCGCGCGATGCTGATGGCCGAGATGGGAACTCCGAGATCGGCGAAGAGGCGCGGGACGAAGGACTCCCCTCCGGGGACGTAGACGGTTACCGCACCTTCCGAGAGGGTTGCCTCCAGGTCGAACACCGCTCGAAGGGCTGCAATGGCGGCATCGGTGTCCGGTGTCTCCAGGCGCACTCGGTCACGTCCGACACTGGCCTTGAGCTTGGCCGGAGTGTCCATTATGACTATGCGGCCCTCGTCGATGATCGCGATCCGGTCGCAGTGCTCTGCTTCGTCCATGTAGTGCGTCGTGAGGAACATAGTTATCGTCTCGCGCTTGCGCAGGTCGTCTATGTAGTTCCAGATGTGGCTACGGGTCTGGGGATCGAGCCCGACCGTGGGTTCGTCCAAGAACAGCACCCTGGGAGAGTGCAGAAGGCCGCGGGCGATCTCGAGCCGACGTTTCATCCCGCCCGAGAAAGTCCTCACCAGCGCAGATCGTCGCTCCCACAGCCCCACCATTCGCAGCACCTCGCCCAGGCGCTCGGCGGTCTGGGCTCGTGGGACGCCGTAGAGCTCTGCGTGGAAGCGGAGGTTCTCCTCCGCGGTCAGGTAGTCGTCGAGCGTCGTGTCCTGGAACACCAGGCCGATGTGCCTGCGCACCTCCGAGCGCTCGGCGACCACGTCGAAGCCCGCTACACGTGCTGTTCCGGAGGTGGGGCGCAGCAGCGTGCACAGCATCGAGATGGTAGTGGACTTGCCGGCGCCATTGGGGCCGAGGAAGCCGAATGTCTCACCGGCGGCGACCGTGAAGCTGATGCCACGCACGGCATCGAGGTCTCCATAGCGCTTCACGAGGTCGGTTACCTCGACGGCGGCCTCTTCCACGCAGGCGAGCCTAGCGTGGAAGCCTCGACCCATCGGGGAGCTCCATGGCTGGCAGGGCCGGTCTTCGGTTGGGTTAGCCTCTGGGGGTGGATTTCGACCTCCCGCCCGAGCTGGACGAGCTGCGCGTTGCGGTGCGGCGCCTCGCCAGGGAGAAGGTGGCGCCGCGAGCGCGCGAGATCGACACGACGGGGCAATACCCGGTGGACATCTTCGATGCCTTCCGTGACGCAGGGCTGCTCGGGCTGTGCATACCCGAGGAGTACGGGGGATCAGGAGCGGGAGTACTTGGCCTGAGTATCGCAATCGAAGAAGTTGCCCGCTACTCGAGCGCCGCCGCACTGATGCTGCTGCTAACCCGACTTCCTACGGGGCCGGTGATGATCGCGGGCTCCGACGACCAGAGGCGCCGGTACCTGCCCGGGATAGCAGCGGGATCGCAGCGGGCTGCCTTCGGGTTGTCGGAGCCACAGGCGGGAAGCGACGTGATGGGAATGAGGACGACGGCGGTGCCGGATACCGACCTTCCTGGAGGCTGGCTGCTGTCGGGCACGAAGTGCTGGATGTCGGGTGTGAGCGAAGCCGACTGGTTCACCATCTTCGCCAAGACCGGTGATCCGGCCAGCCGAGCGCACGATTCCGTGACGGCTTTTATCGTTGAGAGGGCCTGGCCAGGAGTGTCTCTCGGCCGCACAGATCGGAAGATGGGTGTGCGCGGGGTCGACACCGGCGAGCTCCTCCTCGACTCGGTGCGCGTACCACCCGAGAACGTCATAGGCGAGGTGGGAGGGTTCAGGCTGGCGATGCTCGGGCTGAATGCCATGCGCCCGGTGGTGGCTGCCCGGGGGCTCGGCCTGGCCGAGGGGGCGCTCATGTACGCGACGTCGTATGTGAAGCAGCGCCGGGCATTCGGGATGACGATTGCCGACTTTCAAGGCATACAGTGGGAGATTGCGAGGTGCGCCGTCGACATAGAAGCAGCGCGCCTGCTCACTTACCGTGCCGCGTGGTTGGCCGATCAGGGCAGGTTCACCAGGCAGTGGGTGCCCTACCTGTCGATGGCCAAGTACCACGCCACCGAGCTTGCCGTGCGTGCTTCGGGGCTGGCCGTGCAGCTCCTGGGGGCTGCCGGTTACATGGAGGACCACCCGACGGAGCAGTGGTACCGCGACGCCAAGCAGCTCACCATCGTGGAGGGTACCAGTGAGGTCCAGCTCGGTCTCATAGCCCGGGGGGTTCTAGATGGCGACCTGTGGTGGGATTGAAGCCCGTGCAACCGGAAGGGACGGGCGGGACGGCAGGGGCAACACGGCGGCAGGGAGAGGCGGGACGGAAGGGACGGCTAGGACCGTGGTTGCAGCAGGTTCGGGCGAGGTGAGCTTCGAGGAGATCGGTGGATGGCCGGGTGTGCTCGCGCGCCTGGTGTCCGGCGGTGACCTGCCGCCGGCAGGGGCAGCGGCTGCATTGGGGCAAGTCCTGTCCGGGGAGGCCACCGCAGCACAGATCGCAGCCTTCGTGACGGCTCTGCGTGCAAAGGGCGAAACGGTCGACGAGATGGCTGGTCTGGTGCGCTCGATGCTGAGCCACTCCGAGGTGGTCGAGGCGGAGGGTGACCTGCTCGACACCTGCGGGACTGGAGGTGACCGGAGCGGGACGGTGAACGTGTCGACCATAGCGGCATTCATAGCCGCCGGAGCGGGTGTGAGGATCTGCAAGCATGGTGGGCGCGCGGCATCGTCCGCGGCAGGCTCCGCCGATGTTCTCGAAGCGCTCGGGGTGGTGATCGATCTCGGCCCGATGGGGGTCGAGCGCTGCATAGCCGAGGCTGGGATGGGATTCTGCTTTGCTCCCAGATATCACCCTGCCATGCGGCATGCGGCACCTGTGCGCCGCGAGCTTGGTATACCTACCGTGTTCAACTTCCTTGGCCCGCTGGCCAATCCTGCCAGGGTGCGCTATCAGGTGCTCGGAGTGAGCGATCCCGCGATGGGGGAGAAGATGCTGGGTGTGCTCGCTGCCAACGGGACCCGTCGGGCTATGGTCGTGCATGGAGCCGGGGGCCTGGACGAGCTGTCGACCATAGGGCCATCGTCGGTGATCGAGCTAAGCGCGAGTGGGGAGGTTCTTCACTACAGGGTCGACGCCTCGTCGCTCGGTCTTCCCCGAGCAGGCATCGAGGATCTGCGTGGAGGCGATGCCGGTGAAAATGCCGTTGCCCTGCGGCGCGTGCTCGCCGGAGAGGCGGGGGCCAAGCGCGACATAGCGGTGTTGAATGCCGCGGCGGCACTGGTTGTCACCGGCATGGCCCTCGACCTGGTCGCAGGGGTGGAGATTGCCTGCCGCTCCATCGACGAAGGCAACGCCCAGGGCGTGCTCGACGCGCTCGTGAGGGTGTCTCGGGAAGCGGCCACGGCCGAAGCCGGCTATAGCTGATCCCCGGCATTGCTAACGTCGTGGCATGCCAAGTGACGATCCGATCCGGTACCGGTGCAACGCCTGTGGGAACCTGACGCGCTTCGACGTGTTGTCGGACCGACGCACGCGGACGTTCCATCACTACTCCGTCGGCGGAGATCTGCGCGTCGAATCGGAGGAAGTGATCTCCGAGGAGGTCCTGGAGGTGTCGTGCAGGTGGTGCGGGCGAAGCGATTCGGTGGACCGGGTCGCGCCACCGGCTGTTGCCATAGACGAAGGCCTGGCTCGAGGTGGGCAGGGCGCCAGCGTTTCTGGCTGAGCGCCAGCCGGCATGCCGGCGCAGTAGGCTCGCAGCGCGGATCGGGGCTGGGAATCGGGGCTGGGAATCGGGGCTGGGAATCGGAGGGGAACGGACCTGCTGCGTGACGTGGTGGGTCATGAGGAAGGGGGCGGTCGAGATGGGCAATAGTCGTAGCGACGTGAGCCATGGGCGGGGTCGCCCCCAGGCCCTCTTGGCATTGCCTGCTGTCATAGGCGTAGCCCTGCTGGTTGCGTTGCTGTCTGCCACCGGAGCTCCGGGCTTTGCGCCCACGGTGCTCTCCAGTGCGACCGGATCCGCTTCCCTGCCCCCGGCTGGCGGGTTGTCTGCGTCCTCGGCTGCCCCGGTGTCAGGGCCGGGTTGGCAACGCAGCCTCGTCTACCCCGGTTCGCTTTCGGCGGTCTCATGCGTGAGCGCAGAGCAATGCGTGGCGGTAGGTGGGGAAGGGCCCACGGGGCTCGCGACGGTCATGGTCACTGCCGACGGGGGCGCGAGCTGGTCGCCCGGGTCGGTTGTCGGAGGGATCGAATCGCTGTCTGCGGTGTCGTGCTCGGGTGCAGAGCTGTGCGTGGCACTTGGAGCGTCCAATACCAACAGCCCAGTGGGTACCGGGGGAACGATCATTGCATCGAGCGACAACGGTGGAGCCACATGGGGCATCGACCCGCTTCCCGCCGGTCTCGGTGGGGGGTTGTCGGTCCAAGGTCAGTTCAACGGGCAGCTCCAGCTGCAGCTCGACTCCGTGTCATGCGCAGCGGCCACGACATGCATGGTGGTCGGGTCGATCGCCGTTGGGCCCCCGAGCTATATGACCGAAGGGATCGTGCTCGTGAGCACCGACAGCGGGCAGGTCTGGAGCGAGCAACCTGGCGTGCCTGCAGTCTCCGCGCTGTCATCGGTGTCGTGCCCGGTGGCCGGCAGCTGTTTCGCCATCGGCCAAGGTGGGGGTCCGACAGGGCCGTTCCCTCCCTTCGATGACCAGGTGTCATCGATCCTCTCAACTGCAGACAATGGACAGAGCTGGTCCGCCCAAACGCGAGGGGGCTTTCTGGCATCTGTATCGTGCATCTCGGAGTCGAGCTGCACCGCGGTGGGATCCTCGATTGTCGACACCTCGGACGGTGGTGCGACATGGAGCACTGCGAAGGGCTACCTGCTCAGCTCATCAGGCTTTTATTTCCCAGGTGCCTCCGGGGTCAACGCGGTGTCCTGCCTGTCGGCGGGGCGCTGCGTAGCGGCGGTTCTCGACATACTGGGCGTCACCTCGGACGGGGGAGAGACGTGGAGCCTCCCGGCGGTGCCGCCGGTCGTGACACACATCTCCGGCGTGTCGTGTCCGACCACCTCGCTGTGCACCGCGGTCGGAGCCAGCGGCGACGGGCCCGCGATCCTCGAGTCGGGGAATGGCGGCGGCACCTGGGCATTGGCGGGCAGGGTGCCTGGCACCTACGGGCTGAAGGGCATATCGTGCCCGACGATCTCGCAGTGCATGGCAGTGGGAGGCCTCACCGCTCTGAGCACCCAGGATGCTGGTGGGTCGTGGCAGCCTATGCAGGTTTCCTTGCCCGAGCCGTCAGGAGTTTCCGGTGAGTCCCTGACGGGGGCAGCGTACCTGACGGCGGTGTCGTGCCCGGTTGCAACCAGGTGCATAGCAGTTGGTTCCACTGGACCCACTCCGGCCCCGGCAGGATCTGTGGCGCTCGCCTATGCCGGGTCGATAGGTGGGACTTCCCTGCAGCCGGTTCCCCTCCCTGCCGGCCTGTCCGGCCTGGGGTATGTCTCGTGCGCCGGCACCGCGACATGTGTCGCCACGGGCACCACAGTGTCCGGACAGGCCGTGATCCTGGCCAGCAACGATGCCGGGGCCAGCTGGCAACTCGTGTCGCTCCCCACAGGTGTGACGTATGCAGGTGCGGTGTCGTGCGTGTCGGGAGCCGATTGCATGGCTGTTGGCGGTGGCCCGCCACCTTCGGCCAGCCCTTATCCCTTCGGGCTGCCGCTGCTCGCCATGCTGTCTTCCACAGATGGTGGCCTCACCTGGTCGGTTGACCTCTCCGCGCCGTCATTCGGTCCCGGTTACCCGTTCAAATTCTTCGGTGCAGCATATTCCGCTCTGTCATGTCCGAGCACCACTGTGTGCGTGGCCGACATAGATGGTGCGATCTTCAGGACATCGAACGGAGGCAGGACCTTCCAGGGCGTGACTGACGTCGTCGGGGTTCCATCGTACGAGTGCATCGCTTGCGGCGCGCCGCCCTCGGAAGTCGGCGTGTCATGCTCGAGCGTCGAGGACTGCATGGTCGCGTTGCCGGCGCTAGGCACGGTGGTCACGACAGATGGCGGGCTGACTTGGTATGCACAGCGCTCGAGCGCCGGTGCGCGTTCGGTGTCGTGCCCGAGCGCGTCGGACTGCTTTGCCACAGCGCGCCTGGAGGTGATAGCGACTACCGACGGCGGCGTGAGCGAGCCGGGGGCGCCCAGCTCAGTCGATGCCAAGGGAACCCAGGACGCAGCGATCGTCCGGTGGAAGGCACCATCCGATCTCGGTGGCGGGCCGGTAGAGTCGTACACCGTCACTGCGATGCCCGGCGGCGCGAGCGTCACGGTCCCAGGTGGCAGCTCGGTTGCCGTGGTACGAGGCCTGGCGGACGGGACCGGCTACACCTTCGTGGTCCGGGCAACCAACGCAGCTGGTCCCGGGCCCTCGTCACCGTCCTCCAACACGGTGGTGCCTACACCGGGTGGCTACTGGCTGGCCAGCTCGCAGGGCCGTGTCTACGCGTTCGGTGCCGCGATGCACAGTGGCTCTCTCCCTGGCATCGGGGTGGTGCCGGCAGCGCCGGTAGTCGGCATCGCCCCGACGCCAGGGGGCCATGGCTACTGGCTGGCCGGTGCTGACGGAGGTGTCTTCTCGTTCGGTACTGCCCGCTTCTTCGGTTCGATCCCAGGGTCACACGTGCCACGTTTCGGGCCGGTAGTCGGCATCGCCCCCACGCCCGATGGTCACGGCTACTGGCTGGTGAGCTCAGACGGATTCGTGTACAGGTTCGGCGACGCGGGCTATTTCGGTCCGGTTGACCCTGCGAAGGCAGGCGTCCGCTCCGTAGTCGGTATAGCCCCCACGCCCGATGGTCACGGCTACTGGCTGGTGAGCTCCGACGGGGCGGTGCATGCCTTCGGCGACGCGACATCGCATGGGTCGCTCGCTGGAAAGAGGGAAGGCCTCACCTCGCCGGTAGTCGGCATAGCCCCGACGCCAGGGGGCCATGGCTACTGGCTGGTGAGCTCCGACGGGAAGGTGTACCCCTTCGGCACCGCGGCCTCCTATGGTTCCCCCGCACCCTCCGACCTGTCGTTGTCGCACCCGGTAGTCGGCATCGCCTCCACGCCCGATGGTCACGGCTACTGGCTGGTGAGCTCCGACGGGGCGGTATATGCCTTCGGCGACGCCGGGTTCTTCGGATCCCTGCCCGCGGCGCACCTGGGGTCCGCCTGGGGGCCGGTGGTCGGCATGGCCGCTTTCCCCTGATGCAGGCCCCGATGGGGATGGGTGCCAGTGTGGGGATGGGTGCCAGTGTGGAGGCGGCTGGACGCGAGCGTGCCTTTACTGCCCGCAGGGCAGCTTCGAGAACCATGACGGGGCCGAGACGTGGTAGTCCGGCCATGATCCCGACGGGCTTGTCAGGAGATGTGATGCTCCCAGATCCGCGATCCGCGCGAGCAACCGGGTACCGAGCCATCTACCGCCAGACACGGTGAAGTGCACGCCGTCCCCGCAACGCAGGGGCACGCCGGCCACCCGGGTGGCAAAGCTGCCATGGGGCGAGACCAGCTTCGATATGTCGACGAGGGTGACTGTTCGGGGATTGCGCTTTGCCACCTGGGACAGGATCTTGTCGTAGGCCACGACGCGGCTGGGATTGTCCTCAGGCCATCCGGCGCCGTCGGGCTGTTTGCCGCTGTCGTAGTGGATCCCGTCGAGCAGGACCACTTTCCCGCCGCGCGATGACAGCACGTCGACCCCTCTTTGCAAATCCCTGGCGAGCAGGGTGTCGTATGCGGGTTCGCCTACGTGCTCGAAGCGCCCGTCGATGGATTGGTCGAACAGATCGGTGCGAGCCACGTAGATGGACACATCGGGGTTGAACCTGTCCACCCAACTCCTCCAGGCCGCGAGCAGATGCGTAGGCGTGCCGCCCGAGCAGGGAGGGCCCGGAGGCAGCGTGTACCAGAGGACTTTGAAGAGGCTTCCCGCACCGAGTGAGCAGCCTGGGTGGCCTTCGTTGACCAATTCCACGTCGTATGCGGATTGGACCTGCTGCATTCCCACCCCGAGAGTGCCGGCGATCGAATCACCCACCAGGAGAACCTTGACCGGCTGGCGTGGGCCGCCGCCACCGGCTACGGCGGCGAGGGGAGCATCCACCGGCTCCGCCGACGTGTTGGAAAAGGCATTCGGACGCAGCACCGGAGCAGCCAAGGCAGGTGTCGCGAGTACGGCGGTCGTCGCGAATACGGTGGCCACGACGGCAGCTGCCCCGAGAGGAGCAGCGAGTGCAGCCCCCCACCGCTCGAGCGAGCCGCGCCGTATGGGCATCTCGAGCAACCCGTAGGAGAGAGTGGCAATGCCGATGACCACGACCAGCCGCACTCCGAAGAGGCTGTAACCCGACAGATGCGTGCGGGCTTCGTTCACCACCAGCAGGGTCGGCCAGTACCAGAGGTAGACGCCGTAGGAGATCTTGCCCAACGTGCGTAGCGGCCACGAGGCCAGGATCTGCGACACAACGCTCGACGGGACCTGGGAGACGCACGCGACAACGCACGAGGTTCCCATGGCCGACAGCATGAAGCCGCCGTGAAATGCAAGCGTCGAGCTCTCGGGTACCAGTGCCCATATGGCTGCTGTGCCGAGCACTCCTGCTACGCCCGTCCAAGCAAGAAGGACCCGTCCCCGCTTGGATTGCCCTGGCTGGTACAGCCAGAGACCAACGGCTACAGCTGCCCCTACGAGAAGGCTCTGCGCACGCGTGTCCGTGCCGTAGTAGGCGCGGGTGGGATCGCCTCCGGCATGTGTGATCAGCGCCATCTCAGCTGCCGATGCCAAGGCACCCGCTATGCAGATCCAGCCGAGCAGGACCAGCCGCCGGCGGTCCCGGGCTGCCCTCTCCGCTTCTTGGCCGTAGGCAAGGGGACGGCGCCGCCATCCGACGAGAACGCCTAGAAGCACAACTGGCCAGACCAGGTAGAACTGCTCCTCGATGGCGAGGCTCCATGTGTGAAGCAGGGGCGAGGGCTGTCCGGTGGCATAGAAGTAGTTTGCATGGACAAGGATGAAGTGCCAGTTGGCAACGTAGAACAGCGTCGCTAGGGTGTCGAGGCGCAGGCCGGGGCTGTCAAGAGCACTGGGCCAGACGAGCGCGAGCACTCCGACCCCGGCGAGCATGACGAACAGAGCGGGGAGCAGCCGGCGCGCCCGGCGGGCCCAGAACGACCCCAGGGAGATCGTGCCATCCCGCTGCCATTGCGCTACGAGAAGCGAGGTGATCAGGTAGCCGGACAGCGCAAAGAAAGCGTCAACTCCGTAGAAGCCTCCGGGAAGCCACGAGAACCCGGAGTGAAAGGCGATGACTGCCAGGACTGCCATGGCGCGCACGCCGTCGAGACCCGGCATGTAGCGAAGCCGGATTCCCCTGGGGGGGGTGTCCTTGCATTCACGGCTGTCGGGTGGGAGAAGGGCCGCTTGGCTCACCCTGCCTGTTCTAGTCGGTCCGGGCAGGCGTTTATCCAGCAGGAGCGCTGGGGATGTGGCTTATCCCCAGGAAGCGGTTCACCCTGTGCTCGGCTTTGAACTCTGCAGCTTCGGCGTTGCCTACCGTGACTTGTATCGAGTGGAACTGTGCAGGTGTCGACGCCAGGGCGCCTTCGGCGCATGTGCTACCGAGTGCTCGCAGGCCGCTCACCATCGCCTGGACAGCCGAGCCCATGTCGGCGGGGAACTGGATGGCCTGGATTGAGGTAGCGGTTTCATCGAAGACCTTCTCGGCTCGAGCAAAGTCGGCATTGACGGCATGGACGTTGGCAGCGTCGGCAGACAGCCGAAACGACAGGTTGGAAAGCTGCCGATCACCTGTCTCGACTATCGCCTCGTAGCGGTTGCGGAGTGCCGTCTGTGGCGTGCTCGAGGTGCTGCCGTGGTCCCTGGTGGTAGAGGCGCTGGCGCAGGAGCTGAGTAATGGCAGTCCGGCAAGCCACAGCGTCACGAGCCCTCCGACCCTCATGGCCGCGTGCCTGCGCGAGGCGCCGATCGATCGAGAGCGGCTAAAGGTTGCCCTGCTGTCCGCCGATACGGCAAGTGATGGCGAGGTTCGGTTGGGCGCTCGAGACAGGGGTCGGACCCGTGGAACCAGGCGTGGTCTCACGGGGATCTCACCGCCTCTCCGACCGGCATCTGATGGCATGGAAGCGAGTCGTAGCCTGCGGGGTGGCAATTTGCTCGGCAACGCTCGTAGGAGGATCAGTACTTGCGCTGACGTCCAGTAGCGCTGCTGGCGAGATGTCCGGGACTGCGGTGCGAGCAGTACCGGCTCGAGCGGCGCACAATTCCTTGCCGGCCGTTGCCGGTACGAGCACAGTGCCGGGTACGAGCACAGTGCCGGGTACGAGCACAGTGCCGGGACCGCAAAGCACGGGTTTGCCCCCCCTGCCGGCTGTCTCGTCAGCTGGAGGTCTGAGCCAGTCCATTGGAGTCGTGGTCAGGTAGGACATTCCGCTGTCTCGCAACTGGTGGGAGATCGAGCTGTGCAACACGACCACGGCGTGTCGTCAACTGCTCATGCATGCAGGACATGGTGCGCTCCTGGGCCATCGGCTATCGCACGGTCGAGAGCTTCCTGAGCGCGTTTCAAGAGGGTGTCCGCCTCGATCCTGCGATGATTGCTCCAGGCCGATCCGATAGACGTCGCGACCTCTGCGGTCCGGCTCGTGGTTCCGACCGGCTTGGCAAGAGCTCCCATGATGCGTGCACCGATTCGAGCGGTGACAGCCTCGGCGTCCGTTGCCGGAAGGCCTGTGCACAGCATCGCGAAACGGTCGGTGTCCATCCGGGCGATCACGTCCATCGGTCTTCCGAGACGAGCCAGGCGTCCAGCGACAGCTCCGATCACTTCGGTCAGGGCTCCCTCGCCAAGCTCGACGCGTAGGCGTGAAAGCTCGGTCACGCCTAGCAGGAACAGGGCCACGCAGTCCCCACCGCTGTTCCTGCGGCGGTCGAGGAGGTAGGCACCCAGCAGGTCGAGGAAAGCACGGCGGTTCTTCAGACCGGTTGCCGGATCCATGAGCAGCGACTGCGTCTGCAACGCCTGAGCGGCCTCGTGCTCCGCCCGCTCCACTGCGACCTGCTCGTCGAACTCCTTGGCTATGGCAACCATGGCGCGCTCGTAGGCGAGGTTGATCCCCTCGACGATGCCGGAGATGATCTGTGGGGGTGCGCCGTACTGCGCGGCTGCCTCGCGCGCGACCGCCTCAGCCCCATCCCGCCAGGCCAGGCAGGCGAGGATAATCCTGCTGATCTCGCCCGTGATCGTGGCCGCACGCCTGCCCACCACTGCGATGCCGTCGATGTCGGCCTTTGTCGGGAGCTGGCCTGTGGCTATCCAGCGCAACACGAGCTGGAGCCCGCGTGTGGCGTTGGTGTTCTGCTCCCACTCGGTGACGGCCCGGGTGCTGGCGCGCTCCTGCTCGCTCCCAGACTGGCTTCGGGTGCGGGCGTAGGCGAGAATGTCGCTGATCCGGGGCTCGATAGTGGCCGCTATAACCCCGCGCAGCTCGTCACTTCCCGGCGCGAACGCCTCGAGGGCCCGGGCGTAGCGCCCATCGACATGACGCTCTATCACGGCGCGCCAATCGCCCGTCCCCGCTTCGGGCAGCGCCCCCCTGCTCATCTCAGTCATCGGCCTCCCCGCTACCTACTACCCCCCAACCACGCGTGCAACGCTATCGCGCCGGTGGCTGTTCTGCGGAATTTGCTTGTCGTATCGCAGTGGCGTCCGCCTCCGAAGACCAGGGATTGTCGGTCTCGGTCTGGTCGTCGAGAGCCACCGAGTACGTGTCGCGTCCGTTGGCCTTGGCTGTGTACATGGCATTGTCCGCCGCGTTCACGAGCATGTCGGGATCCGACAGCCGTTCGGGAGCCTTGGCCACCCCAACGCTGGCAGTGAGCGTCACGGTGTGGCCGAAGGCGATCACCGGGGCCCTGACGGCGTCGAGGAGACGCCCTGCAAGGTCGTCCAGGCGTCCCAAGTCATCGGGGAGGTTGTTCATGACAACCACGAACTCGTCTCCTCCCAGTCGAGCCACGAGGTCCGTCGGACGCGCGGTGTCCCTGAGGCGCTCGGCGACGACCTTCAGCACCTCGTCGCCGACCTGGTGCCCGTGGGCATCGTTGAGCTCCTTGAAGTGATCGAGGTCTACGAAGAACAGGGCCAGCTCGCCGCTCTTGCGCCGCCGCCGCTGGGTGACGAGAGCCGTCATCTCCTCGTAGAAGCCACGCCGGTTCGCGGTGCCCGTGAGAGGATCCTCTCTCGCCAGCTCGGCCAGTTGGCCCCGCTGGGCTGACAGCTGGACGGCGAGAGCCTGGGATCGCTCGTCGAAGGCCATGGCGGCATGGAACAGTGCACGATCATGGCCTACATGGACGCCTGCAAGGAGTCCCGTCAGCACGTTTCGCTGCACGCCGAGCAGGTGGCAACCATCGGCCACGACAGCGCTGGTGGCGTCCCGGGAGGCAATGATGGCCCGCAGGATCCGCCCGAACCCGCCGCCGGTACCGGCGGCCCTG